>NZ_LKEK01000002.1:0-172183 GCF_001466905.1 Pseudomonas sp. ICMP 3272
CAGGACTCAGCCGTCACTAACGTCGCACTCTGCGTCGTCAGTGCCATCGCGGTTGAAAAGCACTTTAAAGCAGGTGGCTAAGACACGGCTTAGATACTAATGACGATCGTGCCGACGCTCCGCGTCGGCATGCAGTTCGTGACGCTTTGCGTCACACAGCGGTTCTGTGATATCGGGTAACTTGAGGCTCGACTCAGGCCACCTTGTCATTTACACCTACCAGAACCGCTGCTGAGTCAAACGTCCCCACCACTTAGCAGCCAGTTGATCCGCCGAGGTGGCTGCAGCCATCCCCATGCGTTCCTGAAGGCTCTTGCGTTGCACGTAGTGCAGGTGAAACACATCTGCATCCTTGGCGCGCTCGGCCAGGTACTCGTCGCTGGTCTTGAGTTCGTCGACCAGCAGTTTGTCGACCGCTGCCATGCCCAGCCATACCTCACCCGTCGCCACTTCGTCGATGGACAACTGCGGGCGGTAGCTGGCAACGAAGTTCTTGAACAGGTCGTGGGTGATGTCCAGGTCCTGCTGGAATTTCTCGCGACCCTTCTCGGTGTTTTCGCCAAACACCGTCAGGGTGCGTTTGTATTCACCAGCGGTCAGCACTTCAAAATCGATGTCGTGCTTCTTCAGCAAGCGATTGACGTTGGGCAACTGCGCAACAACGCCGATGGACCCGAGAATGGCGAACGGTGCGCTGATGATCTTGTTGCCGATGCAGGCCATCATGTACCCGCCACTGGCCGCGACCTTGTCGATGCATACGGTCAACGGAATACCGGCCTGCCGAATGCGTGCCAGTTGCGAGGACGCCAGACCGTAGCTGTGCACCATGCCGCCACCGCTTTCCAGACGCAGGACCACTTCGTCCTTGTCGGTGGCCAGGGTCAGCAGTGCGGTAATTTCATGACGCATGCTTTCAGTAGCCGAGGCCTTGATGTCACCGTCGAAATCCAGCACATAGACACGGGCTTTTGGCTCGGCCTGCTTTTTTTCTTTTTTCAGGGCCTTGCCCTGCTCTTTGCGCAGTGCCTTGAGGCGCTCCTTGTCGAGCAAGGATTGCTCAAGCCGCTCACGCAGGCCTTTATAGAAGTCATTGAGCCGGGTGACCTGGAGTTGCCCTGCCGTTTTGCGACGCCCCTTGCCACGCATGGACGCAATGGCAACCAGCACCACCACGATGGCGATTACCAGCGTCACGGTTTTAGCCAGAAAACTTGCGTAATCGACAACGAAATCCACGAATATCCCTCATTTGCGTCAGGCCCTTACCAATCAAGGGCCCCAATGAATGCAGCATACCGACGCCCTGTGCGACGCACCAGCTATCGAGCCGTTACAAACCATTAAAACGATGATTTCAAACGAGCGTATGTTTTTTCATTGACAGTCGCCCGGCATCCCTCATAACCTCGACCCACCTTCAACGTACCGAGACGACACGGACGTGGGCAGCATCTACCTGATACGACATGGCCAGGCCTCATTTGGTGCAGACGATTACGACGTCCTGTCGCCTATGGGTGTTCGTCAGTCACAGGTGCTGGGGGCTCACCTCGCGCAGTCGGGCATGACCTTTGACCGGTGTGTATCGGGTGAGCTTCTGCGCCAGAAAGACACCGCACAGCATGTGCTGGGCCAGTACACCGAAGCAGGTATCGAAACGCCTCCCGTGCAGCTCGACAGCGCTTTCGATGAATTCGACGCTGAGGGCGTGATCAGGGCGTTGATACCCGCGATGCTTGTCGATGAGCCGCAAGCGCTGGATATTCTGCGCGACGTCGCTGGCAACCCTGCAGGGTTTCACCGGTTGTTCAACCTGATCACCAAACGTTGGCTGAGTGGCGAGCACGACACGCCGGGGCTGCAAAGCTGGCAAGGTTTCGTGGACCGCGTCAAGGCAGGCCTGGACAGAATTCTTCAGGACGCAGGTCCACATGAGCGCATTGCCGTGTTCACGTCCGGCGGCACCATTACTGCCCTGCTCCACCTTGTTACCGGAATGCCTGCAGCAAAGGCACTGGAGCTGCACTGGCATATCGTCAACACTTCGCTGCATCAGCTCAAATTCAAAGGCAACGACGTTACCCTGGCTTCCTTCAACGGTTACACACACTTGCAACTGCTGAAGACGCCGGCGCTCATTACCTATCGCTGAGCCCGGCCAATCGCGTCCTTGCGGACGCAAGTACTCACCACAAAAGGATCAAGACATGACCTCAGTAGCAGACGCCGTACAAACCATGAAGAACAAGTTCAACCCGGCTGCTGCTGCCGGTCTGGACCTGGTCTTCGGTTTCAATATTACCGACGAAGACAAACACTACGCCCTGATCGTCAAGGACAGCACCTGCGAATTGCAGGAAGGCGAGAACCCGGACGCCAACGTGACCCTGGTCATGGACAGCGCAACCCTCAAGGGCATTGTCAGCGGCGAGACTGATGGCATGCAGGCGTTCATGGGCGGCAAGTTGCGCGCCGAAGGCGACATGATGCTGGCCATGAAGCTCAGCGAACTGTTCCCGGTGTAAACACCTGGCGCTTTGCAGGTAGCACCACCAAAAAACCGAAGCCCCGCCGGCTTCGGTTTTTTTGTCTGTGCCGTTCTGTACAAAGCAGCAATCAGAGCCGCTGATTGCCCGGCAACACGCTAGTCTATAACGCTGCCGCGAGCTTGCTCGCGAATCAGACGATCATTAGATTAGTCAATAGTTTGAGCTGACCATAATAAACACAAGGTATACGTATGGCACTGACTGACCAGTCCACCGGGATTCGCAGCGGCGAAGAACTGGACGCCTCTTTGATAGATCCGTACCTGAAGGCGCATCTGGCGGATCTGCATGGCACCCCGGCGATCAGTCAGTTCCCCGGAGGCGCATCGAACCTGACCTACCTGATTCAGTACCCCGAGCGCGAGTTGGTGCTGCGGCGCCCACCGTTCGGACACAAGGCGCGATCGGCACATGACATGGGTCGTGAATACCGCATTCTCAACCAGCTCAGGAATGCCTTCCCCTACTGTCCGCAAGCGTACCTGCACTGCACGGATGAGTCGGTGATCGGCTCGGAGTTTTACGTGATGCAGCGCGTCAAGGGCATCATCCTGCGCTCTGACCTGCCGCCCGAGCTGGCGCTGGATGCACGACAGACCGAAGACCTGTGCAAGAGCTTCATCAACAAACTGGTGGACTTGCACCGCGTTGACTTCCGGGCGTGCGGCCTGGGTGATCTGGGCAAGCCCCAGGGTTACGTGCAGCGGCAGATTTCGGGCTGGACCGAGCGTTATGAAAAAGCGCGAACCCCTGACGCCCCGGCATGGCAGCAGGTCCAGGCCTGGCTGGCAGACAAAATGCCCGCCGACTCGCCCATCTCCAGCATCGTGCATAACGACTATCGCTTCGACAATGTGATCCTCGATCCTGACAACCCGATGAACATCATCGGCGTGCTGGACTGGGAACTGACCACGCTCGGTGATCCGCTGATGGACCTGGGCAATACCCTCGCCTACTGGGTCCAGGCTGACGACCCGCTACCGGTTCAGTTGACGCGCCGCCAGCCGAGCAATGCGCCCGGCATGCTGACGCGCCAGGCGTTCGTCGACTATTACGCCGAGCGTTCGGGCATCCATATCGACAATTTCGACTTCTACTACACCTACGGCCTGTTTCGTCTGGCCGGTATCGTGCAACAGATTTACTACCGGTTTTTCCATGGACAGACTCAGGACAAGCGCTTTGCCCGGTTCATTGACATGAACAGGCTGCTGGAGCAGATGAGCCTGAATGTGATCACCAAATCCAGCCTTTGACCGCTAACGCCAAGACAAGGAAACGACATGTCCAGAACCCAGCTTTTCGACCTTGATGGCAAGGTTGCTTTTGTTTCAGGTGCCAGCCGGGGAATCGGTGAAGCCATTGCCAGGCTGCTCGCTCAGCAAGGCGCACATGTTGTTGTGTCGAGCCGCAAGCTCGACGGGTGTCAGGCGGTTGCCGACGCCATCATCAGCGAGGGCGGCAAGGCAACGGCGATTGCCTGCCATATCGGCGAGATGGAGCAGATAACCAGCGTTTTCGCCCAGATTCGCGAGCAATTCGGACGCCTGGATATACTGGTCAACAACGCCGCCACCAACCCGCAGTTCTGCAATGTGCTGGACACCGACCTCAGCGCGTTTCAAAAGACCATCGACGTGAATATTCGCGGCTATTTCTTCATGTCGGCAGAAGCCGGCAAGCTGATGCGCGAAGGCGGCGGTGGCAGCATCATCAATGTTGCATCCATCAATGCGGTGTCGCCAGGTGCCTATCAAGGTGTCTATTCAATGACCAAGGCGGCGGTGGTCAACATGACCAAGGTGTTCGCCAAGGAATGCGCCGAGTTCGGAATTCGCTGCAACGCTCTGCTGCCGGGTCTCACAGATACCCGATTTGCATCGGCGCTGGTCAAGAACGATGCGATTCTCAATATGGCTCTGGCGCAGATTCCGCTGAAACGCGTCGCAGCGCCCAGCGAAATGGCTGGCGCGGTCCTGTATCTGGCGAGCGCAGCATCCAGCTACACCACCGGCGTAGCGCTTAATGTAGACGGCGGATTTTTATCTTGATGGCTTGAACTGACTGCCACGCCGAAAAATGAATTAATTTTCCATATTTTAAATTTATGGAATATATTTTCCGCATAACAACAATCCTCTCTGGAGAATGTCATGCGGGAATCCCCTTCTACGTCGCAGGCGCAACTGGGCATCGGGCTGATCGGCACCGGTTTCATGGGCCGTGCCCACGCGCTGGCCTTCGGCAATGCCAATGCCGCCCTTGATCTGCCGGCACGCATTCGGCTGACCGCCGTTGCGGATGCGGACAGCGTCAGGGCCGAGCAGTGCGCCAGCGCCTGGGGCTTCGATCACAGCCACGCTGACTGGCAGCACCTGATCAGTGATCCGCAGGTGCAGATCGTGGCGATCACGACACCCAATCACCTGCACTTCCCCATGGCCATGGCCGCCATCGCTGCAGGCAAGGCGGTGTATTGCGAAAAACCGCTGGCGGTAAGCCTCGCCCAGGCCGACGAAATGCGCCGTAGCGCCAAGGCCGCCGGGGTTGTTACTCAGGTTGGCTACAACTACCAGCACAACCCGATGATCGGCCTTGCCAGGGAAATGATCGACGCGGGCGAACTGGGCGATATCGTCAGTTTTCAGGGTGAGTTCAGCGAGGACTTCATGGCTAGTCCGTCTTCCCCTTGGTCGTGGCGTTGCGAAGCGGCCCATGCGGGCGGCGCGCTGGCCGATCTGGGCAGTCACTTGCTGGCGATGGCTCGCCATTTGCTGGGCGATGTCGAAGCGGTCTGCGCAGACTCCAGCACCGTACACCGCCAACGCCCTGCGAGTAACGGAAGCCAGGAAATGCGCAGCATCGCAGTGGATGACCAGACCCACGCACTGCTGCGTTTTGCCAATGGTGCGCGCGGAACGTTCAGTAGCAGTTGGCTGAAACACGGCTACAAAAACCACCTGAGTTTTGAAATCAGCGGCACCAAGGGCACACTGGCATTCGATCAGGAGCGCCTTAACGAACTGCGCATCTATCGCACTGGCGCAGTTGGGCGCGATGGTTTTCAACGTCTTCTGGCAGGTCCTGCGCAACCCGGTTACGCGGCGTTCTGCCCGGCTCCGGGTCACCAGCTGGGTTACAACGAACTCAAGGCACTTGAGGTACAGGCACTGATTCTTGCGGTATGCGGCAAGGGCAGCCGTGGTCCGGACTTCGAAGAAGCCTGGCAGATCGAGCGTCTGGCGACTGCCATTCGCCTCGCCGCCGCCGAACAGCGCTGGGTTGCGCTCAGCGATATCTGACTTCCTGCAACGCTTGGCAAGGGGGTAGAATGCGCCACATTCAGGCAGCCATTCTGCCCCCTCCCGCCTTTCCTATAAGCACGCTTGCCACCATGCCTTTTGAACTCAGCGTCGACCTGACCACCCTCGCCATTCTTGCTGTCGTTGCGTTCATCGCGGGTTTTATAGACGCCATCGCCGGTGGCGGCGGACTGCTTACCACACCCGCCCTGATGACGGCCGGCCTGCCGCCGCATCTGGTGCTGGGTACCAACAAGCTCAGTTCGACGTTCGGCTCGGCAACCGCCAGCTTCACGTTCTATCGCCGCAAACTGTTTCACCCCAGGCAGTGGATACACGCAGTGGTTGGCACTGCGGTGGGTGCCGCAGTTGGCGCGGTCATTGCGCATTACCTGCCCGCCGAATGGCTGAACCAGATGCTGCCGGTCATTGTCTTCGGTTGCGGGCTGTACTTGCTGTTTGGCGGCACGCCCAAGGCACCATTGGACAGCAACGCGCCGATCAAAAAGAAATGGCAACTGCCACAAGGGCTGGGGCTGGGCTTCTATGACGGTGTTGCAGGGCCGGGTACCGGTGCCTTCTGGACAGTCAGCACGCTGCTGCTTTACCCGGTGGATCTGGTCAAGGCCAGCGGCGTGGCACGCAGCATGAATTTCGTCAGCAATGCCGTGGCACTTTCGGTGTTCATATTTTCCGGCCAGGTGGACTACATCATCGGCCTGAGCATGGGCCTTGCGGTAATGCTGGGTGCCTACTTCGGCGCAGGCACTGCAATCAAGGGCGGTGCCAAGTTCATCCGCCCTGTGTTCATCACCGTGGTATTGGGCCTGACCGTGCGCCTAGCCTGGCAGCACTGGTTCGGGGGCGCCTGAGCGCTCGGCCAGATACGCCTCGATAAGATAGCGGGCGATAGAGCGGTTGGCCGGTAACGGCGGCAAGTCATCGACATGAAACCAGCGTGCGTCTTCGATTTCTTCCACCTGGGGCACTATGTCACCGCTGTCATATTCGGCATGGAAGCCAAGCATCATCGAATGCGGAAACGGCCAGCACTGGCTGCCCATGTATTTCAGATTCTTGATGCGCACCTGCACTTCTTCCATCACTTCGCGGTGCACGCAGTCTTCGGCAGACTCGCCCGGCTCTACAAACCCGGCCAGCGCGCTGTACATGCCGCTGACAAAACGTGGTGAGCGGGCCAGCAGTATTTCATCACCCCGCGTAACCAGCACAATCATACTCGGGGAAATACGCGGGTACAGACGCAGGTTGTCGTGCTCGCAGAACATCGCCCGCTCTCCGCGGATCTGCACCGTCGCACGACCACAGGCCCCGCAAAAGCGATGTTCTCTGGCCCAGGTGCTGACTTGCGCGGCGTAGCCGAGCATCTGGAAGACCGCAAAATCGCCTTCCAGCATGAACTGACGCAAGCCTTGCCAGGAACAGCCCTCGACCGCAACCGAGCGCTCAAGAACCAGCAGGTAGACAGGCTCACCCTCAAAATAGCCGATGCCGTGCTCGCTCTGCACTGGCAAATCCAGCCCCGCCAGCCAGCCTCTGGGGAACATTACCCCGTTGCTATCCAGCAAAAACCCCTGATCACTCTGGACCACAGCCAAACCACCATCGGCCTCGACATCCAGAACTGCAGTTGTCCAACGCTCCGGGCGCGCCATGGAAAAACTCCTTTGCTCAGACTCGAGCTCTATCATGAATCAATTATCGAAGACCGGCTTGTGCTTGTTCATCTGCGCAACCATCGCCAGCTTCAGGTCAGGTGATTGCAGCATGGCTGCGTTCCAGATGGCAACGTGTTCCAGGCCGTCCTCCACTCGGTGATCGCGCATGTAGCTGATCATTTGCTTGGTGCCTTCAATGGCGATGGGTGATTTTCCGGCTATCTCCCGGGCCACCGCGAAGACGCCCTGCAACAGACCTTCCAGGTCATCGAAGGTGCGATTGACCAGACCGATCCTCTGCGCCTCTTCAGCACCGACAGTGCGCCCGGTATAAGCCATTTCGCGCAGCACGCCATCGCCGATGATCCGCGGCAGACGTTGCAGGGTGCCTACATCCGCCGCCATGCCCATGTCGATCTCGCGAATGGCAAACTGGGCGTCGGCGGCGGCGTAACGCATGTCACAGGCCGAAATCAGGTCTATGGCACCACCCAGGCAATAGCCCTGAATGGCAGCCAGAACCGGCTTTCGGCAATTTGCCACTGCCGTGAACGAAGCCTGCATGTCACGGATCTTGCGCCTCAACAGCCGGGCATTACGGCCTGGATCCTTGCCCATCTGGTTGGCAACCGAAGCCAGCAATGCCAGATCGATACCCGACGAAAAGTGCTTACCCGCTCCGCTGAGTATTACTACCCGAACTTCGTCATTGCGCTCGATCCAGTCGAATATGCCGATTATTTCGGTCCAGAACGCCTCGTTCATTGCGTTGAGCTTTTCAGGCCGGTTGATCTGTACGTGAGCAATGCTGTCAGCCAGTTCGACCCGGAAACTTTGATAATCGGTCACGACGTGATCCTCAGGGCATGATGAGTGTTCAGGCGCTGGACTATAACAACAGCTGCGTAATCATCGTAACCGGGCTTAAGTGACATTTGCCGGACCGTCCGCCAGCCGCTCTTCTATATTCACTGTACCCGCTACCGTTAAATAGTGTGAACGGTCAGAATGCAGGGAGGTCCAGTAATCAGTGATAGCAAAACCTATATAGGTTATTAGAGGGCGATACTTGAATACGTCAAAAGCGGCAACCGGTATTGAAGGTCTGGATGACATCCTTGCGGGTGGTCTTTCACGCAGTCATGTTTTTCTCCTTGAAGGAGAACCCGGAACCGGCAAGACAACCGTGGCACTGCAGTTTCTGCAGGCAGGCGCAGCAGCGGGTGAAATATCGCTGTACATCACCCTGTCCGAGACTGAAAGCGAGCTACGCTCGGGTGCCGCCTCACATGGCTGGGAGCTTGACGAGCAAATCAATATCTTCGAGCTGACGCCGCCTGAAAGCCTGCTTGATGCGGACCACCATCAAAGCCTGCTGTACTCCTCGGATCTGGAGCTGGGCGAAGCGACGCGGCAGATATTCGAGGTTGTCGAGCGGGTCAAACCCTCTCGCGTGGTGATCGACAGCCTCTCGGAAATTCGTCTTCTGGCGCAAAGTTCATTGCGCTACAGACGCCAGATTCTGGCGATCAAACATTACTTCACGCGTTATAACGCGACGGTATTGCTGCTCGATGACCTGACCACCGAAGCGCTGGATAAAACCGTACACAGTGTCGCCCACGGGGTTATCCGTCTCGAAGCGCTGACACCTACCTATGGTGCCGAGCGCAGACGGTTGAAGATCGTCAAATACCGCGGCCAGAAGTACCGCGGCGGTTTCCACGACTTCAACATCGCCGAGAACGGCATCCATGTATTCCCACGTCTGGTAGCGGCCGAACACCGTTCCGATTACGCCCGCACTCAGGTCAGCAGTGGCATCACGGAGCTGGACGATCTGCTGGGCGGCGGTATAGAAAGCGGCTCCAGCACGCTTATTCTAGGCCCTGCCGGGACCGGGAAATCGCTCATTTCGCTGGTTTTCGCGGTGCAGGCAGTGGCACGTGGCGAGCGCGTGGGGCTGTTCATATTCGACGAAGAAATGGGCCTGCTGTTCGAACGCATGCTCAAGCTCGGCATTGACCTGCGGGCGCTTCAGGAGACCGGCAATCTGGTGGTCGAGCAGATCGACGCGGCAGAGCTTTCTCCTGGCGAATTTGCGCATCGCGTAAGGCGTGCAGTGGACCGCAAGCAGATAAAAACAGTGATCATCGACAGCATCAATGGTTATCAGGCGGCAATGCCGGAAGAGAGCGCGCTGGTTCTGCACATGCATGAGCTTCTGCTCTACCTCAACCGCCAGGGTGCGTCGACCTTCATGACCGTTGCACAACACGGGCTGGTCGGCGACATGCGCTCACCGGTCGACATAACCTACCTTGCCGACAGCGTTATTCTGTTGCGTTACTTCGAAGCCTTGGGTCAGGTGCGTCGCGCGATATCCATCATCAAGAAGCGCACGGGCACTCACGAGTCCACTATTCGTGAATACCGCATCAGTGCCAGCGGTCTGAAGATCGGTGAGCCGCTTGAAGCCTTTCAGGGCGTACTGCGCGGGGTGCCTTCATACTTTGGCGACAAGAAACCGCTGCTTGAGGATGACGACCTGTGAGTATTCCAGGACTGTTGTCGGAGCGCGCAATCATTCTAGCGCCGAGAGGTCGAGACAGTCAGATCGCTATGCGGATCCTCGATGAGGCCGGCTACCTGGCAACGGTGGCCCAGGACTTGTTCGAACTGGTCAAAGAGTTGAGCGCGGGCGCAGGCCTGGCAATCATCGCCGATGAGGCGTTGCGTAATAGTGACATTAAACCGCTGCTGGACCTCATCGGTCGCCAGCCGGCGTGGTCGGATCTGCCTATCGTCCTGATGACTCATCATGGTGGCCCGGATCATAATCCGTCTGCACGGATGGGTAATCTGCTGGGCAATGTGACCTTTCTCGAGCGCCCCTTTCATCCTGTGACACTGGTCAGCCTGGTCGTCACGGCTGTGCGCGGTCGCAGGCGTCAGTATGAAGCGCGGGCACGCATGGAGGACCTGCACGAAAGTGAAGGCCGTCTGCAGAATGCGCTGAAGGCTGGCAGGCTGGGCTCGTGGTTGCTGGAAGCGGAATACCTCAAACTGACTTGTTCGGATATTACTAAAAGTCACTATGGCCGCAACGAGCAGGACACGTTCAATTACGAAGACTGGCTCGCCGCTGTGTATTTCGAAGATCAGCCCAGAATGCAGTCGGCGCTTCAGCGCAGCCTGGACACCGGTGTCGATCTGATCATCGAATACCGCAACGTCTGGCCGGATGGCTCACTCAGTTGGGTCGATGTGCGCGCTCGCGCCATTCGCGGCAAGAACGGTCTGGTCAGCTCTCTGGCGGGTGTGACCTCGGACATCACCGAGCGCAAGCAAGCCGAGTCGCAATTGCGACGCCTCAATGAAACACTCGAGCAACAGGTTGAAGAACGCACCTCGCAGTTACGCCATAAGGAAGACATTCTTCGTCAGTCACAGAAAATGGAAGCAGTCGGCCAATTGACCGGCGGCATTGCTCATGACTTCAACAACATGCTGACCGGTATCATCGGCAGCCTGGAATTAATAAGAAGACGGCTGGCACGGGGTAATATCGAGGACCTCAACAGCCTGATCGACCTGGGAGTGACCTCGGCGAACCGTGCCGCAGCACTTACCCACCGCCTGCTGGCATTCTCGCGGCGCCAGTCACTGGACTCCAAGCCGGTGGAGATGAACCGCCTGGTCAATGCCATGGACGAATTGCTGCAGCGCAGTGTCAACGAAAGCATACATTTGCAACTGCGCATGGCCAGCGATCTGTGGACCGCAGAAGCGGACCCAAACCAACTGGAGAGCGCCCTGCTCAACCTGGTGCTCAATGCCCGCGATGCAATGCCCGACGGCGGCACGCTGGTGGTCGAGACCTTCAATCAGCAGTTGGACAGGTCGTTTACCAATGCCCATGAGAACCTGCTGCCCGGTGATTACGTGGTGCTGAGCGTCAGTGACAATGGCTGCGGCATGCCGGAAACAGTGATCAGCCGTGCATTTGACCCGTTCTTTACAACCAAGCCTATCGGTCAGGGCACCGGCCTGGGTCTTTCAATGATCTATGGTTTCAGCAAACAGTCGCATGGTCATGTTTCAATCAAGAGTGAAGTAGGCCAAGGCACCACGGTACAGCTGTTCCTGCCGCGCTTTAAGGGGCTTGCAGATGAAGCCGAGCAGAGTTTCCAGAGCAATGCCGTTTACGCCGAAAATGGCGAAACCGTGCTGATCGTCGAAGACGACCCGGCTGTCCGGACGCTGGTCAGTGAGGTACTGAGCGAGTTGGGTTACACCTTCATCGAGGCCGGCGAAGCACTGGACGCCGTGCCGATACTGGAATCAGGCCAGCGTATTGATCTGCTGATCAGCGATGTAGGGCTGCCGGGCATGAATGGCCGGCAGCTTGCAGAAATCGCCAGGCAGCTGCGACCGGAACTCAAAGTGTTGTTCATCACCGGTTATGCAGAGCATGCCGCCGTCCGCGGAGGCTTTCTGGATAACGGTATGCAACTGATTACCAAACCCTTTGCGTTCGACCACCTGACCTCGAAAGTGCGGGAAATGATAGAAGCCTGAGAAACGCTCAGGCTGTGCATGACTCCGACCTGTAAGACGGCCTGCTCACTCGACGGTTAAAGCGCGTCTTCAGGCCAGCAGTTCCTGAATACGCGAATGCAGCGTTTCCATGGTGAACGGTTTGGCGAGAATGGGTGCCTTCAGCGCAATCGGGCTGCCCGAATCGAGTATTTCCGCCGGATAGCCGCTGATGAAGATCACTTTCAACTCCGGTCGAAGCATCACCGCAGGCTCGGCAATCTGTACACCCGAGATACCACCCGGCAGCCGATAATCGGTGATCATCAGGTCAAGGTGGGGTTTGGTCGCCAGAATCTCGAAAGCCTGCTCGCCATTCTCGGCTTTCAGGACACGATAACCCTCTCCAGACAGATAATCGGCCAGAAGCATCAGGATCAGGGGTTCGTCTTCGACGATTAATACGACGTTTTCTGCATCAGCGCTCATTGAACTGCCTTTGATCTTATAAATAGCTGCCATTACGACCACGGCATGCATGGGAGGTTGCGCCGATGTGTGATTAAACTTGATTGCCAGTGGCTATCATCTACATCGCCAGCGGCTTTCACCTGTATCGACAGCAGCTGTCATCTATAAAGGCAGGCAGATACGAAAGACCGAACCCTTGCCCTCTTCGCTCTCTACCTCGATACGACCGCCGTGAGCCATGACGATCTGATCGGAAATGAACAGCCCCAGGCCAAGCCCGGCAACAGCATGGCTACTCGAAACCCGCTCGAATTGCTGAAAGATGCGCTTCTGGTTTTCAGCCGTGATGCCGATGCCCTGATCCCGAACCTCAATGAAGGCCTCACTCTCCCTGCTGTACACATGCACTTCAATCGGTTTGCGCGCACCGTAGCGCAGTGCGTTGGTCAACAGATTGGCAACCACTTGCTCGATACGGAACTCGTCCCAGACACCGATCACCGGCTCGTCGGCAAACCGGGTGATCGTCGAATCGGCGGCGGCGATCTGTGCGGCAAAACTTTCCAGCAACTGACTGACCAGTTCGCTCAAGTCAAACGGGCTCGGCCTGATCGACAACTTGCCGGTGCGAATTCTGGAGACATCGAGCATGTCTTCGATCAGGCGGATAAGGCTCTGAATCTGCCGCTCGTCGCGGTCGACCATTGCCCGCAGCTTTTCCATGGTGAACGCCGACGCGTTGTCCTTGGCCAGGTGCAGCTTGCGCAGCTGGGTCTCCAGAATCAGACCGTTGAGCGGCGTACGCACCTCGTGGGAAACTATGGACATGAAGTCATCACGCATACGGATCGCGTGCTCCAGTTCGCCCTGGGTCGACTGCAGACGCTTGAGCAAGGCTTCCTGCTCCTGACGACTGCGCTCCAGCTCTTCGACCTGCAGTTTCATGGCCTTGCGCTGCCGATACAGATCAACGAAAACATTGACCTTGCTCTTTACCGCATGGATATCCAGCGGCTTGTGCAGGAAGTCCACGGCACCGCTTTCATAGCCCTTGAAGGCATAATTGAGCTCGCGACCGGCAGCACTGACGAAAACGATCGGTATGCTCTTGGTTTTCTCGGTGCTGCGCATCATCTCGGCCAGCTCGAACCCGTTCATCCCAGGCATCTGGACGTCGAGGATGGCCAGCGCGAATTCATGCTGCAACAGCAGAGACAATGCTTCGTCCGCCGAGAGCGCCTTGTAGACGAGTCGATCACCGCGCTTGATCAGCGCCTCGAGGGCCAGCAGGTTTTCCGGCAAATCATCAACGATAAGCAGTTTTGCCTGAATTTCACTTAACATGCGGTTCGTTCCAACTCGACCAGCAAGCGGCCAATATCGTTCAGGGAAAGAAGGTAATCCGGCGAGTGTAACGCCAGGCCCGCCTCGGGCATGGTCGACGCCTGGGCCTGCGAGGGGTCTTGAATCACCGTGAAACCACCATATTTCTTGATCTGCAGCAAACCTTGTGCGCCGTCATTATTGGCGCCGGTCAACAATACGCCAGCCAGTCGCGGGCCGTAGGCATCCGCGGCCGAACCGAACAGAATGTCGATACTGGGCCTTGAGTAAAACACCCTGTCTTCCTGACTCAATGACAGTGAAAAGTCAGACTCCACCGAGACGTGGTAACCCGCTGGCGCAACGTACAAAGTGCCCGGCACGATATCTTCCTTGTCATCGGCTTCCTTGACCGGGATAGCCAAGCGATTCTGAAATACATGGGCCAACTGGCTGCGCCGGTCATCCGGCAAATGCAACACCATCAATATAGGCAGACTGAAACCTGGCCGCAGGTTTCTGAATATTTTCAGCAGGGCCTCTACACCACCCGCTGACGCGCCTACGACAATAGCATCGACCACGGGCAACGGGCCGCAGGACAGGTCATCGTCAAAGGCGGTTCTCATAATTTCCGGTAGATCCGCTCGGGTTTCACCAGCGTCTCGAACGCCCCGCCGTAGGCAGAGAAATCCAGGGTTTCCTTACTGCCCAGCGCCAGAAAGCCGCGATGACACAGCGAATCATGAAATAACCCGAAAGCTCGATCCTGAAGCTTTTTGTTGAAGTAAATCAGCACGTTACGACAGGAAATAAATTGCGTTTCGGAGAATACACTATCTGTGGCCAGACTGTGATCGGCAAAAGTGACGTTCTCGCACAGTGTCTTGTCGAAGATCGCGTAATCGTAGGCAGACGTGTAGTAATCGGCGAAATTGCGCTGCCCTCCCGAGTTACGGTAGTTCTCGGTATAGGTGCGCAGGTTATCCATGGAAAAGATGCCCTGCTTGGCCTTTTCCAAAGAGCTGGGATTGATGTCGGTCGCATAAATGATGGTCCGCTCCAGCAGCCCCTCTTCGCGCAATAGAATCGCCGTGGAATAAACCTCCTCACCCGTACTGCAACCGGCAATCCACACCTTGATCGACGGGTAAGTGCGCAGCACCGGCACGACCTCGTTGCGGATCGCCAGAAAGTGCGAAGGGTCACGGAACATCTCACTCACCGGTATGGTGAGAATCTGCAACAGCTGCATGAACACTGCCGGGTCGTGAAGCACACGCTCCTGCAGGGCCGAGATGGTCGCGCAATCGAACTGGCGCAACGCATGGATCACGCGGCGCTTGATTGACGCACCGGAATAGTCGCGAAAATCGTAGCTGTACTGGAGGTAGATCGCCTCTATCAGCAGGCGCAGCTCGATCTCGATGCTTCGATCAAGGTGCATGATGCCATCCGTTTTTGCGCTCCGGAAAGCGCAGACATTGAGCCCTCATTCAAATGCGCTCCATCTTTGGCAGCCAGACGCGAATCAGTGAGAACAGTCGATCCAGGTCGATGGGCTTGGCCAGGTAATCGTTGGAACCTGCCTGCAGACAACGCTCCTGATCATCTTTCATGGCCTTGGCAGTAACGGCGATGATCGGCAGCTTGCGCCAGCGTGGGTCTTTGCGGATCTCGATGGTCGCTTCGTAACCGTCCATTTCAGGCATCATCACGTCCATCAGGACCAGGTCGATGTCGTCGACCTCATTGAGCTTTGCAATCGCTTCAAGACCATTGCGGGCAATTTCCACCACTGCACCCTTGTGCTCCAGAGCGCTGGTCAGGGCGAAGATGTTACGAACGTCGTCATCGACCACGAGAATCTTGCGCGCTTCAAAGACTTTGTCACGGCTGCGCGCGGTCTTGAGCATCTTTTGCCGCTCGTTGGAAAGTTGCGACTCGACCTTGTGCAGGAACAGCGTGACCTCGTCCAGCAGGCGCTCAGGCGAGCGTGCGCCCTTGATGATGATAGAGCGCGAATATTTCATCAGCTCGGCTTCTTCATCGCGGGTCATGTTGCGCCCGGTATAGACAATCACCGGCGGAAAGGCGCAGATGTCTTCCGTGGACATGCGTTTGAGCAATTCATTGCCGAGCATGTCCGGCAGTTTCAAGTCGATGATCATGCAGTCGTAGACATTATCGCGCAGCAGGTCCAGTGCCTCCTGGGCAAAACCCACCGCAGTGATTTCAATATCATCGTCGCCGATCAGGCGTGCAATGCTGTCACGTTGCAGCGCATCGTCTTCGACCAGCAGGATGCGCTTGACCTTCTGGGTCAGCTTGGCTTCCAGCTTGGCGAACACATCCTTGAGTTCTTCGCGAGTGGTCGGCTTGACGGCGTAGCCAATGGCCCCCATGTGCAGCGCAGCTTCCTGGCGATCCTCGACGGAAATCACATGCACCGGGATGTGTCGGGTAGGTGCCAGCTCCTTGAGACGCTGCAGTACGGTCAGGCCCGAGTGATCCGGCAGGCGCATGTCCAGCAGGATCGCGTCCGGCGTGTAACGTGATGCCAGGTTGAAGCCCTCATCCGCGGCATGCGCGACCAGACAGTCGTAACCCAGTTCATGGGCCAGATCGAAGAGGATCTGAGCAAAGCGCACTTCATCTTCGATGACCAGAATGCAGCGCCGCTGGAACGGTGCCTTGTCACGATCATCGGCGAACACAGCCACAGGTGTTTCCACCGGCAGCGGGGCCGACTGCTGGATGACCGGCGCGGCAGGAACCGGCAACGGTGGCGCGGGAGGCGCGAGTACAACCGCAGACTCACTGCCTGGCTCCTGAGAGCCTTGCTCGACATAGCTTTCCGGCAACACCAGACTGAAAATACTGCCCTGCCCTGGCGCGCTGGTGACACTGATGGACCCACCCAGCAATGCCGCCAGATCACGGGAAATCGACAACCCCAGCCCGGTACCGCCATAACGCCGGTTGGTGGTGCCATCTGCCTGACGGAATGCCTCGAAAATACCCTGCTGATGCTCCTCGGCGATGCCGATGCCCGAGTCGCGCACGATAAACACGATGCCTGCGCCCGGCTGGCGCGAAACGACCATGCTGACAGCGCCCGCCTCGGTGAATTTGATTGCATTGGACAGCAGGTTCTTGAGGATCTGCTCGAGACGCTGGCGGTCCGTGAACAGCATGGTCGGCGCGCCTGCCTGGATGTCGACCGTGAACGCCAGCTTTTTCTCGGCGGCAAGCGGCTGGAACATGCTGCGCAGGCCCTCGACAAGACGAGATACGCTGCTGTTTTCCGGGCGCATTTCGAGCTTTCCGGCTTCGACCTTGGAAATATCCAGAATGTCGTTAATCAGATTCAACAGGTCATTACCCGCCGAATAGATCGACTCGGCAAACTTGACCTGTTCGGCGGTCAGGTTTTCGCCCGGGTTTTCGGCCAGCAGCTTGGCCAGGATCAACGAGCTGTTGAGCGGCGTACGCAGCTCATGGGACATGTTGGCAAGGAACTCGGACTTGTATTTGCTGGCACGCTGCAGCTCGTCCGCTCGCGCCTGCAACTCGGCCTGAGCGATGCTCAGCTCTTCGTTGTTGCGGTCCAGTGCATCACGCTGATCGGCCAGCGCCTGACTTTGATCAGCCAGTTGCTCGTTGGTCTGTTCCAGCTCGGCCTGCTGAGTTTCCAGATGTGCCTGAGACTCCTTGAGAATACGCGACTGCTCTTCCAGCTCTTCGTTGGCCGTGCGTAATTCTTCCTGCTGTACCTGCAATTCTTCGTTGAGTTGCTGGGTCTCGGCCAGCACCTCTTGCAGACGCTGGCGATAACGGGCCGCTTCGATCGAGGTGCCGATGTTGTCCGCAATCAGTTCAAGAAACTCTACATCCTGCTCGGTGAGCGGGCGCAAAAAGCCCAGTTCGATCACCCCGTTGACCTGATCGTCATTGCTGGTCGGCACCACTACTATGCTGCGCGGCGAGCCTTCACCCAGACCGGAAGCCACTTTGAAGTAGTTTTCGGGCAGTTCATCCAGCGTGATGATCCGGTCCTGTTGTGCGGCCTGCCCGACAATGCCTTCATCGCTGTGAATGGTCTGATCCTGCTGCTCCTGTTCGCGAGAGAAACCGTAGGAAGCAGCACGCGTCAAGCCGCCGTGATCCTGGCGAATGTAGACCGCCGCCACCGACGCGCCCAGATACTGAGTCAGAAACTGAAGGATGTTTCGACCCAACATATTGAGTGTCAACTGCCCGAGTACCTGTTCGGCCAGTTCGCTCTGACCGTTGCGCAGCCAGGCGACTTTCTGCAGACGCTCGGCATTGATTTCCTGCAGCCTGAGGTTTTCACTGTAGGTGGCCGAAAGCGAGAGCAAATCCCGTCGCCCGATATACGCCAGGATAGCGCTGACAATGACCACGAATATCAGATACAGGCTGACGGAAAGAATGGTACTGCGCGTGACCTCTGCGTTGCGGGTCAAGCGAAGTTGCTGCTCCATTTCGACAGCCTGATCGTACTCGGTGCGGATCTGATCAGTAATTCGTTTGCCGCGTCCGGCCAGCACGGCGGTTTGATAGTCGCCGTTGTTGCGCCGTAGATTGATCATCTCCTGAGCAAACGCATTCCACTCCTGTTGCATCGTGGACAGACGCCTGAAGCGGTCCTGTTGCGTCGGGTTGTCTTCGACCAGACCCTTGAGCCCTTCCAGCTCGGCAACCAGCAAGGGTTTGGCGATTTCATAGGGGTCAAGAAAATGCTGATCACCGGTTAGCAGAAAACCGCGCATGCCGGTTTCCATGTCTATCGACAGTTTCATCGAGCGGTTGGTGTTATTGATCACCCGGTCAGTGTGCTCGACCCACTGTATGGCCGTGAGCAGATAACTGATCAGCAAAATGAAGAAAACGGCGCTCAGTACCCCCACACCCAATGGCAAGCCGACGTTACGCCCCAGCAGTTTTCGAAAGCGTTGCTCATCGACAACAGACGTCCGATTCATGAAATATCCCTGACGAGTGGATCAAAACCGTAGAGTTTGCCGCAAAGCCACGAAAAACACTCTTATTTCTGACATAGAGGATTGAAATTTCACACATAAATCGGCGATAAGCTCACCCACATATCGCGTTCATGACGTAAAGCCGTCAATCACCCTCACAATTCGCAGTATTTGAACGTTGATTGAACTTCCACCCGGTTTTTATTTACTGATACAAGGACTGTATTAACAGTGGGCAGGCCGCCGCTCGGTTACTCTGAGCTGCCGGGAAAGGATGCATGGCATTCCATGCTGTCTGCGCGATCACCATTTTTCAGGTTTAAGGAGTCAACAATGCCGGACACAGCCCGCACCATTCTCGTGGTCGAAGACGACGCCATTGTGCGCATGCTGATTGTCGATGTGCTCGAAGAGCTGGAATACAAGGTACTGGAAGCCGAGGACGCCACTTCAGCCCTGACTTTTGTTGCTGACGACGCCAGGCACATCGACCTGTTGATGACTGATCAGGGGTTGCCCGACATGAAGGGCACCGCACTGGCCAAAAAGGTCATCGAACTGCGGCCTCAATTGCCGGTACTGTTCGCCAGCGGTTACTCCGAAAACATTGAGGTGCCGCCAGGCATGCACTCGATCGGCAAGCCTTTTTCCATCGACCAGTTGCGTGACAAGGTAAAAAGCATCCTTGACTGATATCAAAACTGTTGTCAGTCACACCGACACGCACGCCAGTACACGCGTACTGATCATCGGCTACGTATGGCCAGAGCCACGCTCTTCGGCAGCCAGCGGGCACATGATGCAACTGATTCAATGTTTCCTCGAGCAGGACTGGCAGATTACCTTCGCCAGCCCTGCCACTGAAGGTGAGCATCGGGCCGATCTGGTCAGCCTGGGCGTCAAGGAAGTACGCATCGCGCTCAACGACAGCAGTTTTGACCTGTTTGTCAGCGAATTGCAGCCCGATGTCGTTGTTTTTGATCAGTTCATGATTGAAGAGCAGTTTGGCTGGCGCGTCGAGCAGCAATGCCCCGACGCTCTGCGCATTCTGGAAACGTCGGATTTCCAGAGCCTGCGCCATGCACGCCATCAGATCCTGAAGGATTCGCTGAACAGTGATTCGGCGGCTGAACGGGGCGATATTTGTGACGCCTCAACGCCTCGGCTTTTCAAGCAGATAGCTTCCAGCGAGCTGGCGCAGCGCGAGGTCGCATCGTTGTATCGCTGCGACCTGAACCTGATGACATCTGACGTTGAAATAGCATTGCTGACCGGTTCCTTTGGGCTGCCCGCCTCGCTGCTGCACTGGTGTCCGCTGATGATTGACGGCGTTCCCGACAGCTTTCGGCCTTTTGCAGAGCGCGCGCACTTCCTCAGCATCGGCAATTTCCGTCACGCCCCCAACTGGGATGCGGTGTTATGGATGAAAACCGCGATCTGGCCGCTTATCCGCCAGCAATTGCCTGAAGCGCAGCTGCATATCTACGGTGCCTACACGCCACCCAAGGCGACGGCGCTGCACAATGGCGCTCAAGGGTTTCATGTGAAGCACTGGGCCGAAGACGCGCTGCAGGTCATGTCATCTGCACGTATTTGTCTTGCGCCGTTGCGTTTCGGTGCCGGCATCAAGGGCAAACTGATGGATGCCATGCTCTGCGGCACTCCGTCAATCACCACTGCGATTGGCGCAGAAGCCATGGGCGGCGGGCTGCCGTGGCCTGGCGTCATTGCCGATAACCCGAAAGACATCGCTGATGCGGCGGTCAGACTCTATAAAGACCAGCCCCGCTGGCTAGAGGCGCAGAGCGCCGGGCTGGCGTTGCTGCAGGCGCGTTACCAGCATCGGCAACACTGCACGAGCCTGATCGAGCGTATTCAGACCCTTCGCAACGGACTGGCAGAGCATCGTCTGGCGAACTTCACCGGCGCCATGCTGCGCCACCATCACCACAAGAGCACCAAATACATGGCGCAGTGGATCGAAGCCAAGAACCGTAACAAGGCTGAAGATACGGTCTAAGCTGGTTTGCGCAGCAGATAGGTATCCATGATCCACCCCCTGCGGTCGCGCGCTTCGGCGCGCAATAGCTTGATCTGCTCGCACACGTCATCGAGCCTGCCAGACACCAGTATCTCGTCCGCGGTGCCCAGATAAGCACCCCAATAGATATCCAGCCCCTGCCCGAGGTAACGCTCGAATGTGCACTGTGCGTCCAGCATCACCACGACATTGCTGTGCTGCTCAAGCGCAGCCGTCGCCAGGCGTCGCCCTGTGGTGATGTGAATCGACTCACCAATGCGATTGAGCGGTATCCGGTGTTGCGCCACCAGGCTCTGAACACTGGTGATGCCGGGAATTACCTGATACTCGAATGATTCCCTGCCGCGCGCCAATACGCGATCAAGGATGCGCATGGTGCTGTCATACAGTGACGGATCGCCCCAGACCAGAAACGCGCCGACCTGATCTGCGCCAAGCTCATCGGTCAACAGCCGTTCGAACAATGCAGCGCGCTGTTCGTGCCAACTCTCGATACCCCGCTCGTAGACGTCAGGGTCGCCTTCGCGCCGTGGGTCCTGAACCTGTACCAGACGGTAGCTCTGATGAGTGATATGGCGCTGGCAAAGCTCTTTGCGCATGCGCAGCAACTCATCGTCGACATAGCCCTTGTCGAGGATGAAGATCACATCGGCACGGTTCAGCGCAGCAATGGCCTGCAAGGTGATCTGCTCGGGATCACCGGCCCCCATGCCGATCAGCAGGATCTGTTTCATCGGATAACCACTCCACTGTGGCAAATCATGTGAGACGCGTGATCGTAGGTGATTTTTGTCAGCGACCGGGCATTGAAGCTGAAAATCAGGCACATTATCGTTCTGGCAACTGCTGAACACGACATAGCCATGAGTAAAACAACAAGAATCGCCGACCCTTCCTACGAACTGATGGACGACCACAACGGGCTGTCGATCATTTATCGCGAGCACGGTTTCCCCTGTCCGCTGGTGCGTTGGCACTTTCACAAGGAATATGAGCTGCATTTGATTGTTGCCAGCTCCGGCAAGGTATTTGTCGGCGATTACATCGGCAATTTCAACCCTGCCAGCCTGTTTCTGACCGGCCCCAACCTGCCGCATAACTGGATCAGCCAGATCGACGAGGGTGAAGTTGTGGCCAAGCGCGACATGCTGGTCAACTTCACCGATGAACTGCTGGAAAGTGGCAATCAGGTGTTTGCCGAACTAAAAACCCTCACCCCGCTGCTGGAACGCGCCCGCTACGGCATCGAATTTCGCTGCAAGCGCACGATTCGTCAGGCCATGAAGCAGATGCAGAAGATTGCCGACTCACGTGGCATCACCCGCCTGGGGCATTTCTTCATTCTTCTCGAGTTGCTGGCCGCCAGCGACGATTATCAGTTGCTCTCCGGCACTGCGGTCGCCCATACCGCGGACGAGCACAGCGTTGATCGCACCAACCGGGCGGTGGATTACATCTTTGCCCACTATGGCCGGGAGCTGCCGCTGGAGGAAGTTGCCGAGTATCTGGGCATGAAGCCAACCTATTTTTCCAGAGTGTTCAAGCAGGCTACAGGCCGATGCTTTGTGGAGTTCGTCAATCGACTGCGCATCAGCAAGTCGTGCGAATTGCTGGCTGATGGCGACAAACCGGTCACTGATGTGTGCTTTGAATCCGGCTTCAACAATATTTCCAACTTCAATCGGCGCTTCCAGCAACTCAAGGGCATGACGCCCTCGCATTATCGCCGTTTGGCCATGCAGCGCCTGACCGAACAAAACCTGTACTGATTCACCCTGCCCTTGCGCCTATCGTCTACGCTGCAGTTGCGGCGAAGCCAGCCTATGGGCGATTCGGCTCTATCGGCCTTTCGTGCGCCAGTGCAAAAAAGTATCAGTCAGAGTGCGGCGCAGGATTTGTCTTTCAGGCCAAACGCCGGTGTAATCAATCCACATCTTCCTCACCTCCGGAAGAGAAAAAAACAATAACCATCCTTCTACTGCTCACTGGGCGTGGAAGAGGAGTGATCAATGAAGAACTCAGCAAAACTTCTGCTCGCCAGTTCCGTCCTCAGCACCTGTTTCGTGTTCAGTGGCAGCGCCACGGCCGGGACCGTGACCATCGCCACGGTCAACAACAGCGACATGATTCGCATGCAGCGCCTCTCCAGGACTTTCGAAGAAAAACACCCTGACATCAAACTCAACTGGGTTGTGCTTGAAGAGAACGTCCTGCGTCAGCGCCTGACCACCGACATCGCCACCAAAGGCGGTCAGTTCGACGTGTTGACCATCGGCATGTACGAAGCCTCACTCTGGGGCGAGAAAGGCTGGCTGCAGGAAATGAAAGACCTGCCTGCCAGTTATGAACTGGACGATGTATTCCCTTCGGTACGTGACGGCCTGTCGGTGGATGGCAAACTGTTCGCCCTGCCGTTCTATGCTGAAGCATCGATCACTTACTACCGCACCGACCTGTTCAAGGCCGCTGGCCTGACCATGCCCGAGCGCCCTACCTGGACACAGATTGCCGAATTCGCTGGCAAACTGACCGACAAGTCCAAGGAACAGTACGGGATCTGCTTGCGTGGTAAGGCTGGCTGGGGAGAAAACATGGCGCTGATCACCACGCTGGCCAACGCCTACGGTGCACGCTGGTTCGATGAAAAGTGGACGCCACAGTTCGATCAGCCAGAATGGAAAAACGCGCTGAATTTCTACGTCAACACCATGAAGCAGTCTGGCCCTCCGGGAGCCTCCAGCAACGGTTTCAACGAAAACCTTGCGCTGTTCAACAGCGGCAAATGCGCGATCTGGGTGGACGCCAGCGTTGCCGGTTCGTTCGTGACCGACAAGAAGCAGAGCAAAGTGGCTGACAGCGTCGGTTTCACCTACGCCCCGCATGAAGTAACCGATAAGGGCTCGTCATGGCTGTACTCGTGGTCGCTGGCGATCCCGACCAGCGCCAAGAACACCAAGGATGCTGCCGAGTTCACCCAGTGGGCCACCTCGAAAGAGTACGCCAAACTGGTTGCCGATACCGACGGTGTGTCCAACGTGCCGCCAGGCACCCGTGCCTCGACCTACACCGATGAATACAAGAAAGCCGCACCTTTCGCCAACATCACGCTGGAGTCGCTGAAGAAGGCCAATCCCAAATCGCCAGCGCTCAAACCAGTGCCTTACGTAGGTATTCAACTGGTCACCATTCCTGAGTTCCAGGCCATCGGCACCAGCGTCGGTCAGCAGTTCTCCGCAGCGCTCATAGGCCAGTCCACTGTGGATCAAGCCTTGCAGAATGCGCAAACAGCGACTGCGCGTGACATGAAACGAGCGGGTTACCCGAAAGAGAAGAAAGAGTAACCGTCCTGTACCAGGGTGAAGGCCAACGCTTTCACCCTGCCGCTAACCTGCGCAACAACTCTGGTGCAATCCGGTTCGGAGCTCCCCATGAATACCTCAGCCTCCCCTGAACGCACGGACCTGTCCGGCGAACAGCAACCGCTCAAAAGCCGTCGATTCAAGCCGGGCTGGTTTCTGGTCAGTCCTTCAGTGGCGCTTCTGCTGGTGTGGATGATCGTGCCACTGGGCATGACCATTTATTTCTCGCTGATCCGCTACAACCTGCTCTCCCCCGGCGAAAACGAATTCGTCGGGCTGGAGAACTTCCAGTATTTCGTCACCGACAGCGGCTTTCTGCCCGGTGCCGGTAACACCTTGCTGCTGGTCGGCAGCGTGCTGGCCATCAGTGTGATCCTCGGCGTGCTGATCTCGGCGCTGCTCGAGGCCAGTGAGTTTTTCGGCCGTGGCATCGTTCGCGTACTGCTGATCTCGCCCTTCTTCATCATGCCCACGGTCAGCGCGCTGATCTGGAAAAACCTGATTTTCCATCCGGTGTCCGGCGTACTCGCGGCAGTGTGGAAGTTCTTCGGCGCGCAGCCCATCGACTGGTTTGCCCATTACCCGATGCTGTCGATCATCATCATCGTGTCCTGGCAGTGGCTGCCGTTCGCGATTCTGATCCTGATGACCGCCATGCAGTCGCTGGACCAGGAACAGAAAGAGGCGGCACGTCTGGATGGAGCCGGCCCCATCGCGATCTTCTGGCACCTGACCCTGCCGCACCTGGCACGTCCGATTGCCGTGGTGGTCATGATCGAGACGATCTTCCTGCTCTCGGTGTTCGCTGAAATCTTCACCACCACCAATGGCGGACCCGGCTTTGCCTCGACCAACCTGGCATATCTGATCTACATACAGGCGCTGCTGCAGTTCGACGTCGGCATGGCCTCGGCGGGCGGACTGATCGCGGTAGTAATCGCCAACATCGCGGCGATCATCCTGATCCGGATGATCGGCAAAAACCTCACCGACAAGTCATGAGGACCTTGCCATGATGACCCTCAAACAATCACGCCGCCTGCAAAGCCTGCTGCTCGGGAGCCTGTCCTGGCTGATCGCTGCGCTGGTGTTTTTTCCGATCTTCTGGATGGTGCTGACCAGCTTCAAGACCGAGATCGACGCATTTGCGACGCCGCCGCAATTGTTCTTTACCCCGACGCTGGAAAACTACCTGCACATTCAGGAACGCAGCGATTACTTTCACTTTGCCTGGAACTCGGTGCTGATTTCCTTCAGCGCCACCGCCCTGGCCATGCTGATCGCCATTCCTGCGGCGTATTCCATGGCGTTCTTCGAAACCAAACGCACCAAAAGCACCCTGCTGTGGATGCTCTCGACCAAGATGCTGCCGCCAGTGGGCGTGCTGATGCCGATCTACCTGCTGGCCAAGACCTTTGGCCTGCTGGATTCGCGGCTGGCGCTGATCATCATCTACACGCTGATCAACCTGCCGATCGTGGTCTGGATGATCTACACCTATTTCAAGGATATTCCCGGCGAGATCCTCGAGGCCTCACGGCTGGACGGTGCCAGCACCCGCCAGGAGATCTTTCGCGTGCTGATGCCGATCTGCAAGGGCGGGCTGGCTTCCACAGCACTGCTATCGCTGATCCTGTGCTGGAACGAAGCGTTCTGGTCACTGAACCTGACCTCATCCGCAGCAGCACCGTTGACGGCACTGATCGCCTCCTACTCCAGTCCCGAAGGGCTGTTCTGGGCCAAGCTGTCGGCGGTCTCGACCCTGGCGTGTGCGCCCATTCTGATTTTCGGCTGGATCAGTCAGAAACAACTGGTTCGCGGCCTGTCGTTCGGCGCTGTCAAATAGCCCGACCCCAAGAACAAGAAGGAATCCAACATGGCTAACCTGAGCATCCGCAACCTGCAAAAAGGCTTTGATGGTCATCAAATCATCAAGGGTATCGATCTGGACGTGAATGACCGCGAGTTCGTGGTCTTCGTCGGGCCTTCGGGCTGCGGCAAATCCACCCTGCTGCGACTCATCGCCGGGCTGGAGGAAGTCACCTCGGGGACCATCGAACTCGATGGCCGCGACATTACCCAGGTCACGCCGGCCAAGCGCGATCTGGCGATGGTGTTCCAGACCTACGCGCTTTACCCGCATATGACGGTAGGCAAGAACCTGTCATTCGCGCTGGACCTGGCGGGTGGCGACAAGGCCGAGATCAAGAAGAAGGTCGATGAAGCCGCGCGTATTCTGGAGCTCGGCCCGTTGCTGGAACGCAAGCCCAAGCAATTGTCCGGCGGTCAGCGCCAACGTGTTGCGATTGGTCGGGCCATCGTGCGCAATCCGAAGATTTTTCTCTTCGACGAACCACTGTCCAACCTCGACGCCGCGTTGCGCGTGCAAACCCGCCTGGAGCTGTCGCGCCTGCACAAAGAGCTGCAGGCCACGATGATTTATGTGACCCACGATCAGGTTGAGGCCATGACCCTGGCCGACAAGGTGGTGGTGCTCAACGGCGGCAAGGTCGAGCAGGTCGGCTCGCCGCTGGAGCTTTATCACCACCCTGCCAATCTGTTTGTCGCAGGCTTTCTCGGCACGCCGAAAATGGGCTTCCTCAAGGGCAAGATCAGTCGAATGGACAACGCCAGCTGTGAAGTCGAACTGGATGCCGGAACCCGCATCAGCCTGCCGGTCAACGGCGCAGGGTTGAGTGTCGGAGCACCCGTGACGCTGGGCATTCGCCCGGAACACCTGAATCTTGCCCAGAACAGCGATTGCCAGTTGCAGGTTATCGCCGATGTCAGCGAACGCCTCGGCAGCGACACCTATTGCCATGTGCGCACCCGCTCGGGCGAGGCGCTGACCATGCGTATTCGTGGCGACCTGGCCAGCCAGTACGGCGAGACGCTGAACCTGCACCTGGACAGTGCCCAATGCCACCTGTTCGACGCTCAAGGTCTGGTGATTGCCAAAGCCTTGCAGACTGTCGCCGCCTGAGTTCCGGAGAGCCCTTCATGAAACTGAGCAAAAACAATCTGTCCCGACTGGACGCCGACATTGCCCTGCCCGCCTACACCGTCGAAAGCACCCGTCAGGGCATTGCCCATATCGGCGTTGGCGGCTTCCATCGGGCGCATCAGGCGTTTTACACCGATGCACTGATGAACAGCGGCGAAGGCTTTGAATGGAGCATCTGCGGCGTCGGTCTGCGCCCTGAAGACAAAGCCGTACGTGACGCACTGGCGCAGCAGGACTATCTGTACACGCTCTACGAACTGGGCGACACGCCAGATACCGAAACCCGCGTGATTGCCTCGATTAGCGGCATGCTGCTGGCCGAAGACAGCCCGCAGGCGTTGATCGACAAGCTGGCCAGCCCGGACATCCGCATCGTCTCGCTGACCATCACCGAAGGCGGCTATTGCATCGACGACAGCAATGGCCAGTTCATGGCGCATCTGCCACAGATCCAGCACGACCTGGCAAACCCGGACCAGCCCAGGACGGTATTCGGCTTCCTCTGCGCCGCATTGGCGCGCCGCCGCGCCGAAGGTACGCCAGCCTTTACCCTGATGTCCTGCGATAACCTGCCGCACAATGGCGCAGTCACTCGCAAGGCGTTGCTGGCGTTTGCCACCTTGCGCGATGCCGATCTGCATGACTGGATCAAACACAACGTCAGCTTCCCCAACGCAATGGTCGACCGCATCACACCCATGACCAGCGCTGCTCACCGACTAAAGCTGGCGGACGAAAAGCACATCGACGACGCCTGGCCGGTGGTCTGCGAACCGTTCGTGCAATGGGTGCTGGAAGACAAGTTCGTCAACGGTCGCCCAGCCTGGGAAAAGGTCGGCGTGCAGTTCACCGATGATGTAACACCCTACGAGGAAATGAAGATCAAGCTGCTCAACGGCAGCCACCTTGCCCTGACCTATCTGGGCTTTCTCAAGGGTTATCGCTTTGTCCACGAAACCATGAATGACCCGCTGTTCGTACGCTACATCCGCGCTTACATGGACCTCGACGTCACGCCGCAGCTGGCGTCGGTGCCGGGCATCGACCTGGAAGGCTATAAAGACACACTGATCGAGCGTTTTTCCAACCAGGCGATCGCTGATCAGCTGGAACGGGTCTGTTCGGACGGTTCGTCCAAATTTCCCAAGTTCACTATTCCGACGATCAATCGTCTGATCGTCGATCAGGGTAATTTCGAACGCGCCTCGCTGGTGGTCGCCGCGTGGGCGCTGTATCTGAAGGGTGTCGACGAGAACGGCACGACCTACAAAATTCCCGACCCACGCGCCGATTTCTGTCAGGCACTGGTGGCCGACGACGCGCTGATTACCCAGCGGCTGTTGCAGGTTGAGGAAATATTTGGCGTTGCCATTCCGAAATCAGCCGAGTTCGTCGCAGCGTTCGAGCAGAACCTCAATGACCTGCGCACGCTGGGCGTCAGCGGCACGCTGGAAAAACTTCTGGCCAACCGCCTTTGAGGTGCGCCCATGTTTCTTGGAATTGACTGCGGCACCCAAGGCACCAAGGTGCTGGTGCTCGATACCGAACGCGGTACTGTACTGGGCGAGGGTTCGGCCTCGCATGGCCTGATCAGCGACCATAACGGCCGCCGCGAGCAGGACGTCGGGCAATGGCTGAACGCGCTGCAACAGGCCACCCGCGATGCTTTGGCGCAATCGGGTGTGTCGGGACAGCAGATTCTCGGCATCGGCGTATCGGGCCAGCAACATGGTCTGGTGCTACTCGATGCTCAAGGTGAGGTGCTGCGCCCGGCCAAACTGTGGTGCGACACTGAATCGGCCCCGGAAAACCAGCGCTTGCTGGATTACCTGGGCGGCGCGCAGGGTTCTCTGCAACGCCTTGGCCTGGTCATTGCGCCGGGCTATACCGTGTCCAAACTGCTGTGGACCAAGGAGCAGTACCCGCAGCTGTTTGAGCGCATAGACAAGGTGCTGCTGCCCCACGACTACCTCAACTATTGGCTGACCGGCCGCTGCTGCACTGAATTCGGAGATGCATCGGGCACCGGTTATTTCAATGTGCGCACCCGTGAATGGGACCTGCCGCTGCTCGCGCACATCGACCCGAGCGGCCGTCTGGGCAAGGCGCTGCCGCAATTGGTGCAAGCACACGAAGCGGTTGGCGTGCTGCGTCCTGAAATCGCCCGATTGCTGGACCTGAACCCCGCCGCACTGGTGTCCAGTGGTGGCGGCGACAACATGATGGGCGCCATTGGCACGGGCAATATCCAGCCCGGTCTGATCACCATGAGCCTGGGCTCGTCAGGCACTGTCTATGCCTACGCCGATGAGGCGCGGGTCAGCGAGCATGAGTCGGTCGCTACCTTCTGCTCATCCTCCGGTGGCTGGTTGCCATTGATCTGCACCATGAACCTGACCAATGCGACCACGGCTATTCGTGAATTGTTCGCTCTGGATATCGTCGGGTTCAACCAGGCCGTCGCCCAAGCGCCAATAGGGGCCGAAGGCGTGCTGATATTGCCTTTTCTGAACGGCGAACGCGTGCCCGCCCTGCCCGATGCTACCGGCAGCATCGTCGGCCTGGACAGCACCAATCTGACCCAGGCCAACCTGTCCCGCGCCGTGGTCGAAGGCACCACCTTCGGCCTTCGCTACGGATTGGACCTGCTGCGCGACAGCGGCATCAAAAGCGAGAAAATCCGCCTGATTGGCGGCGGTTCCAAAAGTGCAGTATGGCGGCAGATCGTGGCTGACATCATGGACACTCCGGTGATCTGCACCGACCACGCAGAAGCCGCCGCGCTGGGCGCGGCCATTCAGGCCGCATGGTGCTGGTCGCATGCCCACGGCAAGGCTGAGGACCTGCAACAACTGTGCGAACGCTGTGTGAGCCTTGATCAAAGCAGTGAGACGCACCCCGTGGTGCATAATGTGGCCGCCTATCAGCAGGTCTATCAGCGTTATCAGGCGCAACTGCGCAAGGTTTGAACCGTTTTTTCATGGAGCACTTATGTTTCTGGTTTGTGGCGAAGCACTGTTCGATATTTTCACCCGCGCTGATGACAGCGGTTCCCTGAACAGATTGGGGTTCGATGCGATTGCTGGCGGCTCGCCGTTCAACGTTGCGATCGGACTGCGCCGTCTGGGTGTGGAAGCCAGCTTTCTTGCCGGGCTGTCCACCGATTACCTGGGTCGTCGGCTGCGTGCCGTGCTGGAAAAGGAAACGGTCAATACCGATCACCTGATCGACTTCGACGCGCCCACGACACTGGCCATGGTCGCCGTGGGCAGCGATGGCTCGCCGACTTACAGCTTTCGCGGCGACGGCTGCGCGGACCGGCAGTTGCGCCTTGAACATCTGTCGGAACTCGATGCGCAGGTACGCGGCATTCACGTCGGCTCGTTTTCGCTGGTGGTGCAGCCGATTGCCGACACACTGCTGGCGCTGGTCGCCCGCGAAAGTGCGACGCGCCTGATTTCACTGGACCCCAACGTGCGCCTCAACCCGGCACCGGACATTCAGCGCTGGCGCAGCCAGGTCGCTACGTTCGCCGAACATGCGCACCTGATCAAGGTCAGTGACGAAGACCTGCACCTGTTGTACCCGGACAGCGATCCACAAAAAATCGCCGAAGGCTGGCTCGGCAAGCGTACGCAACTGGTCATCGTCACCCGCGGCACGCAAGGTGCCAGCGTCTTTACCCGGCAGCATGGTACTTGGTCAGTGCCGGCAAAAACGGTGGTCACCGCCGATACCGTCGGGGCCGGGGATACTTTTCAGGCGGCGCTGCTGACCTTCCTCAGCGAGCGTCAGCTCGATACGCCAGAAGGCTTGTCGACACTGTCACGGGAAACACTGGACGAGATGCTGAATTTTGCCGTCGGCGCAGCGGCGCTGACCTGCACAAAGGTCGGGCCGGATCTGCCGTATCGGCATCAGTTGGGGTGATTCAGTTTTCGACGAGAAACAAAAACAGCGGTACATCCGCAACATGTAACGCATGAAATAAAGTCTTCGTGAGCAAGCTCACTCCCACATTCCGAACCTGTTCCAAGCGGGAGAAGTTTCAGGATTCACTCCCATTTGGAAAGCATTCCATTTGTGGGAGTGAGCTTGCTCACGAAAGAGCCATTACAGTCGCCGAACAAGCAACTGAACCCACTGCCTGGTCAAGCCACCATCCCGGCCTTGATACCTCTGATGCGGGTGTTGATGTCATCCGCAACGTTGTTCTGCTTGTCCTTGAGCGCGTCCTGGACTTTCTGGTCAATGGCCAGTTGGTCCTGAGGTGCCATGGCGTCGTAGTCTTTCTGGGTGACGCCCGTCAGCTTCTCGCGCACTTTCTCTTCGGCTGTCTGCTTCAGAGAGTCCATGAACTTCTGTTCTACCGAACCCGTCGATGCAGTGTCAGTGGTGCTGGTGGCGCTGGCCACTGAACCGATGACACCGTTGTCGCGATCAGCCGTCTTTTCCGACAGTGACGAATCACCGGCAGACTTGAGGTTGATCATCATCCGCGCGAAGGATTCGTTGTAACCGCTGTTGTCCTGCTTGCTGTCTTGCGATGTTGAATTGCTGACCGGCGTGGTAACCGGTGCCGAACCTGATGTCAGGCCAGCGGCGGCAACCGAGCTGAATGCGTCCTGAGACACCTCATCTACGGTTTTGCGCCCAACCACAGCCCGGGAAACAAGCTGCTCAAGCGCACTCGTGCCAATAATCATCTTTCACCTCCTGAGGAACCTGTTGCGCAGGTTCAACAGCAAGTCCAGTGCCAAGTGCGCAATAAATTCATAAGCTACTGATTTTTAAACCTTAAATTCAGAATCTCAGGATCAGCACTGTCAAAAAAACCCATACGTTCTGCCGTTTGCGGCAAACATTCACCGACACAGGCCGCTTTCAGCCTGCCGCACGACCGGTATTGACGTTCAACAGCTCGATCGGCAACGGTTCAGAGAAGTAGTAACCCTGCGCCTGGGTCGCGCCGATCTCGCGCAGCAGCTCGAGTGTTTCCAGATCTTCGACACCTTCGGCGACGACGTTCAGATCAAGGGATTCGGCCATGCGTACGATGGCCCGCACGATGGCCCGGCTGCGTACGCTGGAGGCCAGTCCGAAGATAAACGACTTGTCGATTTTCAAGCCGCTGAAATGGTATTGATGCACATAGCTGAGCGAAGAAAACCCCGCGCCAAAATCGTCCAGCATGACCGACATGCCCTGCTCGGCCAGTTGCTTCATTGACAGGCGTGCCTGCTCGGGGTCGGCCACCAGAGCCCCCTCTGTAAGCTCCAGACACAGACGCCAGGGCGCAACATTCTGTTCAGCTAGCATCGCCAGCACTTCTGCAGCGAATGCCGGACGGGTGATGCTGTAGCTGGAGCAGTTCACATGCACTGGCGGCCAGTGGCCGTTCTCGGGTTGGGCCAGGATGTTCACTACACATTTGAGCATGTAGATATCCAGCCGGCCAATCAGGCGCAACCCCTCCAGCGCGGGCAAAAAGCTTTCCGGCCCGACGATCCGTCCATCCGGCATGCGCCAGCGGATCAGGGCTTCAAACGCCAGCAACTCTCCGGTCCTGACACAGATGACCGGCTGAAAATAGGGGATCAGTTGATCGCTACGCTTCAGGGCCGTGCGCAACGCACCCTCTTGTTCGACCTGATCCGAAACCTCCCGACGCAGAGCCTGATTGAACACCGCGAAACTGTCGCGCCCGCCATTTTTGACCCGGTACATGGCGGTGTCGGCATCGCGCAAGAGATCAGCCGGCTCCTGATGAAAGCGGCTGTCGGCACCCACCACGCCAATACTGCAGGAAGAAAAGACGCTGTGATCGTCGATCACGAACGGCTGCTCGAACGCGGCCAGGATCCGCTGAGCTATGTCCGTACCGGTCTGCAACGGCGTATCGATGCTCAGCACCGCAAATTCGTCACCTCCAAGCCTGGCCAGCAGATCCCCTTCACGCATGCAACTGCGCAGCCGCTCGGCGGCCTGCACCAGGAGGATATCGCCGCAGTGGTGGCCAAGGCTGTCATTGATCATCTTGAAGCGATCCAGATCGATGAACATGACAATCAGCTGCTGGCCGTGCACGCAAAAGTCCTGCCACGCCTGTTTCAGGCGATGTTGCAAGTGACTGCGGTTGGGCAACCCGGTCAACGAGTCGTGGGAGTTTTCATGCTGCAACCTGGCGTTGGCCTGGTCCAGCTCCCGGGTCCGGTCGCGAACCCGGGCTTCCAGGAGCACATTGGCGGTATGGATCGCTTCTGCCGCGCTGCGGCGGGACAGTGCCGTGTCGATGTGGCGAGAGACAAAGGTCAGCAAGTCCTGATCACGCAAGGTATAGCTGACATCCTTCGAATAGCTTTGCACCACCAGCACGCCGCGCACTTGCTCGCCATCGAACAGCGGAATGCCCAGCCAGGAAGAAGAACGACCGGTATTTTTTTGCACCTCGATTTCGCCCAGGCTTTCCAGCCTGCGGGCATCGTCGTAATCGATCAGGCACGGTCGCCGCTGGCCTATCACATACTCGGTAAAGCCGCGCTGCCCACGCCGTGAACGTGGCGGCGTGGGCTGGAATTCGTCGATGTAATAAGGAAAGGTCACTTCGCCTGTAGCGCTGTCGTAAAGGGCGATGTAGAAATTGAGTGCTACCAGCAGCTCGCCGACAATCATGTGCAGGCTGCGAAACAGCTCATTCATATCGCCCGGCTGGCTGGAAAGCTCGGCAATCTGGAACAGAGCACTCTGCAAGTGCTCGGCGCGTTCACGGTCGCGCACTTCCTGGCGCAGGGCGTCGTTGGCTGCCGAAAGCTGTTGCGTGCGCAGTGCCACGATCTGCTCCAGGTCGGTACGCCGCAACAGCCGGTCCAAGGCCATCGCCACATGCCGCGACACCACGGAAAACAACACGCGATCCTGAGCACTGTAGACGCGGGACACGTCATAGACCTGCATCGCGACCATGCCGAATACTTCGTCCGAGGCGTTTTTCAAGGGCGCGCCCATCCAGAACTCCGGCAGACGCCCCACCCAGAAAAAACGACCGTCGGCTTTTGCCCGCTCAATACACGCAGCTTCCAGAAACAAGGGTTGTCCGGTACTCAAGACATACCCGGTGAGCGACATTCGATCGGCGTCGATGAATTCGAACGTCTCGTGCGCCATCGCTTCGTCATCGAAACGGTCGATGTAATACGGGTAAGTGATCTTGCGGCTTTGCTGGTCATACAGTGCGACGTAGAAGTTCTCGGCATCGATCAGCGCACCCAGCTGCTCGTGAATGCCTTGCAGAAAAGCTCCGCGATCCAGCGTGGAACTGGCCAGCAGGCTGATTTCATAAAGAACCCGCTGGGTGTTCTGCGCCCGGATCAACGCAGCGGTCTGCAACAGTGAGCCCAGCCTGGCAGCCAGATCCACCAGCACGGGATGGTCTTTTTCGGCCATTGGCGCCAGCACCCAGCCCAGCACGCCCTCGCCCTGCCCGGCGATTCTGCGATGGAGCTGCAATTGAGCACAGTATGCGTCGAAGTCTTCAGCAGCGATGTGCGCAGGCCAGACGACTGCAGGGTCGCCCTGCCCGAGCAGACATTTCAGCTCGCCTGCAGCGTAGGCCGCCCAGGCGATATCCGGTATCTGTTCCCGTGCAGCGCTCAAAAGTGCGTCGATGGGCGCGTGACTGGCGAATCTGTCATGGTTGGCAGCCAACGTGGTGTCTGGACTGAACGCTACGCTCGGGCATATACCCGTGGCCAGATGTGAGACTGTCATGGAAACACCAGATGCATGAGCCGACGGCGGTCATCTTTAAAAACCATGACCAAAGGTAACAAGTGTGCTGCCGCATTGTTGCAAAGTTCATACCTTTTTGGCAGACCCTTTGCCTGTCAGATGACATCCATGTGACGTAGGGCACTACCCGGCTGCCATACGGGTCAGATTCAGGTGTTTCGCGACCGGCAAGGCAAATGAGCAGAGCTCGGCTATGCTTGCTCGCGGCGTTACACATCCCCCCACTGAACAGGTGACAGTCATGGTCAAGACTTACAGTTACGCAGCGCAGTCTGCTCAGGAAGTGCTCAAACCGTATCAGTTCGAACGCCGCTCACCCGGTGCCGAAGACGTTCAGATCGACATTCTCTACTGCGGCGTTTGTCACTCGGACCTGCATACCGCACGCAATGAGTGGCACAACACACTCTATCCTTCGGTTCCAGGCCACGAAATCGTTGGCCGGGTAACGGCAGTCGGTGCAGACGTCAAACATTTCAAGGTCGGCGACCTCGCGGGTGTCGGCTGCATGGTAGACAGTTGCCAGCAATGTACACCCTGCGCAGAGGGTGACGAGCAATATTGCGAGAGCGGCTTCACAGGCACCTACAACGGCCCGGTATTTGGCGGCGAGAACACCTTCGGCGGCTACTCCGACAAGATCGTGGTCAAGGAGAAGTTCGTCCTGCGCATCTCTCACGACGCCAATCTGGCCGCCGTCGCGCCGCTGTTGTGCGCAGGTATCACCACGTACTCGCCATTGCGCCACTGGAAGGTCGGCCCGGGCAAAAAAGTGGGCATTGTCGGGCTCGGAGGGCTCGGCCACATGGGCGTCAAGATCGCCCACGCCATGGGCGCTCATGTGGTGCTGTTCACCACATCGCCCGACAAGCGTGAAGATGGCTTGCGGCTGGGTGCCGACGAAGTTGTTGTATCCAAAGATGCGGCACAGATGGCAGCTCAGACCAATAGCCTGGACTTCATCCTCAATACAGTCGCAGCACCGCATGATCTGGATGCATTTCTGTCCCTTCTCAAGCGTGACGGCACCATGACGCTGGTCGGCGCACCGGCAGAACCGCACCCGTCACCGGCAGTCTTCAATTTGATCTTCAAACGCCGCAGTCTGGCAGGCTCGTTGATCGGCGGCATCCAGGAAACCCAGGAAATGCTGGATTTCTGCGCCGAACACGGCATCGTTTCAGACATTGAAATGATCGCCATGCAGGACATCAACGAGGCTTACGAGCGGATGCTCAAAGGCGACGTGAAATATCGTTTCGTCATCGACATGGCCAGCCTCAAGCAGGAAATTTCTGCTGACTCAAACGCCGCATGATGCGGGCTGAATGCACCTGAAGAGCCTAGCGCTGCCAAGGACGGCTGCGCGCACAGACATGCCGTACGTCGCAAGGCATGAACTGACTACAGACAATAACCTACTGATACTCATACTCACTGCAAGTGTCGGCAACCGCTTTAAGCCGACACTTGCGCCTGGCTCACGCTGGCATGAGCTTGTCCCGGCCAGAAAAATGAACTATTTATTACATTTTAGTGACTATCACTGACTGCCTTTGGGTCTCAAGTTCACGAAGTCCTTGCAGATACTCATGTCAACGGACGTTTTAACAGGTGAACGAATCATGAAACAACGAGCGACAGTCATCTGCAAACGCGACGGCCAGGTCCTCTACGTGCGCAAACCAAAATCGCGCTGGGCATTGCCAGGTGGCAAGATCGAGGCCGGTGAAACGCCCGCTCAGGCCGCCATGCGCGAATTATGCGAAGAAACAGGCCTGACAAACCTTGATCTGCTCTACCTCGAGGTCTATGAGAAAGATCAGGTTACTCACTACGTATTCACTACGCAGGTCCCGGCCTCAAGCGAGCCTTCGCCGCAGAATGAGATTGCCGCCTGCAAATGGCTGGCTCCGAAGAAACTCGCAGACTTGAAGGCCAGCAGTGCGACCAAGACCATCGTCAAGTCGTATGCCCAGCGGGCCTGAGAGCATCTGGCGCAACGCCAAAGGGTGATCAGCCAGATCGGGTTGAACGGTCAGGCCTGAAGCTGTTCTGAGAGAGCAGACGGTTCATTACCTTCATCCCCGTCTCAGGAGATCCCCTATGACTCAGACCGCCCTGGTTGTTGGCGCAAGTGGCATTGTCGGCAGTGCAATCACACAGTTGTTACTGGAAAACGATTGGCAGGTTGCCGCACTCTCCCGTAGCCCGTCAGCGCGGCCCGGCGTAATTCCGGTGGCTGCAGACCTGCAGAACCCGGAGTCCGTCAGTGCGGCCCTGGCTGATTTGAAACCCACCCACGTTTTCATCACCACATGGTCGCGTCAGGCCACTGAAGCAGAGAACATCCGCGTCAATGCTGCGATGGTGCGCAATGTGCTGGACGCTGTACGCCCCGCTGGCAGTGTGAAACATGTTGCGCTGGTCACCGGGCTCAAACATTACCTTGGTCCGTTCGAAGCCTACGGCAAAGGCACGCTGCCACAGACGCCGTTCAGGGAAACGCAAGCGCGCCTGGATATCGAGAACTTCTATTACGCGCAAGAAGATGAAGTTTTCGCTGCCGCCAAGAAGGACGGTTTTACCTGGAGCGTCCATCGCCCGCACACCGTGACAGGTGTCGCCGTCGGCAACGCGATGAACATGGCGACCACCCTCGCCGTCTATGCCTCGATCTGCAAGGCAACCGGCCGGCCCTTCGTGTTCCCGGGCTCGCGTGTGCAGTGGGACAGTCTGACCGACATGACCGATGCACGTCAGTTGGCCCATCAGCAATTGTGGGCCGCCACGACGCCTGCTGCGGCCAATCAGGCGTTCAATATCACCAATGGCGACGTATTCCGCTGGAGCTGGATGTGGGGGCAGATTGCCGAGTACTTCGGCCTGCAGCCCGCCGAGTTCCCGACCCAGCCTGCCCCGCTGGAAACGCAAATGGCCAATGATCAGGCAGCCTGGACCGATCTTGTCCGCGAGCACCAACTCAAGGAAGGTGATATCAGCCGCCTGATTTCGCCGTGGCACACTGACGCCGACCTGGGTCGCCCGATCGAAGTGGTTACGGATATGTCGAAAAGTCGCAAACTGGGCTTCACGGCGTTTCAGGCGAGTGACGATGCGTTTTTCGAGGTATTTGAAAAGCTGCGCCGTGATCGACTGATCCCCTGAAGCTGCTTGCCCTCTTGTGCCAAGGCTCTGCGTTGGCACAAGAGCGGGCATTTGCTTCGAGCGAAACAGACGCAACAAAAAAGGGTCAACCTCTCGATTGACCCTTTTCTTACCGCCCAGCAGAGCGGATTTTGTCTGGTAGGCGCGATTGGACTCGAACCAACGACCCCCACCATGTCATCCACCACGAGATTGGTTGTGAGCTACGTGCCTGCTGTGGGTCGGCATTCTACGGATATTCAAATGCCTGTCAAATTCTTTTTTGCAGTAACTCTCTGAATACGCGAAATTTTTACCCTGAAGTTCTGCACCCGGAAACAAAAAAGGGCCAGCCTTTCGGCTGACCCTTTTCTTACCGCCCAGCAGAGCGGATTTTATCTGGTAGGCGCGATTGGACTCGAACCAACGACCCCCACCATGTCAAGGTGGTGCTCTAAATCTGGTAGGCGCGATTGGACTCGAACCAACGACCCCCACCATGTCAAGGTGGTGCTCTAACCAACTGAGCTACGTGCCTGCTGTGGGTCGGCATTCTACGGATATCCAGATACCTGTCAACCTATTTTTTCTCTAAGCCTATGAATTACAGCGTTTTTTACCCGTTGACGGGAAGTGACTCTTTTTGCCTGTTGCTGGCAGAGCTTTTGGTTCTCGGGTACGATCGCCACATCGTCAAGAATATTAAACGGAGTCTCAGGATGGCAAATACGCCCTATCCGCAGTCCTACTATGCCGCTTCAGCCAATGCAGCCCCGGAACGCCCGGCGTCGCAGGGTGAAGTCGAGACCGACGTGTGCGTCATCGGCGCTGGCTATACAGGCCTGTCGAGTGCGCTGTTCCTGCTGGAGAATGGATTCCGGGTCACGGTGCTGGAAGCGGCAAAAGTCGGCTTTGGCGCGTCTGGGCGTAATGGTGGGCAGATCGTCAATAGCTACAGCCGTGACATTGATGTGATCGAGCGAACCGTCGGGCCAAACCAGGCGCAGTTGCTGGGGCAGATGGCCTTTGAGGGCGCATCCATCATTCGCGACCGGGTTTCGCGTTACGGTATTCAGTGCGACCTGAAGGATGGCGGTGTATTTGCAGCGCTGACCGGCAAGCAACTGGCGCATCTGGAAGCCCAGCAGCGGCTGTGGGAACGTTATGGCCACACTGGCCTTGAGCTGATGGACAAGCGCCGGATCAACGAAGTCGTTGCCTGTGATCAATACATTGGCGGGTTGCTGGACATGACTGGCGGCCATATTCACCCGCTCAATCTGGCGCTGGGTGAGGCGGCCGCAGTTGAAACCCTGGGCGGCACGATTTACGAGCAGTCGGCGGCCATTCGCATCGAGCGCGGTGCCAACCCTGTGGTCCATACCGCGCAAGGCAAGGTCCGCGCGAAATTCATCATCGTGGCTGGCAACGCCTATCTGGGCAACCTGGTTCCGGAACTGGCTGCCAAGTCGATGCCTTGTGGCACTCAGGTGATCACCACAGAGCCGCTGAGTGATGAACTGGCTAAAACACTTCTGCCGCAGGATTACTGCGTCGAGGATTGCAATTACCTGCTGGATTACTACCGCCTCAGCGCCGACAAACGCCTGATCTTCGGCGGCGGCGTGGTCTACGGTGCCAGAGATCCGGCCAACATCGAAGCCATCATCCGGCCGAAGATGCTCAAGGCATTTCCACAACTCAAGGATGTGAAGATCGACTACGCATGGACCGGCAACTTCCTGCTGACCCTGTCTCGCCTGCCCCAGGTTGGCAGACTTGGCGACAACATCTATTACTCGCAGGGCTGCAGTGGACATGGCGTGACTTATACGCATCTGGCGGGCAAGGTTCTGGCCGAGGCGTTGCGCGGTCAGGCAGAGCGCTTTGATGCGTTCGCCGACCTGCCCCACTATCCTTTCCCCGGCGGACAGATGCTGCGCACCCCGCTTACCGCGTTGGGCGCCTGGTATTACAGCCTGCGTGACCGGCTGGGTTTTTAACTTCGCTGACAGTAAAACGGCACCTTATCGGTGCCGTTTTTGTTTGTGCCGCGTTTATTTCATTTAACGCCGCGTGCCAGCGTTCGTTTCGCCTCGCCCGCCGCCTGCTCCTGTCCGGACTTCGATAAAGCTTCAGCAGCCTGCAACCAGCGCTGCTGATCGACATTGGCGGGCAGCTGCCGGGGCGACTGAACCAGCACCGCCCAACTGCCGGCCTCTTTCCACGCCGATGTGAAGCTGCTGAAACTCATTGAATAGCGACGATCCATGCCCGCATTCAACAACACGGTCTCCTTTACCCGGTTGTAACCGATCAACACGGCATAACGCGGGCCTTTCCACAGTGCAGAACCCTGGGCAAAGCGCAGCATGACCGGATAGCCCGCCGACACCTGAGTCAGCAGGTCCTGTAATTGGCCATCAAGCGGATAGACCATGAAGCCGTATTCCCGCGCAACCTTCTGAATATTCTGTTCGAGGCGGTCTTCGGCACCTGGCAGTTGCAGCGGCTTGTCGAGCAAGCCGGGCGTGGTCTGTACCTGTTGGTTGGCCAGCATGCTTGCCAGCACCATTGGCCCGCTCTGGTAGGCGTTACCCCGGAAGAACGGCACCGACGTCAGTTCGACCCGGTCCGGAAGGCGTTTCATCTCGGGCGTGACCATTGAAGAACAGCCGACAAGACCCATGAGCAAGGCTAAAACCAGCCATGAACGTAATGCACCGGCAGTACCGGAATAGAAAGAGACCGACAAGATGTTCACTCGCTTCAACTGACGCCGGGCAACCCACGACCCGGCCTGGACACCGATCATAGAGCTCTGGGAGTTCAGGGTATAGTCAGGCACTGCGGCTCATCGGGCCGAATGGAGAAAATAGTTCATAGCCCTGCGCCACTGGTCAATTAACCGAAACATGCCTCGTACTAGACTGTCAGTTATCAAGACCGCAACAAAAGCAGGAATGTGGAGGCACTTATGAGCCTGGAACTGACAATCGTGATGCTGCTCGCTTCGTGGCTTGCCGTAGCCAGCGCCATGCTGTGGGGCGTGATGCGCATATCCCGTCGCCATCACCAGCCGCGCAGTGCAGCGCCACCTGCGGCAAAACGGCCGAGCCTGGTAAAGGCTGTCAAAGTACCCGCTGCTGTGGCCAGCTGATAGTTCGTTGTGCCGCTCGGATACAGTTGTCGGCAGTGAAAATGCAAAAAGGTCGACCCGGTTTACCCGGGTCGNAGCCTGGCCTGCTATCAGTGCGCGGAAACCTGAGCAGCAGCCTTTTTGCGTCTTGCTCTGCGTACCAGCATGTTCAGGCCTTCAATGGCTGCCGAGAAGGTCATGGCAGCGTAGATGTAGCCCTTGGGCACATGAGCGCCAAAGCCTTCGGCGATCAGCGTCATACCGATCATGATCAGGAAGCCCAGGGCCAGCATGACCACCGTCGGGTTTTCGTTGATGAACTTCGCCAGCGGGTTTGCAGCAACAAGCATCACGACGACGGCAGTGATTACAGCAATGACCATGATCGGCAAGTGTTCGGTCATGCCCACGGCAGTGATGATACTGTCGATGGAGAACACCAGATCCAGCATAAGGATCTGCACGATGGCCGCGCTCATGCTCAATGCCACGACCGAACCCAGGGCTTTCTCTTCCTCGGTCTTGACGTCCATGCTGTGGTGAATTTCCGTCGTCGCTTTCCAGACCAGGAACAGGCCACCGGCGATCAGGATCATGTCCTTCCACGAGAACGCCTGACCGAACACCTCGAATACCGGCTCTGTCAGTTGCACGATGTACGCCACGGTGCTGAGCAAGCCCAGGCGCATCACCAGCGCCATACCGATACCCAGTTTGCGCGCCTTTTCTCGTTGGTGCTCAGGGAGCTTGTTGGTGATGATCGAGATGAAGATCAGGTTATCGATACCCAATACGACTTCCATGACCACCAGTGTTGCCAGCGCGATCCAGGCTGCCGGACTTGTTGCGAGTTCCAATAGGTATTCCATAGATCACTGCCCTGCCTGAGCCAATATTAGTTGTAAGTCAGATTTATTTATCGGTCTTGCTTTCGGTTTCAGCCGAGCTTTGTGGTGGCTGCTGCACCGAAAGTTCCTGTTTTGCCTCATCAATCGCCTTGGTTGCGGCTTGATGGGTTTCGTCAATCGCCTGTTTTGCAGTGTCGGCTGCAGCATTCACCACATGCTTGGTGGATGACTCTATCTGATCGCATCCAGCCATTACCAGCAGCGAGCAGCCCAGCAGTGCAGCGTAAAGGGGTTTATTCATGGCTTCCTCGGTAAGCAAGGCCGGGCGGCGTGTTCAGCCCGGCGTTGGAAACGGATTCTAGACATTTTGAAACATACGGAAAATTCGATTTTATAAGACTTATACTTCGGTTTTACCGAATCGGCAGAAATCATGCTCAATTACCGTCAGCTTCATTACTTCTGGGTGGTAGCCAAAACCGGGAGCATCGTGCGCGCCTGCGAGCAGTTGAATCTCACCGCGCAGACCGTCAGCGGGCAGATCAGCCTGCTGGAGGCGTCCCTGGGTGTCGATCTGTTCCAGCGCGTAGGCCGGCAACTTGAAATGACTGAAGCGGGTCGCCTGGCCCTGCCTTACGCCGAACAGATGTTTCAGTTGGGCAATGATCTGGAAAACCTGCTGCGCTCGCAGCCCGATGAACAGCAACTGCTGTTGCGCATCGGGGTAGCTGATGTGGTGCCCAAGTCCATCGTGTACCGGCTGATTGCCCCGACCATGAACCTCAGTGAATCCATTCGCATCACCTGCCGGGAAGACAAGCTGGAAAGGCTGCTGGCAGACCTGGCAATCCAGCGTCTGGACCTGGTGATCTCGGACAGCCCCATGCCGCAGCACCTGGATATCAAGGGCTACAGCCAGAAACTGGGAGAATGCGGGGTCAGTTTTTTTGCGACCCGTGAAGTGGCAGAACGTATCGGAAGTGGCTTTCCACAGTGCATGCACGGTGCGCCGCTGTTGATTCCAGGCCAGGAAACCGTCGTTCGCGGCAGGCTGATGCGCTGGTTTGCCGAACAGAGCATCCAGCCGCGTATCATCGGCGAGTTTGATGACAGCGCGTTGATGAAGGCGTTTGGCAAATCCGGCAGCGGTGTCTTTGTTGCGCCCAGCGTCATCGCCGATGAGGTGCAGAGCCAGTATGGCGTACAAGTGATAGGCCACACGGATGCGGTGACCGAATCATTCTACGCCATCACCGTGGAGCGCAAGGTCAAACACCCCGGCGTTGTCGCCATCGCCGAAAGCGCACGAAACCAGCTGTTTACCGACGCAGGTTAGGCGGCAAGCGGGCCGGGATCACGTCTGATCAGCAGCACTGCCAGCACAATCGCAAGAACGATAATGCCAGCGGCGGCGAAACCGACGTTACCCAGACCGAGATGATCAATGACCCTGCCGCCGATCATCGCCCCGATGCCGATGCCAAGGTTTGCTCCGGCGATGTTCAGTGACGCAGCGAACGCAGGTGCTTGCGGTGCGGCCTTGATCAACCGGACATGGCTGACCAGAAACAAGGCGGCCTGGGTGATACCCCATATTGCCAGCGCGACTGGTAAGGCGAACACCGAATGAATGCTGGGCACCACAGCGACCATGCCGACTACCATGAAGGCGCAGAATACCAGGCTGGCAATCAGCGGATGCCGGTCAACCATGCGCCCGCCCAGCGAGTTTCCGAGCAAGCCGACCGCGCCAAACCCCATCAGGCACCAGCCCACCAGGCTGCCGTCGAACCCGGCGAGACGCTCCAGCATGTCCGCCAGATAGGTGTAGGCGGTGAACATGCCGCTGAATACCAGTACCGACAGCAGCACATGCCCCTGCATCATCCGGCTGCGCAAAATGCCGAACTGGTTGAGGATCGACACCGGGTTTTTCTTCGCCGCCGTCCGTGGCAGATAGACCGCCAGCAACAGTGCCTTGGCAAATGCCAGGCCGGCGAGCACCAAAAACGCACTGCGCCAGCCGAAAGCATCGGAAATCAGGGTGCCGATGGGAATGCCGAACACAGTGGCGCAAACGATGCCGAAACCGATTCTGGCAATCGCCCGACCAGCGAACTGCGGCCCGACGATGTCCACGGCGGTCTCACTGGCCAGTGCCCAGAACACCGGCAGCCCCAACGCAGGAATCAGCCGCGCCAGCCCCATCACGGCAATATTGGGTGCCAGCGCTGCCAGTACATTTGAAAAGCCGAACAGCACAAGGATGCTGATAAACAGACGCTTGCGCTCGAAACGCGAGAAGTAGGCAGTCAGAAAGGGACCGAAAGCTGCAACCGTGAATGCGAACAGGGTGACCAGCAGCCCCGCTTGCGAAACCGTGACATCCAGATCGCGGGCAACCGCAGGCAAAAGACCGACAATGACGAATTCTGTGGTCAGCACGGTAAAACCGGCGGCCGACAACAGAAGTATGGGCAACAACATGAATACTCCAGAACAACACTACAGCCCGAAAAACAGGGCTGACACCCCAACAACTCTCGTTGCCACGCTCCGCGTGGCAATGCATTTCGTGACGCTCTGCGTCAGCCAATGCATGCCAATGCGGAGCATTGGCACGATAGTCAGTTGGATTTGCGCATAACGGCAAGGGACGAGAACATCAGCGAGGCTTCAGCCCCGCACGTTTCAGAATCAGAACTTGCCCATGAAGTCGCGCTTGCCGATTTCAACGCCGTTATGGCGCAGCAGGTCGTAAGCGGTGGTGACGTGGAAGAAGAACTGCGGCAAGGCGTAGCTGAGCAGATAAGCCTGACCGTTCAGACGCTTTTCCTTTTCAGTGCCGGGGCGCAGGACGATTTCGATACCCTCCTTGCCGTCGACCTGTTCGGGCGTGATGCTGCCTATGAACGCAAGCGTCTTGGCAAGCAGTGCCTGCAGTTCGGCGAAGGTGGTTTCGGTGTCATCGTATTGCGGGATCTCGACGCCTGCCAGGCGGGCCGAAGCACCCTTGGCAAAATCGACGGCAATCTGCACCTGACGGGTAAAAGGCAACATGTCCGGGAACAGACGCGCCTGCAGCAGCGCTGGCGGCTGGATTTTCTTCTCGGTCGCGTAGGCTTCAGCCTTGGTCAGAACATCGCTCAGCGCATTGAGCATTTGCTGAAAGACAGGAATGGAAGCGGCGTACAGGGAGATAGACATGACATATCCTGATTGAGAAAGGCGCAATTATAGACCCACCTGACGGCAAACACCGTGACACTTTTCAGCGACCCTGCAGATCAGCGCAACAGACACTGGCAATAATATGCGCCACGCCCTACGCTGATCCACCGCCATCACTCAGGGAAGCGTCATGTCCATTGAATCGCCGTCCTCCGAATCCTCCCCGAATGCCGAGGCCCTGCAACTCAACAACACTGAAGTGCGTGTTCTGGGCTGCCTGATCGAGAAACAGGCGACCAACCCGGAAACCTACCCGCTGACCCTTAATGCACTGGTGCTTGCCTGTAACCAGAAGACCAGTCGCGATCCGGTCATGAACCTGACTCAAGGCCAGGTCGGTCAGAGCCTGCGCGCTCTTGAGAGCCGCGGCCTGACGCGCCTGGTGATGGGCAGTCGCGCTGATCGCTGGGAGCACCGGGTCGACAAGACCGTTGAGCTGGTCCCTGCGCAGGTGATACTGACCGGCTTATTGCTGCTGCGCGGCCCGCAGACCGTCAGCGAACTGCTCACGCGCAGTCACCGCATGCACGATTTCGAGGACAGCGAACAGCTCGTCCATCAACTGGAACGGCTCATCGCCAGAGGCCTGGCGATGCTCGTACCCCGTCAGTCCGGCCAACGGGAAGATCGTTACATGCACCTGCTGGGCGATCCGGAGGATCTGCAGGAGCTGCTTGCAGCCCGCCAGCAAGCGCCTGAGCGTAACGCAGCAAACCCGGCTGCAAGCCAGCGTCTTGATGAGCTGGAAGCACGCGTCGCAGCCCTTGAAGAGCGTCTTGCCAGACTGGAGTGATGCCCGCCCCCGTCCGACTCTGTGCGCAGGCCACCACTATCCGGCTCTGGCGAACGCCGCAGCCTGTTGATACTGCTCATCGGTCGGGCGGACGCCGGTATACAGCACAAACTGCTCCAGTGCCTGGATCGCCGCGACTTCATCGCCGCTCACGACGCGCTTGCCCAGGCGGCGGGCAGCCTGGATCAGCGGCGTTTCGGCCGGGGTGGCCACCACGTCGAAAATCGTCTCGGCCGCATCGATGGCCTGCAAGTCAAACGACAACTCGTCAGCCTGGGCACCTTGCATGCCTAGCGGCGTGACGTTGACCAGCAAAGGTGGTCGCACGCTTCCCAGCTCCGCCTGCCAGCGAAAGCCACACGCCTCGGCCAGGCTTTGACCGGCCTGCTCATTGCGGGCCACGATCAGCCCATCGGTGAAACCCGCATCGCGCAACGCGAACGCAACCGCCTTGGCCATGCCCCCGCTGCCGCGCAGGGCAAATGCGCTGCGAGGGACGGCGTGGCTCTCCATGAGTTGCGCAACCGCGATGTAATCCGTATTGAACGCCTTCAAATGCCCGTCGGTGTTGACGATGGTATTGATCGACTGGATGGCGGCGGCGGAAGCATCAAGTTCGTCGACCAGTTCAATGCAGGCTTCCTTGAATGGCATCGAAACCGCACTGCCACGTATCCCCAGCGACCGGATACCCGCCACGGCAGCGGCAAGGTCATTGGGTGAGAAGGTCTTGTAATAGAAGTTAAGGCCCAACTGCTGATAAAGATGATTGTGGAAACGCACACCAAAGTTGCCGGGACGGGCGGCCATGGACATGCACAACAATGTGTCTCTGTTTGCAGTAATGGGCATACGGGTTTCCTCCAGACGGTAATGGCTTGAATATTCGATAAAAGCGTATGCTACGCACCAGTGAACGCGAGGACACGCGCCGCACACCTTACATAAAATTTACTCAGCACTTTCGCAGATTCTTACAATTTCGATGTCATAGTGTTATCCCGTGGCAGTGCTTGAGAGTGATGCAGGCGCGCGACAACGGGTTGAGAGCGAGGAACAATCATGATTCGTCAAATCCCCAAGATCGCCTTGTTTGTAGGTGCCCTGGCCCTTGCTGGCCAGGCGAATGCTGACCGTGGCTGGGGTGGCCCTGCCGTGGTAGGTGCTATCGTAGGCGCTGCCGTTGTCGGGGCGGCGGTATCTTCAAGTCGCGATAGAACCGTGTACGTAGAGCGCGAGCCGGTTTATGTGCAACAACAGCCGGTCTACTACGCACCACCACCGGTCTATTATCAGCCGGCCCCGGTCTACCAGGTTGTCGAGCGCTACCCACCGCCTCCACCGCCAGGCTACTACCATCGCTACGGGCCACCACCAGGCCCGGGCTATTACTACCCGCCACGCGGCCGCTGGTAATCGAACAAAAAACCCGCCTCTTCAGGCGGGTTTTTCATTGGTGTGCTCACACTATCCCCTGCCAATGCAATGTGCCCGACCCTCGTTGTTATCAATGACCACTATTGAGAGTGTCGATTTCTACCTTTCCCGATCAGCCTCTACAGTAGCGGCATGGATTGAGGAGGCAGTTATGACCAAGGTACACATCATGTCCGTCGTCGGAAGTGCAGTTCCAGCGCCACTCAGAGAGCGAGGTCTGCTGGCCTGCTGGTACCTGATTCAGGATGGCGAGCCGGTCAGCGGCCCTCTGGCGTCTTTGCCTGTCGCCGAAGAGTTGTCCCGGCAAATGCAGTGCCAGCCCCTCAACAGCTGATTTTTTCTGCGAACCTCGTGCGTTGCTCCGCACATCCCCTTGCCCGCCTCTTTGAAGGCGGGCTTTTTTTGAGCCAGGGAAAGCAGACGATCCGCCTCAGCCGCGCTCGGCCATAGCGGCATTGACCTGACAACGATGCGCCAGCTTCTGCAGGCGCTTTTCCAGTGCCATGAACACCACACGATCGGTACGACCACTGTCGAGTTCATCGATCAGGTCATTGGCAACCTGACGCAACTCGTGAGCCAGCACCACGCGATCATCGTTCAGGTCCTGTTTGTGAGACTCGAACAAACGATGCAGGTAATCCTGCAACGTGTATTTCAAGCTGTGCCGGTCAGTGGCGCGTAGATGCGTCAGATTGAGACTGATACGGCCCTGCAATTCGCTCAATTCGCCACACAGATACTGCATGCGCCGGGCATAGCCTACTTCGCGGTCGCGTATCTGCTTGCGAGCCTGCTCCGCTTCCTGCTTGCGCTGAATGGCGGGTACAGCCACGGCAACCATCAAGCCCACGATCAGGCCGATGGCCTGCATCCAGCCTGCCCAGTCACTGGGGCGCGATGTAAAGCCGACACCCAGCAGCAGGATGACAACCAGCGAAGCGATGATCACCAGTACCGCGTAATCCTTGCTGACAAACCCCTTGAGCATTGCATGACTCCTTGAATCGGTGACCTGAATGGCATGGAATGCTAATCGGTGCAGGCCTTTCACACCACGACTATTCAATTGTGGTTCGGTTTTAAACAGCTTTGAAAGCAAAAAGCCACTTAACCGCAACTTAACGAAATCCCATTTCCTGCATTTATTAATGAAACGCCCTACGACACCCATCGACATACCGCAAAGTCTGCTCATAAAATGCAGCGTTTTGACGCGATCCCTTCCATTACCACCTTTATCGAGTGAGCCTTGCTCTTGAAAATTCGTCTGTCTCTTCTGGGCCTATTATTTGTACTTACCGGCCCGGCGCTTTCCACTACCACGCTGGCAAACGAATCCGCTGTTCTGAATCGTGATCCTTCCAATCTGCACCTCGCCTCAGGCAGCGCAATGGTCATCGACCTGCAAACCGACAAGGTCCTGTACTCCAGCAACCCGGACGTGATTGTGCCCATTGCCTCAGTCACCAAACTGATGACCGCGATGGTAGTCCTTGATGCCAAACAATCGATGGACGAAGTCATACCGGTCAATATCTCCCAGACCCCGGAAATGAAAGGTGTCTTCTCCCGGGTTAAACTCGGCAGCGAAATGAACCGCCGCGACATGTTGCTGATCACCCTGATGTCCTCGGAAAACCGCGCGGCGGCCAGCCTGGCGCACAGCTATCCGGGCGGCTATCCGGCGTTCATTCTGGCGATGAACGCCAAGGCCAAGGCGCTGGGCATGAAGCACACGGCCTACGTCGAACCCACCGGCCTGTCGGTGTACAACGTGTCGACCGCGCGCGACCTCACCAAGCTGGTGATGGCGGCGCGCAAATACCCGCTGCTCAGTGAACTGAGCACCACCGAGCAGAAGACCGTGACCTTCCGCAAACCGACCTACACCCTCGGTTTCAGCAACACCGATCATCTGGTGCGCAAGGATAACTGGGACATCAAGCTGACCAAGACCGGCTTTACCAACCAGGCCGGTCACTGCCTAGTGCTGCTGACCAGCATGGCCAACCGCCCGGTTTCAGTGGTGATTCTCGATGCGTTCGGCAAGTACACGCACTTTGCCGACGCCAGCCGCATACGCAAGTGGATGGAAACCGGCCAGAGCGGCCCAGCGCCCGAAGTGGCCCTACAGTACAAGAAGGAAAAGAATCTGGTCATGAGACAGACCGGTATTCAAGCCAGAGACTGAGTCACGCTGGCAACGAAAAACGGTCGCGATGCTTGCACATCGCGACCGTTTCTATTTACCCGTTGCGCACTCAGTTGTACTGAGTGACCAGCTTGGTGTTCAGGTAAGCCTCAATGGCCTCGGTGCCACCCTCGGAACCGTAACCGGAATCCTTGATCCCGCCGAACGGGACTTCCGGCAAGCCGATGCCCTGATGGTTGATCGACAGCATGCCCGCCTCAATGTACGTACTCAGCGCCTGAGCGGTCTTCATCGAGGTCGTGAACGCGTAGGACGCCAGCCCGAACGGCACCCGGTTGGATTCGGCAATCGCCTCTTCAACCGTGTCGAACGGCACCAGCAGCGCAACCGGCCCGAAAGGTTCTTCGTTCATGATGCGCATTTGCGGTGTCAGGCCACTCAATACGGTTGGCTCGAAGAAATAGCCCGGCCCCTCGACAGCCTTGCCACCGGCAGACAGGGTTGCACCGCCACGCACAGCGTCTTCGATCAGATCGACCAGCGCAGGAATACGTCGCTCGTTGGCTACCGGCCCCATGGTGGTGCCCGCCTCCAGACCGTTGCCGACCTTGATCTCGCGGGTCAGGCCCACAAATCTCTCGGTGAACGCATCCAGCACCTTGCGTTGCACCAGAATCCGCGTCGGCGATACGCAGACCTGTCCGGCATTGCGGAACTTCGCGGTGGCCAGCACGCGCGCAGCGAGGTCGATATCAGCGTCATCGAACACCAGTGCCGGCGCATGACCACCCAGCTCCATGGTTGCCCGCTTCATATGTTTCCCGGCGAGCGCAGCCAGTTGCTTGCCGACCGGTGTCGAACCGGTAAACGTGACCTTGCGAATCACCGGATGCGGGATCAGGTAGCCAGAGATTTCAGCCGGATCACCGTAGACCAGACCAATCACGCCTGCCGGAACACCGGCATCGGCAAACGCCCGAATCAGCTCGGCAGGCGACGCCGGAGTTTCTTCCGGAGCCTTGACGATGATCGAGCACCCGGCTGCCAGTGCAGACGACAACTTGCGCACCACCTGATTGATCGGAAAATTCCACGGTGTGAACGCCGCAACAGGACCGACCGGCTCCTTGACGACCTTCTGCTCAATGGCCACGCCACGCGAAGGCACGATACGGCCATAGCTGCGACGCCCTTCCTCGGCCAGCCAGTCGATGACATCAGCGGCAGAAAGGGTTTCCATCCGCGCCTCGGCCAAGGGCTTGCCCTGCTCCTGGGTCATGATCCGGGCAATGTTGTCGGCACGCTCGCGAATCAGGTTCGCGGCTTTCTGCATCAGCTTGTAGCGATCATAGGCCGAGGTCGCGCGCCAGGTGGCAAAGCCACGCTCGGCAGCCGCCAGGGCTTCATCAAGGTCGGTGATACCGGCATGCGCCACAGTGCCCAGCGCCTCGCCCGTCGCCGGGTTGATGACTGACAACGTGCGATTGTCGCGGCTTGCGCGCCATTGACCATCGATATAAAGCTGTACGTCTGGATACATGAAAAATCTCCATAGGTAGTTGAAAAAACCGGCGTGGCTGAGCGATCAGATTCGCTGTTCGGCCCCGGCCATCGGTAGAGGGGCGTCGATATCGTGCTCGCCGCCCATGGCCTCGTATTTCTTGCGCAGGGCCCTGAGGTCCTTCTGCGTGAGGCCGTCGAGGTTCAGCAACGAGTTCTGCGCATCCTTGGTCACGCGCAACAGCTCGTCGACTTTCAGGTGCAGGACATCGTTGTCACGGTTCTGCGTGTTCTGGATCAAGAACACCATAAGGAAGGTAATGATGGTAGTCGACGTATTGATGATCAACTGCCAGGTATCGTTGTAGTGAAACCACGGACCAGTGAATGCCCAGAGGCAGATCAGCACGACGGCTGAAGCAAAGGTGGCCGGGCTGCCCGCCCATTTTGAAAGGGACTGGGAGAATCTGGAGAACTTCATCAACAACTGCCTGAACACGGGGTGTCTTACATGGACACCGCTAGCGCCTTGAAATTTCCTGCAACAGGTCGACCTGTTCAGCTGACTGACAGACTTTGACGGCTATTCAAACCTGGGAGGACATGTGTCCGCCCTTCTCACGGGAAATGAGTCGCGGCTGAAATAACGTGCCTGATGCTTCAGAAACGGCACCCGCCAAGGCACCGTTTCAACCGCGCAAACGTTTCATGAATTTACAGAATCGGCTTGCCGCCCGTCACTGCATAACGCGAGCCGGAGATGTAGCTGGCTTCATCCGAGGCCAGCAGCACGTAGATGGGCGACACTTCCACCGGCTGACCTGGACGGCCTAGCGGTGTCTCGCTGCCGAAGCTCTTGACGTCTTCGTCGGTCATGGTCGCCGGGATCAGCGGGGTCCAGATCGGGCCGGGGGCCACGCTGTTCACGCGGATACCCTTGTCACCCAGCAACTGCGCCAGACCACCGGTGAAGTTGGCAATCGCGCCCTTGGTGGTCGCGTATGCCAGCAGCGTCGGCTTGGGCATGTCCGAATTGACCGAACTGGTATTGATGATCGAGCCACCCCGCGGCATATGCGGAACCGCGGCCTTGCAGATACGAAACATCGCAGTGATGTTGATATCGAAGGTCTTGACCCACTCTTCGTCAGAGATTTCTTCCAGCGTTTCGTGATTCATCTGGAATGCGGCGTTGTTGACCAGCACATCGATACGGCCGAATTCAGCCACCGTCTTGCTTACGATGTCTTCGCACTGTTGCTTCTGAGCCAGATCACCCGGCAACAGCAGACACTTCATACCGGCCTCTTCGACCCAGCGCTTGGTTTCTTCCGCGTCTTCATGCTCGTTCAGGTACGAGATTGCAACCTGCGCGCCTTCTCGTGCAAAGGCTATGGCAACAGCGCGACCGATGCCGCTGTCGGCACCGGTGATCAATGCAATCTTGCCCTGCAGACGCCCGGAGCCCTTGTAGCTTTTTTCACCGCAATCGGGATAGGGGTCCATCTTGCCCTGCAACCCCGGAACCTCTTGCGGCTGACTGGCAAACGGCGGCTTTGGGTATTCTTCGTTCATCTGAATAAATCTCCCTGGCTCAATAAAAACTGACTGAATAAAAAATAGTGCTGCCCCTTGTCGCCGGGCACCGCCACACGCGACAAGGGGGTTGATCCGCTGCGGCAATCAAGCACCCGGCTTGAGAACCACCTTGGTCCAGCCTTCATCACGCGCGTCGAAATGCTGGTAGGCCGCAGGACCTTCCTCAAGTTTCAGACGATGGGAAATGATCTGCGAAGGCTTGGCCCGATCATGGTGGATCAGCTCGGCCAGACGGCGGTTGTAGGCCTTGACGTTGGCCTGCCCGGTGCGAATCTGCTGGCCTTTGAACCAGAACGAGCCGAAGTCGAAGGCCATTTTGCCTTCTTTCGCCAGATCGTTATGCGCGCCCGGGTCCTGTGGCACGAAAACACCCACGACACCGATACCGCCAGTGGCCTTGGTCGAGGCCACGAGGTTGTTCATGGTGACGTGATTGGCCTCATGACCATGACGGTCGCAACACTGATAACCCACGCACTCGCAACCGCGGTCGGTGCCTTTGCCATTGGTAAGGTTGAGAATCTGATCCACCGCACCCTGCTCCAGCGAATTGATCGGCGTCGCGCCCATTTTCGCAGCAAGCGCCAGGCGATCCGGGTGGTTGTCGACCACGAAGACTTGCGAAGCACCCTTGATCATTGCCGAGTGCGCAGCCATCAGACCAACCGGACCGGCACCGTAAATGGCAACACTTTCGCCCGGCAGCAAGCCCGCCAATTCAGTGGCATGCCAGCCGGTAGGGAAAATATCCGAGAGCATTACGTAATCGTCTTCGCGCTCGGCGGCGTCTTCGGGTAGCAGCAGGCAGTTGAAGTCTGCATAAGGCACGCGCAGCAACTCGGCCTGCCCGCCTTCGTGGTCGCCCATGTCGGCAAACCCATAGGCCGCGCCAGCGCTGCCGGGGTTGGCGGTCAGGCAATAACCCGTCAGACCCTTTTCACAGTTTTCACAAAAGCCGCAGCCAATATTGAACGGCAGACACACCCAGTCGCCCACCTTGATGCGGTCGACGCCTGCGCCGATCTCGATGACCTGGCCCATGTTTTCATGACCAAAGATACGCCCGGTCTCGAACGACGTACGGCCTTCGTACATGTGTAGGTCCGAGCCGCAGATATTCGTGGAGGTCACTCTAATAAGAGCGTCCGTTGGCTTCTCTATCTTTGCATCCGGTACGTTTTTGACACTGACGTCACGCGGACCGCTATAGACGATGGCTTTCATAGTGGGGCTCTCCTGAAGTGAAAATTCGATTGAGCTTTTTATGACTCACCGAATGTCTGTCACGAGAGAAACAGTCATGTTCAAAGCGATTGCCTTCACACCTGACGAGTGGTCGCCGACAAGGCCGACACAGAGCTGTTTGCACCTACGCTTTTGCACCAGATCAGCCGACCGGCAATGACCGGTGCGAGCCGCAAATAAAGCATTTGCACGCCCAGTCTTATGGTATACCATCAGACGAAATACAACAGCACTCGATCCGGGAGTCGTTCATGAGCTTTGAAATTCGCAAAATCGTCAATTACACCGAAGAAACCTTTATCGAAGGCGGCAAGGCCACCGACAAACCGGTCACCATGATTGGCCTGGCGGTGGTGATCAAGAACCCGTGGCTGGGCCGCGGATTCGTCGAAGACCTGAAACCGGAGATTCGTGCCAACTGCTCGGATCTGGGTGAACTGATGGTCAAGCGCCTCACTGATGCGATTGGCGGTGCAGATAAAATCGAGGCCTATGGCAAGGCTGCGGTGGTCGGCGCGGACGGCGAAATCGAACACGCTTCAGCAGTGATCCATACCCTGCGCTTTGGCAACCACTACCGCGAAGCGGTCAAGGCCAAGAGCTACCTGAGCTTTACCAACAAGCGCGGTGGCCCAGGCACGTCCATCCAGATTCCGATGATGCACAAGGATGATGAAGGCCTGCGCTCGCACTACATCACGCTGGAGATGCACATCGAAGATTCGCCGCGTGCCGACGAAATCATCGTAGTCCTTGGTGCCGCCAACGGTGGACGCCTGCACCCGCGAATCGGCAATCGTTATATCGACCTGGAAGAACTGGCGGCCGAAAAGGCCCAGTAACTCATGAAGGGCTCGTCGCCCGATCACCTTTGTCATCTGCGCAGGAGCGGTCCATGATTCAGCTCACCGCTGAACACACCCAGGCGGGTACCAGCTATCTGGCTACCGGCCAAGGTCACCCCGTGGTGTTGATTCACGGGGTGGGCCTGAACAAGGAAATGTGGGGCGGCCAGATCGTTGGCCTGGCCACGCATTATCAGGTAATCGCCTATGACATGCTCGGCCATGGCGCCAGCCCGCGTCCGGACCCGGACACTGGCCTTCCGGGCTATGCCGAGCAACTGCGTGAGTTACTGGAGCATTTGCAACTGCCTCAGGCGACGGTCGTCGGTTTCTCGATGGGCGGGCTGGTGGCAAGGGCGTTCGCGCTGGAGTTTCCACAGCATCTCGCCGGGTTGGTGATTCTCAACAGCGTGTTCAACCGCAGCCCTGAACAGCGTGCAGGCGTCATTGCGCGCACCAGCCAGGCAGCCGAGCACGGGCCGGACGCCAACGCAGGCGAGGCTTTGTCACGCTGGTTCAGCCGTGAGTATCAGGCGGCCAACCCGGCACAGATTGCGGCCATTCGGCAGAATCTGGCCAGTAACGATCCGCAAGGCTACCTGACTACCTACAAGCTGTTTGCTACTCAGGATATGTACCGCGCCGAGGATCTGGGCGATATTCGCGCACCGACGTTGATCGCCACGGGCGAACTTGACCCGGGATCGACGCCCGAAATGGCCCGCGAACTGGCCGCGCGCATCCCTGGTGCCGATGTCGCGATATTGCCCGATCAGCGTCATATGATGCCGGTTGAATCGCCACGCCTGGTCAACCAGGTATTGCTCGGTTTCTTCGAAAAGATCGGCCTCGACAAACCGGCGTCCGCTCACCATTCGATCAAGGGGATTGTTGCATGAGCCTTACCCGCTTTCAGATGTGCATCGACGGTCAATGGGTCGATGCGTTGTCCGGCAAGACCTTCGACAGCCTCGATCCGGCGCTGGCCGAACCCTGGGCGCAACTGCCGGATGCTGACGAAGCTGACGTCGAACGGGCCGTTCAGGCCGCCCAGAAAGCCTTCGAGGGTCAGGCCTGGCGCGGCCTGACGGCCACGGCACGCGGCAAGCTGCTGCGTAAGCTGGGCGACCTGATTGCCGAAAACAAGGAGCAACTGGCACAGCTGGAAAGCCGCGACAACGGCAAACTGATTCGCGAAACCCGCGGGCAGGTCGGCTATCTGCCCGAATTCTTTCATTACACCGCAGGGCTGGCTGACAAACTCGAAGGCGGCACTCTGCCCCTCGACAAGCCCGACCTGTTCGCCTACACCGTGCACGAACCGATGGGCGTAGTGGCCGGGATCATACCCTGGAACAGCCCGCTGTACCTGACCGCCATCAAGCTGGCCCCGGCACTGGCGGCAGGCAACACCATTGTTCTCAAACCCTCGGAACACGCCTCGGCCACCGTGCTTGAGCTGGCGCGTCTGGCGCTTGAAGCGGGTATCCCGCCCGGTGTGGTCAACGTCATCACCGGTTACGGCCCGAACACAGGCGCGGCCCTGACCCGCCACCCGCTGGTGCGCAAGATTGCCTTTACCGGTGGCGCGGCCACGGCTCGCCACGTGGTGCGCAGCAGCGCCGAGAATTTCGCCAAACTGTCACTGGAGCTCGGCGGAAAATCACCGAATATCATTTTCGCCGACGCCGATCTGGACAGCGCCGTCAATGGTGCAGTCGCAGGCATCTATGCGGCGTCCGGGCAAAGCTGTGTGTCCGGCTCGCGACTGCTGGTGCAGGACGAAATCTACGATGAATTCGTCGAACGCCTGGCCGAGCGCGCCAGTCGTATCAGGATCGGCAATCCGCAGGATGAAACCACCGAAATGGGTCCGATGGCCACGGCCCAGCAACTGGCCGTGGTAGAAGGTCTGGTGGCGGACGCGCTGGCCGAAGGTGCACGCCTGCGTCTGGGCGGCAAGCGCCCGAAGCTGGACAGCCAAGGCTGGTTCTATGAACCTACGCTGTTCGAATGCGACCGCAACTCGATGAAAATCATGCAGGAAGAAGTGTTCGGCCCGGTGGCCTCGGTGATTCGTTTCAAGGACGAAGCCGAGGCGCTGGCCATTGCCAACGACTCACAGTTCGGCCTCGCCGCCGGAATCTGGACCCGTGACCTGGGCCGCGCGCATCGCCTGGCGCGGGATATTCGCTCAGGTATCATCTGGGTCAATACCTATCGTGCCGTGTCAGCCATGGCGCCTATCGGCGGTTTCAAAAACAGCGGCTACGGCCGCGAGAGCGGGATAGACTCCGTACTGGCCTACACCGAATTGAAAACGGTGTGGATCAACCTTTCGCAGGCGCCCATGCCTGATCCATTTGTCATGCGTTAACGAGGCCGCTGCGATGATCGAACCGAGTATCTACAAAGAAGTCATGGCGTCATTCCCTTCAGGCGTCACAATTGTTACCACGCTGGACCCCGAGGGCAATCTGGTCGGTATCACCGCCAGTGCGTTCAGCGCGCTGTCCATCGACCCGGCGCTGGTGCTGTTTTGCCCCAACTACGCATCGGACACTTACCCGGTGCTGCGCGACAGCAAAAAATTCGCCATCCACTTGCTGTCTGCCGACCAGCAGGTCGAAGCCTATGCGTTCGCCAGCAAGGGCAAGGACAAGACCAAAGGCATCGAGTGGCACTTGAGCGAGCTGGGCAACCCGCTGCTGGGCAAGGCAACCGCTATCATTGAATGCGAGCTGTGGCGCGAATACGACGGTGGCGATCATGCAATCATTGTCGGCGCAGTGAAAAACCTGATCCTGCCCGCTGTACCAGTCACACCAATGGTTTATCACCGCGGCAAGATGGGCGCACTGCCAGCCATCGTCTGAGGCTGCGCCGGGCGGTTTTGGTGGTTGCAGGCATCGGCGTGATAAACTCGGCCGCGACCCGGGTTCATCCGTCCGGGCCATGCAGCAGCCCGCGTGGTTCGTGGGCTGCCGACATGAGCGAGACTTTGTTTCCAGCCACGGTTTCCAGTCACGTTTTTACTTTGACAGCCCCATTCCGAGCACACCCGATGAAACGCCTGCCACTCGATGACACCTTCAAGGTCAACCGCAACCCCGTCACCCTGCGGGAGATTGTGCTGGACAAGCTGCGCAGCGCGATCATGAATTTTCAGCTGCTGCCGGGCGATCGTCTGGTCGAGCGTGATCTGTGTGACCGTCTGGGCGTCAGCCGCACCTCGGTACGCGAGGCGCTGCGCCATCTGGAATCCGAAGGCCTGGTCGAGTTCGCCGATGCCAAGGGCCCGCGCGTTGCCATTATCACCCTGGCAGACGCGTGCGATATCTACGAGCTACGGTGCGTACTGGAGGGCCTGATTGTTCAGCTGTTCACCCTGCGCGCCAAGCCCAAGGACATTCGCGCCCTGGAAAAAGCCCTGGAGGAAAATCGCCAGGCGCTCAAGGAAGGCGAGCTGCAGCAAGTGATCGATTCGGTTCAGGGTTTCTATGACGTGCTACTGGAAGGCTCCGGTAATCACGTCGCCGCAACACAGCTGCGTCAGTTGCAGGCGCGCATCAGCTACTTGCGCGCCACCTCGGTCTCCCAGGAAAACCGCCGCGGTGCGAGCAACAAGGAAATGGAACTGATGGTCGAGGCCATCAAGAGCGGCGACCCGATGGCCGCGCATCAGGCTTCGGTCGATCACGTGCGCAACGCCGCACGCGTGGCACTGGAATATTTGAAATCCAAGCAGGACGAAGACACCAAAGTCCGCGAAATCATCGCGCCCGTGGCACTCAAAGAACCCCGCATAGGGCGCTGACATGGTCACACCGCGCTTCTGCCCTCAATGCGGATGCGCTGACCTGGCTCAGCGCGTCCCCGAAGGCGATACCCACACGCGGTTGATTTGCGGCGGCTGCCAGTACATTCATTACGTCAACCCGAAGATCATTGCCGGCTGCATCATCGAGCAGGAAGGCAAATATCTGCTGTGCCAACGCGCCATCCCGCCGCGCCCCGGTACCTGGACACTGCCTGCCGGGTTCATGGAAAGCGGCGAAACCACCGAGCAGGCGGCGCTGCGTGAGGTCTGGGAAGAAACCGGGGTGCGCGCCGAAATCGTCTCGCCCTATTCCATCTTCAGCGTGCCGCGGATCAGCGAAGTCTACATCGTGTTCCGTGCCATCGCGCTGGAAGTCACCGGCCAGTTCGGCCCGGAAACCCTGGACTACCAATTCTTCGCCCCTGAAGACATCCCGTGGGACAGCATCTATTACCCCGCCATCCGCCAGATACTGGAACGCTATATCGAAGAGCGTCAGGCGGGGGTGTATGGCATCTACATCGGCAACGACGACACCGGAAAGGTGCATTTTATTCGTTAAGTGCAGCTCCAGGCGAAGCAGTCCGGGCCGCACCTGGATTTTGTCTGCTGCTCAAGGCTGTCCCTCAACTATCACGATTTCGGCCTTGGCTGCGCCCTGTCGATGGCTCATGGCGTTCTGGTATTGCGGCGAGTGATAGCAGGCAACTGCCTGCTCGTAGGACTCGAATTCGATAATCACCGTGCGTTGTGGCGTCGCACGCCCTTCCAGCGCTTCGGAACGCCCGCCCCTCGCCAGAAATTTGCCACCAAACAGCACGAACGCTGCCGGGGCACGCTGGGTGTATTCACTGTACTGCTGAGGGTCGGTTACATCGACGTGTGCAATCCAATAGGCCTTCATCGTGATCTCACTGTTTCAATGATGGGGAATCTGTGAAATATTCTGTCTTATGGTATACCACGATTCATCTACCCATAAAACCGGGATACTGAACATGGCATTCGACCGCATCGAAGACATCATTGAAGACTACCGCCTGGGCAAGATGGTTTTGCTGGTTGATGACGAAGACCGGGAAAACGAAGGCGATCTGCTGCTTGCCGCCGATTGCTGTTCAGCACAGGCAATCAGCTTTATGGCCCGGGAAGCACGCGGGCTGATTTGCCTGACGCTGACCGATGAGCACTGTCAGCGTCTGGGCCTGGAGCAAATGGTGCCGAGCAACGGCAGTGTCTTCGCCACCGCGTTCACGGTGTCTATCGAAGCGACAACGGGCGTGACCACTGGCATCAGCGCGGCAGATCGTGCGCGTACCGTTCAGGCCGCCGTCAACCCGCACGCAGTACCGGAGGACCTGGTGCAGCCGGGTCATATCTTCCCGTTGCGCGCGCGTGACGGCGGCGTACTGACCCGCGCCGGCCACACTGAGGCGGGTTGCGACCTGGCCAGGATGGCTGGCTTTACGCCTGCGTCGGTCATTGTCGAAGTCATGAATGACGACGGCAGCATGGCAAGGCGACCAGACCTGGAACTGTTCGCCGAGAAACACGGCATTCGTATTGGCACCATCGCCGATCTGATCCATTACCGGCTGAGCACCGAGCACACCATCGTCAGGATCGGCGAGCGCGACCTGCCCACGGTACACGGCACCTTCCGCCTGTTCAGCTACGAAGACCGTATCGAAGGTGGCGTACACATGGCCATGGTGATGGGTGATATCCGCCGCGACGACCCTACTCTGGTGCGCGTGCATGTGGTCGACCCGTTGCGCGACCTGGTCGGTGCCGAATACACCGGCCCGTCGAACTGGACGCTCTGGGCTGCGCTGCAACGGGTGGCGCAGGAAGGTCGCGGCGTGGTGGTGGTGCTGGCCAATCACGAATCCTCACAAGCGTTGCTGGAGCGAATTCCGCAACTTACCCAGCAGCCGCGCCAATACACCCGCTCGCAATCGCGTATCTATTCCGAGGTCGGTACTGGCGCTCAGATATTGCAGGATCTGGGTGTCGGCAAGCTGCGCCACCTCGGCCCGCCACTGAAATACGCAGGTTTGACCGGCTACGATCTGGAAGTGATTGAAAATATTCCGTTTCCCGGCTGACCGACAAAAGTACCGCGGGCACGCCCCACTGCCTGCGCTCGGCAGCCGCATGGGTTTACCGTAAAAACATCCGATGAAGGCATTTTGACAGGGCAAAACGCTTGCAGAAAGTTTGGAATACCATAATATGACATTCCATAAACACACGAATTGGTCAGGCGCGCCCGGCAAGGGACAGCACTAATAACAGCACCTGACCTGTACCAGGTTTCAAGGCCCATTGGACCTACTGCTCCCGATTACGCGGGCAAGAAAAGCCCGCTCAAAACACAACAAATGAGGGCGTGAAAATGGTGTTGAACAAACGTGCAGCAGCAGTTCTGGCGGCCGGCGTGCTGGCTCTCTCGAGTGTCGCCGCGAGCGCCGCCGAGAGCGTCAATTTCGTGAGCTGGGGCGGTTCCACCCAAGACTTCCAGAAAGAAGCCTGGGCAGCTCCGTTCAGCAAGGCCAGCGGCATCACCGTCGTGCAGGACGGTCCCACCGACTACGGCAAACTCAAGGCCATGGTCGAAAGCGGTAACGTTCAGTGGGACGTTGTCGATGTCGAAGCCGACTTTGCCCTGCGTGCCGCCAGCGAAGGCCTGCTGGAGCCTCTGGACTTCAACACCATCAAACGCGACGAGATCGACAAGCGCTTTGTCACCGACCACGGTGCCGGTTCGTTCTTCTTCTCCTTCGTGCTCGGCTACAACGAAAGCAAAGTGGGCGCCAAACCACCCGTCGACTGGGCCGCCATGTTCGACACCAAAACCTACCCCGGCAAACGCTCGCTGTATAAGTGGCCAAGCCCTGGCGTGCTTGAACTGGCTCTGCTGGCCGACGGCGTAGCACCTGACAAGCTCTACCCGCTGGACCTCGACCGCGCCTTCAAGAAACTCGACACCATCAAGAAGGACATCGTCTGGTGGGGCGGCGGCGCGCAGTCTCAACAACTGCTGGCCTCTGGCGAAGTGTCGATGGGCCAGATGTGGAACGGCCGGGTCTATGCCCTGCAACAGGACGGCGCACCGGTGGGTGTGAGCTGGAAACAAAACCTGGTCATGGCTGATTTTCTGGTCGTGCCAAAAGGCGCAAAAAACAAGGATGCCGCGATGAAGTTCATCGCCAATGCAACCAGTGCCAAAGGCCAGGCAGACTTCTCCAACCTCAGTGCCTATGCCCCGGTAAACACTCAGAGCGTTGCACGCCTGGACTCAACACTGGCACCTAACCTGCCGACCGCCCATGTTGCCGATCAAATCACTCTCGACTTCGCATACTGGGCCAAGAATGGCGCGGACATTGCGACACGGTGGAACGAATGGCTGGTCAAGTAAAAATGACAGCGGTCGCGCCTCGTCAACCCATCCCGGCCGGTGGTGCTCCGCGCACCGCCGGCGCGGCACACGACAAGGCGACGAGCATGCAGCGATCTCCTTCCCTCGCTCAGCGCTGGCGTGGCAGCCGCAATCTGCTTCCGGCGCTGATCTTTCTCGGACTGTTTTTCTTCGCTCCGCTGATCGGCCTGCTGCTGCGCGGCGTGCTTGAGCCGGTGCCGGGCCTTGGCAACTACGAACAACTGTTCGCCAACTCGGCCTACTCGCGGGTGCTGCTCAATACCTTTTCCGTCGCCGGTCTGGTGACCTTGTTCAGCCTGCTGCTGGGCTTCCCGCTGGCCTGGGTCATCACGCTGGTGCCGCGTGGCTGGGGACGCTGGATTCTGAACATTGTGCTGTTGTCGATGTGGACCAGTCTGCTGGCACGCACCTACTCGTGGCTGGTGCTGTTGCAGGCGTCCGGAGTGGTCAACAAGGCGCTGATGGCGATGGGCATTATCGATCAGCCACTGGAAATGGTGCACAACCTGACCGGTGTGGTGATCGGCATGAGCTACATCATGATTCCGTTCATTGTCCTGCCGTTGCAGGCGACCATGCAGGCCATCGATCCGATGGTGTTGCAGGCCGGCTCGATCTGCGGTGCCAGCCCATGGACCAACTTCTTCAGGGTATTCCTGCCGCTGTGCCGTCCGGGACTGTTTTCCGGGGGCCTGATGGTGTTTGTCATGTCGCTCGGTTACTACGTTACCCCGGCGCTGCTGGGTGGCGCGCAGAACATGATGCTGCCCGAATTCATCGTCCAGCAGGTGCAGTCGTTCCTCAACTGGGGGCTGGCCAGTGCCGCCGCTGCGTTGCTGGTGCTGATTACGCTGGTGCTGTTCTACTTCTACCTGAAGCTCCAGCCGGAATCCCCGGTCGGTGCCAGTAACGCGAGGTAAACCGCCATGCTCCTGACACCCAATGCCATGAGCCCCGGCCTGCGTACGGGTCTGTACCTGACCACTGGCCTGATCGCGCTGTTTCTGTTGCTGCCGATCCTGTTCATCGTCCTGCTGTCATTCGGTTCATCGCAGTGGCTGGTATTTCCGCCTCCCGGCTGGACACTGAAGTGGTATCAGCAGTTTTTCTCCAACCCGGACTGGATGGCGGCCGCCATGTCGAGCTTCAAGGTCGCGATTCTGACCACCATTGCCTCGGTGGCGCTGGGCCTGCCCACCGCTTTCGCGCTGGTGCGCGGCCGGTTCCCCGGGCGCGATTTTCTGTACGGCGTCTTCACCTTGCCGATGATCGTGCCGCTGGTGATTATCGCTGTTGCCGTGTACGCCCTGTTTCTCAAACTCGGTTACACCGGCACATTGTTTTCCTTCGTCGTCAGCCATGTGATCGTCGCCTTGCCGTTCACCATCATCTCGATCATCAACTCGCTGAAACTGTTCGACCAGTCCATTGAAGATGCCGCGGTGATCTGTGGCGCGTCACGCTTGCAGGCGATCTACAAAGTGACCTTTCCCGGCATCCGTCCGGGCATGATGGCCGGCGCGCTGTTCGCGTTTCTGGTCTCGTGGGATGAAGTGGTGCTGAGCGTGATGATGGCCAGCCCGACCCTGCAAACCCTTCCCGTAAAAATGTGGACCACCCTGCGTCAGGACCTGACGCCGGTCATCGCTGTTGCCTCAACGCTGCTGATCGCCCTGTCGGTGCTGATCATGTTCATCGCCGCGACCCTGCGTCGCCGCAACGAAGCCAGGAGTACTTCATGAGTGCCGTGATCAAAGACCCCACCCATCAGGATCAGAAAACGCTGGTCAGCCTGTGCAACCTGAACAAGCACTACGGTGACTTCGCCGCTGTCGACAACATTTCCCTGGATATTCAGGACGGCGAATTCCTGACCTTTCTCGGCTCCAGTGGCTCGGGCAAAAGCACCACGTTGTCAATGCTCGCCGGTTTCGAGACGCCCAGCTCGGGCGAGATCCTGGTCAGCGGCAAATCGCTGGTCAATGTGCCTCCGCACAAGCGCGACATCGGCATGGTGTTTCAACGCTACTCGCTGTTTCCGCACCTGTCGGTATGCGACAACATTGCTTTTCCGCTGGCGATCCGCAAATTGCCTGCGGCCGAGCGCGAGAAGAAAGTCGATGCGATGCTCAAGCTCGTCCAGCTGGAAGAATTTGCTCACCGCCGCCCTTCACAACTGTCCGGTGGCCAGCAGCAACGAGTCGCCATTGCCAGAGCGCTGGTCTACGAGCCACGCATCCTGCTGATGGACGAGCCGCTGGGCGCACTGGACAAGAAGCTGCGTGAAGACCTGCAGGACGAACTGCGTCAGTTGCATCGTCGGCTGGGCATCACCATCGTCTATGTGACCCACGATCAGGAAGAAGCCATGCGCCTGTCCCAGCGCATCGCGATTTTCAGCCACGGCAAAATCGTCGGTCTGGGTTCGGGTTATGACCTGTATCAGGACCCGCCAAATGCCTTCGTTGCGTCGTTTCTCGGCAACTCGAACTTCCTCAGGCTCAAGGCACAGGGCAACGCAGTAGCAACGTTTGAAGGCCTTGCGCTGGCGATTCGCCTGACCCCGGGCCTGAAGACCGATCAGGACGTTCTGCTCATGGTTCGCCCGGAGAAAGCACAGGCGCTGAGCGTTGAACAAGCTGCTGACATACCACTTGAAGCAGGCTGGAACGAAGTGAGTGCCAAGGTCACTGAGGTGCTTTTTCTCGGCGAGAGCCAGACCTGTTCGGTGGTCACCACAGGCGGCACTGCCATGACTGTCAAAGCGCTTTCAGCGACCGGCATGCTGCTCCGGGCTGGCGACCCGGTGCGGGTGCGCTGGGCCGCTGCCGACGCGTGTATCTACACCGAATGGATGGACAGCGACCTGAACAAGGCAGCGGGGGCGCACTGACGCCGGTAGGCACGCGTCAGTGGTTCGCCGGTGACGGATGCAAAGCGAGGTAGTCACGCAGAAACTCCACCGTGACGCGGACCTTGGCCGAACTCATCAGCGGTGAGGTATGAACCGCCCAGATGTCCGCGTTCTGGCGGTATTCCGGCAGCACCTGAATCAACCGGCCTTCGGCCAGATCAGTACGTACATCCCAAAGCGAACGCAGCAACACGCCGCGCCCGTCCAGGCACCACTGGCGGGCGATTTCGCCGTGGTTGCTGGAAAGGCTGCCGGTCACCTTGACGGTTTCAGCGCCTTGCGGCCCGTTGAGATGCCAGATGCCGAACGGCCGGTCGCGCTCCTTGATCACCAGGCAATCATGGTTGGCCAGCTCACCGATGCTCAGTGGCGCCCCGTGATGTTTCAGGTAAGCGGGGCTTGCGCACAACACGCGCCAGTTACTGGCCAGGTGCTTTGCACGCAGATGCGGGGCAATTTCGTTGCCGACGCGGATGTCCAGGTCGACGCCCTCCTCGATCAGGTCGACCAGCCGGTCCTGAATATCCAGACGTATATCCAGCTTCGGATAAAGCGCCGCCAGCTCTGACAAGGCAGGCGCTACGAAACGGCGACCGAAGCCCTGGCTGCTGACCACTCGCAGCAAGCCGCTGGGCTCGCCGTGCAGCGCAGCAACTTCATCGCCCATCTGCTGCACCGACTCCAGAATGCCCTTGGCCCACTCATAGACTCGCTCGCCGTCTTCAGTGATCGATACTTGCCGCGTTGAGCGGTGCAACAGCACCACGCCCATATTCTGCTCCAGCAGTTTGACCCGCTTGCTGACATAAGCAGCGGACATGCCCAGCTCATTGGCGGCACCCACGAAGCTTGAGCGTCGAGCAACGTGGATGAACACGTTCAGGTCATCAAGGTTTGGATAATTCACGATTCGTGTTTTCTCAATCCATCAATCAACTGATTATCTTTATATCGTGTGCTTATAGCATGGATGGCCTGTGTGACTCATCCCTGACAAGCCGCCGACAAGAGTGCCCGACATGAACAACAAGAAACTGCGTATTGCTGCCATCGCCGGTGACGGCATCGGCCTTGAAGTACTGCCCGAAGGCGTACGTGTGGTTCAGGCTGCCGCCGCGAAGCACGGTCTGGAGCTGGAGTTCGAATACTTCGAATGGGCCAGCTGCGATTACTACCTGAAGCACGGCAACATGATGCCGGACGACTGGTTTGAACAGCTCAAAGGCTTCGATTCGATCTTTTTCGGTGCCGTGGGCTGGCCGGAAAAAGTGCCAGACCACATCTCCCTCTGGGGCTCACTGCTCAAGTTTCGCCGCGAGTTCGACCAGTACGCCAACATCCGTCCGGTGCGGCTGTTTCCCGGCGTGCCCTGCCCGCTGGCCAATCGCGAACCGGGCGACATTGATTTCATCGTGGTGCGGGAAAATACCGAAGGCGAATACTCGTCGCTGGGCGGGATCATGTTTGAAAACACCGAAAACGAGTTCGTGTTGCAGGAATCCGTGTTCACCCGTCGTGGTGTCGACCGTATTCTCAAGTTCGCTTTCGAGAGGGCCAGCAAACGCGAGCGCAAGCACGTGACGTCCGCGACCAAATCCAACGGCATGGCGATCAGCATGCCCTATTGGGACAAGCGCACCGAGGCGATGGCCAGTCAGTACCCGGACATCAGCTGGGACAAGCAACACATCGATATTCTGTGCGCGCGCTTCGTGCTGCAACCCGAGCGCTTCGACGTGGTGGTGGCCTCCAACCTGTTCGGCGACATCCTCAGCGACCTCGGCCCGGCGTGTGCCGGCACCATCGGCATTGCGCCGTCGGCCAACCTCAACCCGGAGCGTAATTTCCCCTCGCTGTTCGAACCGGTGCACGGCTCGGCCCCCGACATCTTCGGCAAGAACATCGCCAACCCGATTGCGATGATCTGGTCCGGCGCGCTGATGCTGGAATTCCTCGGCCAGGGCGATGAACGCTTCACAGCAGCTCATGACGAGATCATCACCGCTATCGAGCAAGTGATTGCCAGTGGCGACGTCACACCGGACCTGGGCGGCAAGCATTCGACCCAGGAAGTGGGTGCAGCGATTGCCGGACGGGTATCTGCCGCGCAGTAACTGCCGACGTTACCTCATCCGGCTTGCGGCGGTCTGGCCTGTTCTTCCAGCAACTCCACGAAGCGAGTCAGGCTGCGCGATACGGTGCCTCGACGCCAGATCAGCCAGGTGTGCAGGTAACGAAACTTTTCGGACAACGGCCAGACACTGACTGTGGCACAACCGGGCATGCTTTCCAGCATGCTGCGTGGCATCAGCGCCAACCCGGCACCTGCGCTGACGCAGGCCAGCATGCCGTGGTATGACTCCATTTCGTGGATCTTGCCCGGTACTGCGGCGTCCTCGGTAAACCAGCGTTCGAAGTGGTGCCGGTACGAGCAGTTGGCACGAAACGCGTAGATGCTTTCACCGCTCACATCCCGCCCGCGCTTGACCGGCGCGTGGTTGAGTGGCGCGATGATGACCATTTCCTCTTCGAATACCGGCACACCCTCGAGTGATGGATGCAGCACCGGCCCGTCGACAAACGCAGCAACCAGGCGCCCGGCAAGCACACCGTCGATCATGGTGCCGGACGGCCCGGTGGACAGGTCCAGTTCGACCTTGGCGTTTTGCTGGTTGTAGACCGCCAGCAACGCAGGAATCCTCACGGCCGCCGTGCTTTCCAGCGAGCCCAGCGAAAAAGGCCCTTGTGGTTCTTCGCCAGAAACCGCCAGCCGCGCTTCCTGTACCAGGTCCAGTATGCGCCGCGTGTAATCGAGAAAATTCCAGCCGGCAGGCGACAGTCGCAAACGGTGTTTTTCGCGAATGAACAGGTCTACGCCCAGATCCTGCTCCAGCTGTTTGATACGCGTCGTCAGGTTCGAGGGCACGCGATGAATATGCTGCGCAGCGGCGCTGATGCTGCCGTGTTCAGCCACCGCCTTGAACATCTCCAGCTGAACCAGATCCATTTCATTCTCCAATCATGAACGATACGCTCATTATTATTCAGTTTTGGAAAGCATTGCACGCCTATATTCTGGTCCCACTTCCCACCTCAACAGGATGGCGCAATGACTACTGTCACCAGCAACACCCATGCAATCTCGATCAACCCTGCCACCGGCGAGCAGATCGGCCACTATGCCTTCGAATCCGCCGCTGCGCTGGATCAAAGCCTGTCGCGCGCGGCGGCCGGTTTTGCCGGCTGGAAGCGCACGCCGGTTCAGCAACGTGCGCAACTGATCATCGCCATGGGTCAGGCCCTGCGCGACGACGCCGAAAACATTGCACAGATGATCAGCCGGGAAATGGGCAAGCCCGTGGCGCAGGCCAGGGGCGAAGTCGAGAAATGCGCACAGTTATGCGATTGGTATGCGGCGCAAGGCCCGGCAATGCTGGTGGCCGAAGCGACTCAGGTCGAGCATGACAAGGCACGCATCGAGTACCGTCCGCTGGGCCCTGTTCTTGCGGTGATGCCGTGGAATTTCCCGATCTGGCAAGTATTGCGCGGCGCAATTCCGACATTGCTGGCAGGCAATACCTACGTGCTCAAGCATGCACCCAACGTCATGGGTTGCGCATACCTGATGCTCGACGCGTTCAAGCGCGCCGGTTTCCCGCAGGGCGTGTTTGAAGTCATCAACGTGGCTGCCGAGGGCGTCTCGAAGGCCATTGCCGACCCACGCATTGCGGCCGTCACGCTGACCGGCAGTGTTCGCGCTGGCCAGGCCATTGGTGCTCAGGCCGGTGCGGCGCTCAAGAAGTGCGTGCTGGAGCTGGGAGGTTCCGACCCGTTCATCGTGCTCAATGACGCAGACCTGGATCAGGCTGTGAAAGCGGCTGTCATCGGTCGTTTCCAGAACACCGGGCAGGTCTGTGCCGCGGCCAAGCGTTTGATCATCGAGCAAGGTGCGGTCGAGGAGTTCACGCGCAGGTTCGTTGAGCAGACTCGCCAGTTGGTGATCGGCGATCCGTTGTTCGGCGAGACCTACATTGGTCCGATGGCACGCTTCGATCTGCGCGATGAACTGGATGCTCAGGTTCAGGACACCCTTGCCGAAGGCGCGAAACTGTTGCTGGGCGGCAAGAAGGCTGATGGCCAAGGCAACTACTACGAGCCGACCGTACTGGGCGACGTGACCGACCAGATGACTTCCTTCAGGCAGGAGCTGTTCGGCCCGGTAGCATCAATCATTACCGCCCGCGACGCGCAGCACGCTCTGGAGCTGGCCAATGACAGCGAATTCGGCCTGACCGCGACGGTTTATACCCGCGACCTGCAACTGGCCGAGCGCATGACCGAGGAACTGGAAACCGGCGGTGTGTTCATCAACGGCTACAGCGCTTCAGACCCGCGCGTGACCTTCGGCGGTGTGAAGAAAAGCGGTTTTGGCCGTGAGCTGTCGCACTTCGGTGTACGCGAGTTCTGCAATGCACAGACCGTATGGCGGGATCGTCACTGAGGGTTGGGAAAATACCCTCTTGACCATGCTGGAGCGTGAGGAACGATGGGTGTCTGGAAAACACCATCGTGCCAATGCTCCGCGTTGGCATGCATTGGGTGACGCTCCGCGTCACAGATCTGCAGCCTGGCTCGGTATCGAGCGCAAATAAGTGTCAGGCTTTGGTGCCGCCTGTTTCTCAGGCCGGATTGAATGATGCACCATGGCTGCAATGTGACGCAGAGCGTCACCCAATGCATTACCACGCGGAGCGTGGGAACGAGCATTATCGGGGGTGTCAGCCCTGTTTTTCGGGCTTTTCAAGTCTGGAGTGACGATGAGCGCTCTGCGTCCGGTCTTCGCAACAGCGCAGAGTGATCATTCGTCGCCCGTTTCCACAATCGCAGGCTCACCAATCGTATAGAAATGCCCGCCCGCCACGTAATGAAGGCTGCGCCATTTCGGGTCGGCCTTTTCGAATTCCCAGTGCCCGTCGTTGAACACACGGGTGTCAGCCCAGGCGCCGATGACCTCGCCAATGAACAGGTCGTAGGTCTGTTGATTGTGCGGCTCCGGGATGACCTTGCAGATCAGCCAGGCAGAGCAACCGACAACCAGCGGCGTGACATGATCTTCAATCAGAAACAGGTCGACATTGGCTTTATCAAGCTTGTCCGGGGTGAAGACCTTGCTCTGGGTGCCGACGTCGAAGGTCATCTGCAATTGATCCAGATTGGGCACCTGCAACGCAAAATAACCGCTCTTCTCCACCAGCCCGCGGGTTTTGGTCATCTTGTCGATCACCAGTGTCACCTTGGGCGGCGAGAAATCCAGCGCACAGGCCCAGGCCGCAGCCATGACGTTGTGAGTGCCTTCATGACTGGAGGACACCAGCACAGTCGGGCCGTGATTGAGCAGACGGTAGGCTTTTTCCAGCTCGACAGGACGAATGTGATTGTCCACTTGAAACCCTCGAAAACATGATTCGTACCGCTACCGGCAGAGCAGCGAAATAAGGCATTCTGCGTACGCCAGCCGTACTGCATGGTGTGGCTGCACACGAACCCTCTCACGACTCATAAGGCATCGGATTGAGCAGCATAGACAGCCAGAACCCCAAAGTGTTCGCCCTGGTACTGGCGGCAGGCCGAAGCAGGCGTTTTGGTGGCGATAAACGACAGGCTGCATTGCCCTGTGGACGTACCTTGCTGACCGCAAGTCTTGAAAACGCTGGAAAAGAATTCAGCAACGTGGGGCTGGTACTGCGTGCCGACGATGACGCTGAAGCACTGGGTATTCCCGCACAGGTAACAATCATCCGCAGCGAACATGCCGACCTGGGCATTGGCCACAGTCTCGCCAGCGGCATTGCCGCCGTAATGGACTCCGCTGCCGAAGCCGTCGCCATTCTGCTTGCAGACATGCCCTGGATAACGCCGCAGACCCTGCGCGAACTGGCCGCACTGGCCAGTCCTCAGCGCATTGCGGTGCCAATGCATGGCGGCCAGCGCGGCCATCCGGTGATCATTGGTCGGCAGTTCTGGCCGGCACTGCTGACGCTGAAAGGCGATCAGGGCGCTAAGGCCCTGATCATGAACAACCCGGAGGTGTGTGACGTACTGAATTGCGATGACCCTGGCATTCTGCGCGACGCCGACACACCGTCAGCGCTGGCGCAAGCCTGTGCGCAATACCTTAAACCTCGGCACGACTGACACCGTTGGCCACGCGCAGGATGTCAGCCATCACCGCAATAGCGATTTCGGAAGGCGTCTTGCTGCCCAGGTTCAGGCCGATGGGGGCATGGATTCTCTCCAGCACCCTGGCATCCAGCCCGCCGATCCGGCCCAGACGCTCCAGACGTTTGCTGCTGGTGCGCATAGAACCCATTGCACCTATGTAGAACGCCTCGGTGCGTACGGCTTCGAGCATGCTCAGATCGTCCAGTTTCGGATCATGGGTCAACGCCAGTACCGCCGTCGAACTGTGACAGCCACCTTCGGCAATGAACACCGCAGGTAATACACCGCGGACCTCGACACCCGGCATCGAAAACCCTGAGGTGACCTCGACACGCGGGTCACAGACGATGACTTCATAGCCCATCGCGACGGCAAAACTGGCGCAGAACTCCGCCACCGGCGATAGCCCGGCAAGCAGCACGCGATACACCGCCCCCATACGAATGCTGATGCGTTCGCCGTCCACCTGCACCCGCGCCTCGCCCATCGTTGCAGGCCCGATTTCTCTCTGCCCACCGCCCAACTGCACGTGCCTGCTGACCAGCTCACGTCCAGCGAGCGCCTGCTCGATAGCCCCCAGATGTGCATCCGCTTGCGGGCTAGGTGCAATGAACTCGATCAACACATCCAGCACACCACCGCACGGCAAGGCCCGCGTTGGCACAAAACCGCCGTCGCCGTAGCGGACCACCTGATTAACCGGCTGAAACTGCCCTGCAGCGACCCGCTCGAGAAAGTCCTCCTCCACACAGCCGCCAGACAGGGAACCGCGGTGCTCACCGCTGCTCAACGCCACCAGCATCGCCCCGGGCCCGCGCGGGGCCGAGCCGAACGTGGAGAGAACCGTGCACAGCCAGACGGCTTTGCCGCCAGCCAGCCAGTCACGAGCCTGTTGCACCACCTGCAAATCGAGCTGTTTCATTGCTACAACCCCGCCATCAGTTTTTCCTTGCTGATCGGCAGGCTACGCACCCGTTTGCCGGTCGCGTGATACACCGCATTGGCCACGGCAGCTGCAAGCCCGGTAACACCGATCTCGCCGATGCCCCGCGCGCCAAACTCACCCAGGTTGTAGTCCGGATAATCGAGCAGCAAGACGTCGATATCCGGCTGATCCGCATGCACCGGCACTACGTACTCGGCATAGTTGTTATTGACCGGCATGCCACTGCGCGGGTCATATTCACCGGCCTCGAACAACGCCATACCAATTCCCATCACGATTGCGCCTTCCACCTGATTGCGTGCTGCCAGCGGGTTGATGACCTTGCCCACATCGATGGCGCTGACTACCCGAGACACGCGCAGGCTGGAAATGCCCGGATCCCAGCGCACCTCGACAAAATGCACACCGAACGAGCGGAACGAATACTTGCCCGCCTCAGGCATGCCACTTTGAAAATTACCCTCAGCGCGCGACAGGCGCTGCCCCTTCAGCACATCGACAAAGCTGGCGCGCTGTTCGCCGATCACCAGTTGCCCGTTTTCGACCTTGATCGACTCGGCGTCCTGCCCGGCGAACACCGCATCCTTGCTGACAGCGTACTGACGCAGCTTCTGCAACGCTTCACGCGTGGCCCCGGCAATCGCCGGCATTACGCTGGCCGTCACCCATGAACCACCGGAAACGGGGCCGGCCGGGAATGACGAACTGCCCAGCTCTACTTCAACACGCTCAACGGGAATGCCGGTCAACTGGCTGACGGTCTGCGCCACGATGGTGTAGGTGCCGGTGCCGATGTCCTGCAAGCCACACTGGGCCAGCGCCGTACCGTCAGAACGCAGAATGACTCGCGCATCGGTAGGCACCTGATAGGCCTCCCAGTTGCAGGCGCCCATGCCGTAACCAATGATTTCATCGCCTTCGCGCATTGAGCCAATGTCGGCCTTGCGCGCGTGCCAGCCGAATCGCTCGGCGGCTTTGTCGATGGCTTCCGGCAAGTGATTGCTGGACCACGGCAAGCCGACGCTCTGATCCTTGTCGGCCAGGTTCAGCTTGCGAAATGCCAGCGGGTCCATGCCACTGGCCAGCGCCATCTCATCAATGGCCGACTCCAGCGCAAAAAGGCCCGGTGCCGCACCCGGCGCGCGCATGGAGGTTGGCGTACCCCGGTTGATAGAGCTGATCTTGTGGCTGACCAGCACGTTGTCGCAGGCATACAGACTTTTGGTCACGCCACCGCAGTTTTCGGTGTAGTCATCCAGCATCGAGGTGTTGTTGAACGACTCGTGACGGATCGACACCAGCTTGCCGCTGGCATCGGTGGCCAGACGCAAGCGCTGGCGGGTCTCCGGACGATGGCCTACGGTGGTGAACATCTGCGCACGCGGCAACACCAGCTGCACAGGGCGCCCGGTGACTTTGGCTGCCGCGCACGCCGCGACCGAATGCGGCCACGGCCACAGCTTGCCGCCAAAGCCCGAGCCTATGAACGGTGCGCGCACTTCAACGCGGTCAGGCGAAAGGTCGAAAACGTTGGCCAGCAGGTTGCGGTGGTTGACCACGCCCTGAGTGCTCTCGTAGACAAACAGCTTGCCGTCCTGCCACCACGCGGTGCTGGCGTGCATCTCCATCGGGTTATGCACTTCAACCGGCGTGGTGTAAGTCTGATCGACTTTGACTTTTGCACTGTCAAACGCACTGTCCGGCTTACCCCGGTTGTGCCCGGCACCGCCATCACGGGCACCGTTGACACGCATGCCTTCGTCAAGGTCCTTGACCGCCGGGCGCTCGTCGTACTCGACCGTCACGCGGTAGGCAGCCGCCCTCGCCTGCTCGTAGCTCTCGGCAACCACCAGCGCCACAAACTGCCCGGGGTAATAGATACGGTCATCTTCGAACGGCAGGCGGTGCTCGTCCGCCTTGCTCGCCGAGAGCATTTTGGCAAAGCTCAGCTTGGTGTTCGGGGTACGGTGCAAAGCAGGAAAATTGCCATGATGGAAGATGTCGACCACGCCAGGCATCGCCTTGGCCTGTTGATCCTTCACGGCAACCACTCGCCCGTTGGCAATCGTGCTGTAGACGCCATAGGCATACAGCATCTTGCCCATCGGGTGGTCAGCGGCGTAGCGCGCCTGACCGCTGACTTTCTTGCCGCCGTCGATACGACGCTGCGGCACACCAATGATGTTTTCGCTCATGAGAGATTCCTACGCCGTGAGGTCACGAAGATTGCGGACGATGACCTGCTGACCCAGCGGGATCTTGAAGGCGTTATGTTCATAGGCCCGTGAGCCCTTCATGGCCAGCGCTGCGACCCGCGCAAAGGTGTCCATGTCGGCACGCTGACCGATCAGTGCACGTTCAGCCTCCACGGCCCGCCACGGCTTGGTACCCACGCCACCCAGCGCGATACGCGCATCGGTGATTCGCTTGCCGTCCATCACCAGAATCACTGCACTGGACGCCAGGGCAAACTGGTAAGAGGTACGGTCGCGCAGCTTGAGATAAGAAGAACGACCACCTGCCAGCGGTGCATCCAGCGTCACGTGGGTGATCAGCTCGTGGGCCGCCAGCGCAGTTTCACGCTGCGGCGTATCACCGGGCAGCAGATGAAAGTCGGCAAAAGGAATATCTCGCGAGCCATTGGCCCCCTGAACGGTTACCTGCCCGCCGATGGCCGCCATGCCGACGCACATGTCCGAAGGATGCGTTGCAATGCAGTGATCGCTGGTACCCAGCACCGCATGCACACTGCGGTTCATGCCGCCGATAGCTGCACAACCGGAGCCCGGCTGGCGCTTGTTGCAGGCTGAAATACCATCGCGGAAATATGGGCAGCGCACCCGCTGCATGACATTGCCAGCGGTGGTGGCCTTATTGCGCAACTGGGTCGAAGCACCTGCCAGAATCGCTTCAGACAACACCGGATAGCGCTGCTGCACCAGTGGATGCCTGGCCAGATCAGTGTTGCTCACCAGCGCGCCGATGCGCAGACGCCCATCGGGCAGCGACTCGACCTGTTTCAACGCCAGATGATTGATGTCCACCAGTTGCTGCGGTTGCATCACATCCAGCTTGACCAGATCAAGCAACGTGGTGCCGCCTGCCAGATAGAAGCGCTGCCCCTCACCCGACGCAGTGCTGAATGCCTGCGCGGGCGATGCAGCCCGAGCGTAATCGAACGTTCGCATCAGGCAGCTCCTCCCATCTTCGAACGCGCAGACTGCACGGCCGAGAGAATGTTCTTGTAGGCACCGCAGCGGCAGATATTGCCGCTCATGGCTTCTCTGACGCTGGCGTCATCGGAAGGGATGTTCGGGTCCTGGAGAATCGCGACCGCGCTCATTATCTGTCCAGACGTGCAATAACCGCATTGATAGGCATCGTGTTCCCAGAAGGCTTCCTGTACCGGGTGCAGCTTGCCGTTCTCGGCCAGGCCTTCGATGGTGGTGATGCTGTCGCCCTGATGCTGGACGGCAATGGACAAGCAGGAATTGATCGCCACGCCATTGACCAACAGCGTGCAAGCACCGCACTGGCCATGGTCGCAGCCTTTTTTGGTGCCCGTCAGTTGCAGGCGGTCACGCAGCACGTCGAGCAGAACGGCGTTGGCCGGAACGTTCAGGGTATGAACCTGGCCATTGACCTTCAACTGGATGCGCTGCTCGCCCGCTGCGGGCGCGTCACTGTCTTCGACTACAGGAGCCACCGGGGCTGCCTGCAGCATGCCGTCGGCGGGTATCCAGGTAGACAGCGTGGCCGCAGCAATGCCGGAAGCACCGAACTTCAAAAAGTTGCGGCGCGAAGGCTGCACGGCACTGCTGTCCACAGCAGAATCCTTGTGCTTCTTGGGCTCACTCATCAGGGTCACTCGGTAATAGCCGACGCTGCTGTAAAGCGACGGGCGTTATTGTCTGGTCAGCGGCCTGGGCGTACTCCTGCTCACGGCGTGCTGCCTTGATCTTTCATCGGGCTTTCATGGGTGATCAGAGCCAAAACGCTATCACCGGTTAAGTGTTTAACTGGCCAGCGCAGGTAAAGTTCCAACTGTTTGACGGGCGTCTGTATCCGGAGATTGCAGCCACCACACACCACAGCCGTGTATTGACACTAGCAGGTGGTCGGGATGCTGATTAGCCAGGCAAATCCACAAACCCTTGTGAAACTGGCTCATGAATGCAGTGCGGCAGGTAAAAATGTATGTGGGCGACGGGGTAAGACCAGCGGATTGCCACATTCTGGCAAGCGGCTAAAGACCCGCGCATAAACGACGATATAGAGGGGGGGCAGGCTGCGAAGCGTCTAAATCAAGGCATTCGCGCCCGATTTGATGATGGCATCTCGCAACCGAGGTGCACATTATGCGAAAATGCCGCGTCTTTGCCGGTATGCCACCTTGGGAATGTCGCGGCACGCGTGCATTAAATTGCACATCAGGCGTGCCTTCATGCCCCGATGCGGCGTCTCAGACTCCGTGAACAGGCTGACCGGGTGTGTTTTATGGAGGGTGCCGAAGGGAGAACATTCCCGGGCGCCGCCGCACACCAACAGAGCAAATGTCACTCATGACGCTGAATCCAATGATGATAAGAAGTCAGCGCAGCAGGACATAAATTGAGGTCTCGAGCGGTATTATATTGGCCTTGTATGTCCACCTCTAGTCCCTGTGGGTGCGAGCGTTTGTCGCAGGCTTCGATGCATGTGACAGGCCGTTTCTTCAGGAGTAGTCGGCGGATGGCGTTTATCAGATGGATGACAGAATGTTTAAAAAAGTGAACACGGCCCTGCTGGGTCTGGCCATTTCCATGGGCCTGATGCCCGTGCAGGCGGCTGAAACCAAGAAAGTCGACGTATTGCTCGTCGGCGGCGGCATCATGAGTGCAACGCTTGCGGTCTGGCTCAACGAGCTGGAGCCGAGCTGGTCGATGGAAATGGTCGAGCGCCTCGATGGCGTGGCCGAAGAAAGCTCCAACGGCTGGAACAACGCTGGTACCGGCCACTCGGCCCTGGCCGAGCTGAACTACACCCCGGAAGACAAGAACGGCAACGTTGACATCTCCAAGGCCATCGAGATCAACGAAGCGTTCCAGATTTCCCGTCAGTTCTGGTCGTGGCAGGTCAAGACCGGCGTTCTGAAGAACCCGCGTTCGTTCATCAACTCCACGCCGCACATGAGCTTTGTGTGGGGCGACAACAACATCCAGTTCCTGCGCAAGCGTTACGCAGCATTGCAGGCCAGCCCGCTGTTCAGCGGCATGCAGTACTCCGAAGACCACGAGCAGATCAAGAAGTGGGTTCCATTGATGATGGAAGGTCGTGACCCGGCGCAGAAGCTGGCCGTGACCTGGAGCCCGATCGGCACCGACGTCAACTTCGGCGAGATCACCCGCCAGTTCGTCGCCAATCTGAAAGCCAAGCAGAATTTCAATCTGCAGTTGTCGAGCGAAGTCGAAGACATCAATCACAACGACGACGGCACCTGGCGCGTCAAGTACAAGAACCTGAAAGACGGTACTGTTACCGAGACCGACACCAAGTTCCTGTTCATCGGCGCTGGCGGTGCTGCCCTGCACCTGCTGCAGGAATCCGGTATTCCTGAAGCCAAGGAATACGGCGGCTTCCCGGTCGGCGGTTCGTGGCTTGTCACCGACAACCAGACTCTGGCCATGCAGCACATGGGCAAGGCCTACGGTATCGCGTCGACTGGCGCGCCACCCATGTCGGTTCCGCACCTGGACACCCGTGTTCTGGATGGCAAGCGCGTAATCCTGTTTGGCCCATTCGCGACCTTCTCGACCAAGTTCCTGAAAAACGGCTCCTACTTCGACCTGCTGACCAGCACCACCACGCATAACGTGTGGCCGATGACTCGCGTTGGTATCGAACAGTACCCGCTGATCGAATACCTCGCCGGTCAGGTGATGATGTCTGACGACGATCGCTTCGCTGCCCTGCAGCAGTACTTCCCGAACGCCAAGAAAGAAGACTGGCGCCTGATGCAAGCCGGTCAGCGCGTACAGATCATCAAGCGTGACGAAGAAAAAGGCGGCGTTCTGAAGCTGGGTACCGAAATCGTTGCTTCCAAGGACGGCTCCATCGCCGGTCTGCTGGGCGCATCGCCAGGTGCTTCGACTGCAGCGCCGATCATGCTGGGCGTGCTTGAGAAAGTCTTCAAGGACAAGGTAGCGACTCCGGAATGGCAGGCAAAACTGCACCAGATCGTGCCTAGCTACGGCACCAAGCTGAACAACAACCCGGATCGCGTTGCCGAGGAATGGGCTTACACAGCCGAAGTCCTGCAGCTGACTCCACCGCCGCCGGTGAACAAGACAGGTAATGCTCCAACACCTGCACCTGCTGCCCAGCCAGCGAAAAGCAATCCAGCCAGTGACATGGCGCTCTAAGGCTTTCACAGCTTGAAGCAAAGCCCCGCCAGACAATGTCTGGCGGGGCTTTTTTGTAATTGGCGCCTTCTGGCCGAAAAAACAGTTAAAGCCACGCGTCCTCTTGGCACCTGTTATGGTGGCACACCTCCTTCACTCTCTGGCTTGCATCAGCAGAGCTGTATTATCCAGGTCTCCACGCCGCACCTTCGCGGCAACCTCGCATTTTCTTGCGCTGTCCATCCGGGCTGTTGGTCGCTCAAAGTTTTGTCGCGGCTGACAAAAACTATCCGAATCGCTCTTTGTGCTTAACGACTGCATGTCGTACCAAGGCAGCGGCAGGCTGTTTCCGGTTGAAATACCCTATGGAGTTCACGCAAATGATCGAGCCCATGCTGGCTACAGGCCCAGATGCAGCGCTTGAAGCCGCGCTTGCCGAGTGTGCCCGTGAACCGATTCGGGTGCCCGGCGCAATCCAGCCTCATGGCGTGTTGCTGAGCGTTGCAGGCAACCCGCTGTGTATCGAACAAGTCAGCGCCAATTGCGCAAATGAGCTTGGGCTGGACAGCGACGCGTTGCTGGGCAGGCCCCTGTCATTGCTGTTATCGCCCGAGCAGGCGACGATTATCGAAAATGCGTACCACCACCCTGCTGCTCCACACATTGATCCGATACGACTGACGCTGGGAAGCGCTCACTACAGTGCTTCGCTGCACCGTACCGATGACGTGCTGATTATTGAACTGGAACCCTTCGTCGAAGCCGGCCACGAACAGTCCAGAATCATTACCCGTGTGTTGCGCAACCTGCAGGCAGCGACCACGCTGGAAACGCTGTTCGATATCAGTGTTCACGAGATTCAGGCACTTACCGGTTATGACCGGGTGATGATTTACCGGTTCGAGCCCGAGGGGCATGGCAAAGTCGTTGCCCAGGCGTTGACCGGGCTGCTGCCCAGTTACAGTGGTTTGAACTTCCAAGGCTCGGATATTCCTGCCCAGGCGCGAGAGCTGTATCGTCTGAACTGGATTCGGGTGATTCCGGATGCAACCTACGTTCCGGTCCCCCTGATACCGACACTGCGACCCGCAACAGGCCAGCCACTCGATCTGGGCTTCTCGACGCTGCGCAGCGTGTCCCCTGTTCACTGCGAATACCTCAAGAACATGGGCGTGCGCTCATCGATGAGCATCTCGCTGCTGGACGGCGGCGAACTTTGGGGTCTTATCGCCTGCGGGCATCCTGAACCGCTGCTGGTGTCCAGAGAGCTGCGCGATGCCTGTGCAATGATCGGGCAACTGTTGTCGGTGAAAATTTCCGCAATTGTCGCAACGGATATCCGGCGCGAACGGGAAGAGAAAGTTGCCCTGCTCGGGCAACTGGCAGATGCAATGAGTCGTGCCGACCATGACATCCTCGACGGGCTGGTGAGCCGACCCGAGCTGCTTCAGTCCTTGACGCTGGCAGACGGCGCCGCGGTTCTGATTGACGACCGGGTTCACCTGTTCGGCGTGTGCCCTGCCACCGAGCAGGTGCACGCGCTGTACCTCTGGATTCGGGACACAGGCCTGGCACGCCAGCAGTCGGCGCAGCGCGCGACAGGTTTGCAGGGGCTGGGCGTTTTTCATACCAACGCCATGCACAAGGAGTATCCCGAAAGCGCCGCCTATAGAGACGTCGCGAGCGGCGTCATAGCCTTTACATTGCCCAAGCCGATTGATAACGCGGTCATGTGGTTTCGTGCCCAACTCACCTCGACAATGAACTGGAGCGGTAACCCGGCCCATCATGTGAGTACCAGCCCGGAGGGCTCCGCCCCCCATCGCCTGCACCCAAGACAGTCTTTCGACGTATGGGAACAGCAGGTAACAGGCATCGCCAGCCCCTGGTCGCGGGGCGATCTTTATGGTGCCGAAGACATCCGCCGCTCAGCCCTGGAGAACGACCTCGAGCGCCAGGTCCAGCGCGAAAAGGAGGCGGTGCGTTTGCGCGATGAACTGGTCGCGGTGGTGTCCCATGACCTGCGCAACCCGATGTCGATCATCATCATGCAGTGCGGCATGATGCAGCGATGGGCAGTCGGCGATACGCACGCTGAAAACCGCAACATCCGACGCGCACTGGGCACCATCGAGAAAGCGACAACCCGCATGAACAGTCTTCTTGAAGACTTGCTCGATACCGCACAGATAGAAGCGGGCCGTTATCAGCTTTCGCGCTTGCCGCTGGGTGTCACCAGCCTGCTTGAAGAGGCGTGCAGCCTTCTGGTCATGCTGACCACTGAAAAGAATATCGAGCTCAATTGCACCGCCGCGCAGGGCCTGGTCATCAATGCGGATCCGGAGCGAATCTTTCAGGTGCTTTCCAATCTGGTCGGCAACGCCATCAAGTTCACCCCCAAAGGTGGCCGAATCAACATCGATGCGGTCGCCAGTGAAAATGAAGTCCTGTTCAAGGTCAGTGATGACGGGATAGGTATCCCGGCGGAACACTTGCCCTATATTTTCCAGCGCTATTGGTCTGTCAAGGAAGGCAACCCGCGAGGCAACGGCCTGGGTCTTTATATATGTCAGGGTATTATTACCGCCCACGGTGGGCGCTTGTGGGCCGAAAGCTCACTCGATTCGGGAAGTGTGTTTTCTTTCACGCTGCCTATGCATCAGGGTCAGGATATCGTTGGTGAGGCGACGTTTTTAAAACAGAGCGGCACGACTTATCGACTGGCGCAATCGATCTCCAGCAAACTGGAGCGCCAGCAACTGGAAGATCGCCTGACCCGCGCGGGGCTGCTGAACGAACTGAACCATCGGGTCAAAAACACCTTGGCAACCGTTCAGGCCATCGCCTCTCTCACGGTCAACAGCTCTGCCTCACTGGAGTCCTTTCGCAAAAGCTTCGATGCACGTCTGTTTGCACTGAGCCAGGCGCATGATGCCCTGGCGCGGGCAGAGTGGATATCCACGGAACTGGTCGACCTGATCGAGCAGCTTCAAGCGGTAAACGCAGGGACGTACAAGATCAGCTTCACAGGCGATCCGGTCACTCTGGAGCCGCGTTTTTCATTGACGCTCTCAATGGTTCTGCACGAACTGATGACTAACGCGGTGCAGCATGGTGCACTTTCATCAGCGGCAGGCCAGGTGACGGTGAGCTCCACCCTGAATGCCGGGCACAACCCTCCTACGCTGAAGATTGAATGGAAGGAAACGGGCGGCGCGCCCGTTGCCGCAAGCACAGTGAAGGGCTTTGGCTTTCGCTTGATACGCCGCAGTATCGAGCGGGAACTCAAAGGCAAGGCCGACATTCGGTTCGCCGGCACAGGCATCATCTGGTCGATGCTGATCCCGTGGCCAGACAAACCGGAAAGCAGCTTATGAGTTCAGAATCAGACGACCAGACCTCGCTCCCCAAAGTGCTGCTGGTCGAGGACGAAACAATGCTCGCAATGCTCATGGAAATGATGCTTGAGGACCTGGGGTTCGCTACCGCTTACCACGCCAGTTCGCTTGGCGAAGGCATTGAATACGCGCGCAACGGCGACTACGACCTGGCCATTCTGGATATTAATATCATCGGCGGTAACTCATTCCCGATCGCAGCGGCCATTGCCCATCGCGGCATACCTTTCATGTTTTGCTCAGGGTATGGGCGACTGGGCATTCCCGAGGTATGGGTTGACCGGCGCTGCGTCGCCAAACCGTTCAGTGCAGAGCAGTTGAATGAGGCCTTGAGCGAACTGCTTCAGGCCTGACCAGGTCCGCTCTCAATCAGCCTGTTATCGGCTGGCGAAGGTTTACGCTCGCGGTAAGTCGCCGCCACCACCAGCACCAGCAACACCGCGAGCAACACGGCGGACGACCCTACCGTGCCGAAATCCAGTCCGCCCTTCTCGTAGGGCTTGGTCAGCACATCGCCCAACGTCGCCCCGAATGGCCTCGTCAACACAAAGGCGATCCAGAAAAGCATGATCGAGGACAGTCTGGTGGTGAAATGCAGGACAACGACCAACGCTATCGCAGAACCGATCAGCACCGCACCTCCGGCAAAGCCGAGCCCCGAGTCGTCGGCCAGGTAATCGCCGAGCGCTGTGCCCAGCGTGTTGGAGATGAGAATCGCGAACCAGTAAAAAAGCTCACCTTTCAGCGTCGAGACTCTGTCTACCGACAACGATTTCTCGCTGACATACCACGCGCAAAAAATGGCCATCAGCAGGGTAATCAGGATTGCAGAACCCGTTGCGTAGCCAAGCCCGAGTGTCCGGTCCATGAAGTCCGACATCGTGGTGCCTGCGGTACTGGTGGAAAGAATGACCAACCAGTAAAGCATCGGGTGATAACGTTTTGCGGCAAGCTGTGTCACGAGCGTGGCTACAAACAGGCTTATCAGTATCAGAGAGCTGATCGCATACCCGACATCAAGCGTCATCGACAATAAGTCGCCCGCCGTTTCGCCAAGTGTGGTCGCGCAGATCTTCATGATCCAGAACGCCAGGGTTATCTGGGGCAGTTTGTTCATTGTGTCTACCTGGATGATCAATGGAGGCGTGTTTCGCAGAGCGCGAATGTCGCCATGATCAGGCTCCAGATGTTTGAAATGTGTGAGGCCGAAATGAAAAACTGATTGAAGCAGGCAGGGATTCGCATAAAAAACAGGCCGGGTTGCCCCAGCCTGTTCACATCACGAAGCGATCGTGGTTTCCTCTGGGCCCGGCCACTCGCTGTCCGGCACATCATAGATGTCGCCGTTCTCGACGCCGTCGATCTCGTACTGGGTCAGGTAGTCCCTGAGGTGATCGGAGAAGCGGTCAACGCGCGTTTCCTGCTTGCCCTCCTCGATCAGACCGGGAATCAGCAACGCCAGAGCGCCCACGCCGGCTGCGGCAATACCAAGGCTGCCAGCGAGCAGCGGCAAGGCACGGACCACGCTGCCCGTCAGTTGCAGAACGCCCGCAGCGCCTTCAGCTGCAGATGCCAGACCTGCCATAGCGCCGAGAGATCCGGCAGTGATGCTCATGCCACCGGCAACCAGCTCGCCTCTTCTGATCGACTTCACTCCATCAAAGATGCCGTAAGCACCCGCAGCCACACCGGCAAGCCCACCGAGCCCCTTCGCAGCGTTTTCCAGTTTCGACAGGTTAGTCGTGATATCCTTGTAAACGTCCGGCTCCAGTACGTCCTTGATGTCCTTGAACATGGTCGTGACGTTCTTGATGCCGCCCTCGACCAGCAACGTTGCGCTTTGTACCGAACCGGTAGTGATGTCGACGATTTGCCGATCAGTCAGGGCCCCCGCGCCATTTGCGCCTTTGGCGATGGTGATACCGGCCATGAACAGGCCGCTGACACCATGCAGGACTCCGGCACCGGAAGCGGCCTTTATCGACGAGTTATCGCTGAACAGGCCCAGCTCGGAAATGGACTTGGTGCCCTGACGCAGCAAATCCCAATTGCCCCTGAAAACGCCAAGAATCTGGTCAGACGTAGCGGGTTTGCCATCGGCATTCATCAGCAGTTCGGGGTTGCTCTTGCTGATCTCGTCGATCAGTGCCTTGACCTTCTCCTCATCCAGCGCTTCACTGCCTTCCTTGCCGAACGCTTTTTTCAGGTCCTCGAAGCTGGCATCGTTGAAGACGTTCTCCTGAGCAATCGCGGTATAGTTCTCTGTCAGCTTGTCGTCGTATTTACCCGTGAACTCTGGGTTCAGCGCGGCGTTGTACATCGCCACTTCCATGCTGAACTGGCTGGTCGCCACTTCAAAGCTTTCAGTTTTCAACAGCTCTTTGAGGCGCTCACCGGACACCAGCGATTTTTCATAGAAGGCCTCGAAATCCTTGTTATGCGAGGATTTCTGCACTGCTTCCTGAATTTCGCCCGGTTTGCTGAAACCCAGCGCACCCTGAACGCTTTGCGCCGAGCTGTAGAACTGAGCAAGCGCTGTCTGCTGGTCGGTCTTGCCATCCTTGGTATTGGCGTCCCACAGCTTGTCCAGCGCAGCACCGGTCTTGATATCGTTGTCGTAAGTACTTTGCAGCGCGCGCTTGAGCCCGTCGCTGCCCTCCAGCACCTTGCTTGCCTCGCTGGTGGCATTCTCGTTATAGAACTTGACTACTGCGGCATCCTTTTCAAGCATCGCTACATGTTTGTTGACATCATCGAGCAGCTTCTGCGCATCGGGATGACTGCGTACATTGTTGGCGATCTGGACCTGGGATTTGTCGTCCTTCCACATCCCGGCACCGCTGCCCTGCACGATCAGACTCTGTGCAGCCTTGAGTTCCTGAAGTACCGCAGCCTTCTGCTCTGCGCTGTAATTTTGCGGGTTATCGAACACATCCTTGTTGAGCGGGTCGGTGTTGACCTTGGCCAGCAGATTGCCTTCGGCAACGGCTTCCAGCAATGTACCTACCGCCCCGACGTCCTTCGGCGAAGCCGTCTTGATGAAGGCCTGAATGTCACCGCGGCTGGCCTTGCCATCTGTGCCCTGCTCCAGGGGACTCTTCGCATTGTCGAGCAACGCAAAGGCACCGGGTTGCGACCAGAAGTCCAACGCTTCCTTGACCTCATCACTCAACTGAGGGTTTTTCTCTTTGTAGGCTGTCAGTGCTTCAGCGTTGAAATCCGAAGAGCCGGTCTTGCCTTTGATCGCGTCATAATTTTCGTCGATGATCGCCGCATATCTGGCGATCTGCTTTGAAGCCTCATCGGCGTCAGGGTTGGCCTTGAGAAAGTCCTTGTAACTACCGATCTCCTCGGTCTTTTTCAGCTCGGGCAGCGCGGCGAAGCCAAGCTTGCCAAAATCCTGCAACCGTCCGGCCTCGGTGCCATGCTTTGCCTCGGCGCCCTTGGTGAAGCCATCAATGCTGCTGTTGAACACCTGGCCACCTGACTGAGCCTCGCCCTTCTCGTTGTACAGGGTCACCCGGTCAAGCACCTGGGCCGCACGAAACGCGGCATTGGCATCTTTTTCGAAATCGCCTACCCGCTCCTTGAGCATGTCCTTGACGCCGCTCTGGTTGCCCAGATTCTTCAACAACGGATTAGCGTCGATGATCTCTTCGGCCGAACGCTTGTCATCCTTGGGCAACTCCCACAAAAAACCGAGTTTCTCGGCCTGTTCACGTGCTTCCTTGTTGTCACCCGCTGATGACACATTGGTCATCTCGCCCTTGAGGCTTGCAAACCCGTCCTTGCCAAAGTCCTGCAGGCGACCGGCTTCAGTACCGTTCTTCGCCTCGCCACTCTTGGTGAAACCGTTAATGCTACCGTTCGCTACATCGCTACCGACAATCCGCACGCCGTTGCCATCGAACTGTTCGATGTGAGCCAGCACCTGGGTCGCGCGATAGGCTGCGTCGGCATCGCGCTCGAAATCGCCGACCTGCTCCTTGAGCATGTCCTTGACGTCACTCTGGTTACCCAGATTTTTCAACAACGGGTCGCTGTCGATTATGGCCTGCGCGTCGCGCTCGTCACCTTTCGGTCGCTCCCACTGAATGCCCAGTTTCTCGGCCTGCTCACGGATGGCAGGGTCGTCAGCCGGGGATCGCACCTCATGCAGTTTGCCTTTCAGACTGGAAAAACCGAACTTGCCGAAATCCTTCAAACGACCAGCTTCGCTGCCATGCTTCGCGTCGCTGCTGCTGGTATACCCGTCGATGCGATTATTGCCGATGTCGTTGCTGGCCAGACGGTTACCATTGGCGTCAAAGGTCTCAATGTGTTCAAGCAGTTGCACAGCCCGGAATGCGGCGCTCGAATCCTTGGTGTAATCGCCCACCTGAGCGATCAGGTTCTCTTTGGCTTCGCCACGGTCGCCTCGTCCGCCCAGACTTTTGAGCAACGGGTTGTCATCAATGATTTCCTGTGCAGAGCGCTTGTCATCTGAAGGTAACTCCCACTGGATACCGGCATCCCTGGACTGCTGCACGGCCTGCTCCCAGGCCTTGGCGTCTACCGGGTCTTTTGGCTTTTCAGTGGTGATTTTGCTGACGGAGGTCATTGTCTTTATCCTTCCATTGGTCACCAGAAAAATCACAGCGACAACTGCTGCCCGCGCAAAAGAGCGAGCTGCGCCATGAGTCAGACTGGTGCGAGCTGGGCCTGACTAAAAGGCAGAGGCACGGGACCTGATCAAAGACCAGGCATCCGCTATCACACGCGATTAAATCGAACTTGCGTTAAGAAGGGATGACACAGACCGGAAAGTTACCTCGAACAGTTATCTCAGCGCCCTCATTACGCAACGCGTTACGGGTAACAAGACGGTTTACTTCTGATGACACCCTGACAAGTCATACAGCCTTGAAGGCACGGTCAATACAGCACATTTCCGGTTTTTCGCGTGAATATCTCAACCGTCCAGGGCCCGAAGTCGTCGAACTCACCGAGACGCTTTATGAGGGTTGTAGAAAATTATCGCTCAGTCGACAGACGGTACTCGGGTTGACCGGCAAATGGTGTCCATTACTACGGGCGTGGTTTATGCATGGCTAACTAAACGGTCACATCAGCTAATTAAGATTCAGCGTCCCACCCGAACAGGCGCGTCAAGCTCACCGAGCTGACGTTACGGGATGTAAGCAGATCAAAAAAACCGTTTACAGATCAATACCTCATGCTCCTGCAAGGTGCGGTAGCACGGCTGTTACTTCTGATACAGGTCTAAGCATGGATTTTGAAACAGGCGGCCCGGGTACAACGGTCGATATCAGAACACGTGACGCTCTCCAGGGGCAGGAAGCTATCCGCTTCGGCTCTTTTGTGCTGCACCCGCAGCAGCAGCTGTTGTTCAGGCACTCGCAGCCGGTACCGCTGGGCAGTCGCGCCATGTCTCTGCTGGTGGCATTCGCAACACGCCCCGGCGAACTGCTGGAAAAGGCCGAATTGCTGGCACTGGCCTGGCCAAAGGCAGTGGTGGAAGAATGCAACCTGCGCGCGCAGATCGTGACGTTGCGCAGAGCGCTGGAAGAGCAGGACGGTTTCACTTATATCGTCACCGTGCCAGGCAGGGGTTATCGATTCAGCGCACCGGTGAGCGTGCAACCAGCAACCGCTCCTGCACTACCTGCACCTACACCTGCAAAGGACACATTTGCTGCGGCACCGGCGATAAAGCGCCAGGTGCTAGGCCGTGACGCGCTGATCCGGCAGCTGCATGAACTGACGCTGGAGCGTCGCTTGCTGACCTTGACCGGTCCTGGCGGCGTGGGCAAGACCACCGTGGCGCTGGCGCTGGCTGATAGCCTGGCTGCACATGCCTCGTTGAGCACGGCGTTCGTCGACCTGACACCGGTCAGCTGCGCTCAGCCTGTCGTGGGCAGGATTGCCTTCGCCCTGGGTTTAAGCACTGAAAACGAACAGCCGCTGCGTGACATCCCGCCCTCACTGGCAAAGCGGCCGCAATTGCTGGTACTGGACAACTGCGAGCATGTACTTGATGAAACCGCCTCTGCCGTAGAAGCATTATTGGCCAATGCCCCACTGTGCTGCGTAGTGGTCACCAGCCGTGAGCCCTTACGCGTACAAGGCGAATGGGTGCATGAACTCAGCCCCCTGCAAGTACCGGACGAAAACCAGACTATCAGCGCCGAGACTGCCATTGCCTACTCGGGTGTGGAACTGTTTGTCACACGTGCCCGAGAGCAGGACCCCGCATTTGTGTTGACTGACAGCGATACCGGAGCGGTCGCAGCCATCTGCCGCAAACTGGACGGCAATCCGTTGGCAATCGAGCTGGCCGCTGCACGCGTCAGGACATTCGGCATTGCCGATCTGGTCGGGCTGCTGGACGGCAGTTTTCGCTTGCAGATGACCGGACTGCGCACCGCGTTACCGCGTCAGCGTTCGCTAAGCGCCACGCTGGACTGGACCTACGGCATGCTCACCGGGCACGAGCAGGCACTCCTGCGTCAACTGTCCATTTTCAATGGCTCATTCACGCTTGATGGCGTCATGGCAATCGTCAATATCGGCTTGCCAGATGTACGCATGACGCTACCGATGCTGGAAAGCCTGCTCGAAAAATCCCTGCTCGGAACCTTTGACCACAGCCAGGGCAAGCGCTTTCGACTGTTGGAAACCACGCGTCTGTATGCTCATGACAAGCTCGTTCAGCTCGATGATGTACCGCGTTTGTGCCGCGCCCACGCCCAGTGGGCACTGCGCCTGCTCAACCAGGCCAGACTCGATCTCGATCAGCTGACACAAGACGTCTGGACCCAACGCTACGCCGCAGAGATCGACACCATTCGCGCAGCACTGACCTGGGCCTTTTCGGCCGCGGGTGATCGACAACTTGGTGTAGAACTGACCCTGAGCAGCTCACCCCTGTGGCTCAGGCTGTCGCTGGTGCGCGAGTACCAGGACTGGGTCAGCCTCGGCATACCGCGTCACGTCGAAGAAAAGGCGCAGATGGATCGTCGTCAGCGTATGCGCTTGTTGACCATGTCCGGCAGTATTTTGATGCTTACCTACGGTGCAGGGCAGAAAATGCGCGAGGTCTGGCAACAGGTCAGTGAGGATGCCGAAGTGCTCAACGACTCCGAGTATCGCCTGCGCGCTTTGTGGGGCCAATGGAACGACCACACCTGTAGCAACAGGCACCGCGAGGCTCAAGAGGTAGCCTTGCGATTCCTCGCGCTGGGCAAGGATTACCGAATCGCCGACTGCCAGTTGCTGGGCAGGCGAATGCGCGCCACCAGCGCGTTTTACATGGGCGATATGAAAACCGCCGGGCAGGCGATCGAAGAAGCTCTGGGCGCTTCAAGGTCTGCTTCGTCACATATCATCGACATGCATTTCGACCAGCGAATTGCCGCACAATCATTGCGTGCCCAGGTACAGTTGCTGGTTGGCAATACCGGCCAGGCGATGGTTGCCCTGGACACCAACGTGAAGCAGGCCATTGCCCTGAGTCACCCCGCGACGCTCTGGTATACCCTGGCCATCAGTGCGATACCCGCAACGCTGATTGCAGGCACGCTGCACAAGACACGTCACTTTCTGGATGTGCTTAAAAAAAGCAGCGAACGGCAACCGCTGCATATCTGGCGTCAGTTGACCAGTTGCTACGAGAGTATCCTGCTGATCCGTGAAGGCAACCCGGCAGCAGGCGTGCCATTGCTGGGAGAAGCCCTTCAACAGCTGCGCAACCATGTGGAAACGCCGCTGTGTTCGATGCTGCACACCGAGTACGTATCAGGTCTGGCCGCACTGCGGCTTGAACCCCTTGCGCTGGAAACGCTGGATGAAATTCACATCAACGCTGTTGAAGACCATGATCGTTGGTATTTGCCGGAGATCATGAGAGTCAAGGCACAGCTGATGCTCAGTCAGCCACACACTCATGCGCTGGAAGAGGTACGCAAGATGCTGACCCAGGCGCTGGACATCGCTCGGCAGGACGGTACACATTTCTGGGCGTGGCGCATCAACGCCGACCTCAACCGCCTGAAAATCGCGCCCGGTACACCAGCCCCTCGCCATTGCCCGGCGGTGCATTGAAACACCGCGTCAGGCGTCAGATCAGCCGCTGCGCCACCAGCGCATCGGCCACTGCCTGAAACGTATTTTCCGGCACCGGATCACCAGCTACGCTGCGCCGGGCGATCATTTCGGCGAGACTTGCGTCGGGCCAGCGGGCAATGCCCAGCGACAAGGCCTCTGCCAGCAAGGTGCTCGAATCCTGTGACGAGGCACGACAGACCACTATCGGCACCGGTGTCTCACCGCGCACATAGCGTACGCCCACCACCCAACCTCCGCTGTCGCCAATCATCAAGGAGGCGCGCCCCAACCCAAGCTTTGTGGCCAGTGCCTGCATTTCGCGACGCTGACGCTGGCGTTCGCGCTTGATCATGGGGTCGCCATCAATATCTTTGCGCTCGCGTTTCTGCTCGCTATGGCTCATTTTCATTTCACGGCCGAACAGCCAGCGTTGCATCAGCACGTCTACCGCGCCGACCAGCAGAAACGCTGCAAGCACGGTGAATACCAGTGGTTTGAGGACCAGATAGAACGTCGACTCGATACAGCCCTCGCCGCATCGCGATGACTCCATCAGGGCCTGAAGCGCCTGGCGGCCGACGACGTAGAATGCCAGTGCCAGTAACACAACCTTGACCAGTCCCTTCAAAAACTCGATCAGGTTGCGCATGGCGAAAATGCGCTTGAAACCCTCGGTCGGGTTGATACGTTTGATATCCGGCTGAATCGGCTCGATCGAAAACACCACGCCGCGCATGGTCACGATGTTGGTCAGGATCACCGCGCCGACAGTCACGGCTACCACTGGCACTGTAATGCCGATGACAATCTGCTCGGCGTGATCGAGCAGCCGTGGCCAGACCTCTGCAAACGGCTCGATATAGATCAGTGCGGTCAGATCTATCAGTGCCTCGACCTGCGCACGTGCCTTGGGCAGCAGCACCGATATGCACAAGGTACACAGCAGGATGACCATGCCCGACACCAGGTCCTGGCTCTTGGCAACCTGCCCCTTCTTGCGAGCGTCGCGCAGCTTCTTGTCCGAGGCCGGCTGGCTTTTTTCCTCGCTCGACTCACTCATCCCGGGCCCTCGCTGGCCAGCGTTTTCAGAACCTCGACCGTTCCTCGAAATTGCGCCAGCTGGTCAATCATGACCGGAATCAGAAACCCGATATAAACTACCATCAACACCGCAAAAAACAGGTTCTTGACCGGCAGTGAAAGGTCAAAAATATGCAGGCTGGGTGCCATGCGCGACAGGTACGCGAGCATCAGATCAGTGATCAGCATCGCAATCAGCAAGGGCGCGACCATCAGCACACCAATGCGCATCACCTGGTCGAGAATGGCCAGAATGGAGGTCAGGGCAGCGCTGCTGAACAACGGCGTGAACTCGGTGACTGGCCAGAGCTGATAGCTGTGGTAGTAACCGTCAACCATCAGAATGAAGCCGCCCGACATGAAAAACAGTGTAATGAGCATGACGGTCAGCAACGTGGCCATCACGCTCGCTTCCCCCTGCCCTAAAGGGTCGACCAGCTGCTCCATAGTCGAACCCCGTTGCAGGTCGATCAGCTCGCCAGCCACCTCGGCAGCCCAGAACGGTATGCCGAACAACAGGCCGATCAGCAGCCCGATCAGCAACTCCTTGATCATCAGCCCCGCGAGGAAAAAACCGCTGTGCTCGGGCATAGAAGTGAACGCCGAGAACACCGGCAAGATCATCGGCACCGAAATCGCCACTGCCACGCAGCCACGGATCATGCCGGTCAGGCCCAGACGATTGAATGCCGGGGTAATGATCACCACACCCATCGCCCGCGAAGCTGCCAGCGATGCGGAACTGATCACCGGATAAGCGATTTCGATGAACGCATTGGTCAGATCAGCGCCCATGACGACTCATCGGGTCCATAAGGGAAAGTTGTCCAGCACCTGATTGCCCAGCTCTGCCACCTGCCCGGCCAGCAACGGCCCGACAAACACGATCACCAGCAATACCGCTACCAGCTTGACCACTTGCGGCAGTGTCTGGTCCTGGATCTGGGTCAGTGCCTGTAACAGGCCCACACTGAGGCCGACGACAATGGCCACGATCAACGCCGGAGCGGAGAGCAGCAAGACAGTCATCAGCGCCTTGTTCATCAGCGAGAGAAAAACATCCTGGCCCACAGCGTCAGCCTCCGTAGCTCAGGATCAGACCGTGCATCAGTCTTGACCAGCCACTGAGCGCCACAAACAGAAAAATCTTCAACGGGATTGAAATCAAGGTGGGCGAGACCATCGACATGCCCATCGCCATGAGCACATTGGAGACCAACAGGTCGACGACCAGAAACGGGATATAGAGCAGAAAACCGATCTCGAAGGCACGGGTCAGTTCAGAACTGACGAACGCCGGAATCAGCACGACAAGATCGTCATCGCGCAGATCGGCTCGCGCCTCGGGCGACCATATGGTTTCGGTGGCCTGGACGAAAAAACCGCGTTCGCTTTCATTGGCAAACTTCGAAAGGTGCGCCTGTAATGGCGGGCGCAAGGCGCTGCCGAGTTCCTCCAGTTGCTGGACATTCTGCAGGCTCAGATCACGGCCTTGCACCTCCCGGTACATGTCGCCGATCAGCGGCGTGGTCACGTACACCGACAGAATCAGCGCAATGCCGTAAAGCACCAGATTGGGCGGCGTCTGCTGCACGCCCAGCGCATTGCGGATCAGAAACAGCACCACGGATATCTTCATGAATCCCGTCAGCGTCACGACGGCCAGAGGAATCAAACCGATAGTAGCGACGACCAGAATGATTTCGATCAGGTTCGGCTGGTAACCGTTCATGAGGCAGTGAAACCCAGCAGTCGCACACCCAGACCGTCGCCGATACTCACCAACTCGCCACGGCCTATACGGCGGCCATTGACCATCAGGTCCACCTCATCGTGCCTCGAACCGGCCAGCGGCAACAGGCTGCCCGGCGCCATCTCGCGCAGTTGCGCCAGCGTCAGTTCAACGCTGCCCAGTTGGCAGACCAGCGTAAGCGGCAGTTCATCCAGGGAAGTATCCAGATCGGAACCGTCGGTCATTTCACTCATCGAATCGTTCCTGTTGAAAGTGTGGGAGACGTAATGGGGACTGACAGTCCGCAGAGGACCCAGCCATTCGAGGGTTTCACCCTGGTGCCTGGCAACCGTCTGGTAGCGCTTGCCCAGCCGCAGCAGCACCTGCGTGTCGGCCAGGGTGTCGAGCATGACCACATCGCCCGGCACCAGACTGTGCAGCTCGGTGGTGGTTAATGGCGCCTGCCCGGCCTCGACACTCAACATGAGCACCAATGCATCAAGCGGCTGCGGTCTTGTAACGGCGTTACGGTCGAGCAGCGCGATGACGTGCCGGGCGCTGTCAGCATTCAAATGTATTTCCAGCGTCTGTGCCTGCCCCTCATCAGGACGCACTTCCAACGCGAGTCTGAGTGGATTTTCGAGCGGATGTGCAGGCCACGGGAGCACCTGAACAGGCTCGCCCGATAATGTTTCCAGAGGCTCGATCCAGCTCAGCCAGGCCTGCTCCAGTAACAAGGTGTCGGTCTGGGTATCGACTGACGCACCTGGCAGCCAGCCCAGCCCTGACAGCTCGAAAAGACGCGACGGAACGACAAGTTCGAGGTAGACCTGTCCGAACCTGATGGCCACCCTCCCCGGTCGGCGACACTCGCCACCTGCGCTGGCCAAGCTCACGTGCATGGGGCGCTGCCCAAGAACGATCCGCCACGGTGCTGTCTGGCGATGCAACAGGTTATGCAAACTCAGCAGATCAGCATCGAACCGGGCAAGCCGGCTTCGGACTGAACCAATGCCTGGAGGCAAAGGCATTGGCTGTACGCACACCGTCATCGCTCGTCTCCAGGTGGGGATCCTTTGACGGGCAGGTCTGCCTGATCGGCCTCATCGCGCTGCTCACTGGCCCGCGCATCGTTGCGCATGCGCTGTTCGACGAGGTTCTGCCAGGCTCGGGACTTTTTCAGCTGTTCAAGGTGCGCCTGCCTGAGCCGCTTGCGTGCCTGCTCTTCAGTCTCAAGGTTCAACACCGCATTATCGGCATCGGCCTGCAATGCCTTGCGTTCGTCATGCAGTTGCTTCAAGCGCTCCTGAACGACCTTCCACTCGCTGACCGACAGGCCCTCGCTGAGCTGGTCGACCGCCTGCTCGGCCTCCTGAGCCAGTTGTTCCCGGTGCAGGCGTAACTTTTCCCGAGCCTGATCCAGCTCGGTGTGGCTATCACGGCAGCGCTCCCGTTGAGCGCCAAGATGAGCGGCAGCGCGCTGCTCACGCAACAGACGCAAGGCTTGCAGGCTATACAGGTCGGCCTTCTTCATCGTTTTTTTCCATAGCAAAGACCAATCGGCGTCGAGTCGTAGAGTGAAGCAGGAGCCGAATCGAAAAACGGGCTCATGCCAGCACCTTGCGCAGGCGGGCCAGAGTTTGCGCAAGGCTGTCATGTTCGGAGGGCGGCTGACGCAGAAATGCCTCAATCAGCGAATGGCGGGCAATTGCCTCGTCGGCTATCGGGTCACTGCCAGCCGCGTACTCACCCACCTGAATCAACAGTTCGATTTCCTGACGACGGGCAATCAACTCACGCAGCCGTGATGCCAGTTGCCTGTGTTCGGCAGTCGCAATGTGGTCCATCAAGCGGCTGCGACTGCGTAAAACATCGATTGCCGGAAAGTGATCCCGCTGCGCCAGTTCGGCGCTCAGCACGATATGGCCATCAAGGATTGAGCGAGTCTCCTCGGCCACCGGGTCCATGGCCGCATCACCTTCGGTCAACACGGTATAAAGAGCCGTGATGCTGCCCTGCGGGCCAGGGCCGGCGCGCTCCAGCAGGCGCGGCAATGCCGAGAAAAAAGAAGGCGGATAACCGCGCCGGGTCGGCGGCTCCCCCACTGCCAGACCAATTTCGCGCTGGGCACGGGCAAAACGGGTCAGGCTGTCCATCAACAAGAGCACATTGCGCCCCTGATCACGGTGATACTCAGCCAGAGTGGTCGCTACGTAAGCCGCCCTGACCCGCTCGGCGGCAGGCCGGTCAGAGGTGGCAACCACCGCCACGGTACGTGCCCGGGCCGTGGCATCGAGTTGCCCTTCAAGCAGTTCGCGTACTTCACGGCCACGCTCGCCAATCAGCCCGATGACGATCACGTCGGCATCGCTATTGCGAACGATACTCGCCAACAAGGAAGACTTGCCCACCCCCGGCTCGCCAAAAATACCCATGCGTTGCCCCTGGCCAAGGGTCAGCAGGCTGTCGATAGCTCGTATGCCCAATGACAGTGGCTTGACGATTCGCTGGCGGCTGAAGGGCACCGGAGGTTCTGCATGCAATGGATAATGCTGCATCCCGAGCGTGGCAGTCGGCGCAGGTCCGTCGAGAAACTCGCCCATAGGGCTGATCACACGACCCAGCAAGGCATCGCCAACCTGCACGCCGAGCGCCTGGCCTGTGGCGATGATCTGGGTGCGCGTCGAAAGGCCCTCCATCGAGCCGATAGGCGACAGGATCGCGTCATCTTCATCGAAGCCGATAACTTCCGCCGACAGCTCTCGGCCGTTACCCGGATCGCGCAGCACACATAACTCTCCAATGCCTACGCCGGCGACGCTGGCGCGCAGCAACACGCCACGAATACTGCGCAGCGTCCCACGCATGGGCCTGGGCTGGGCGAATTGCAAGCGCAAACCGAGGTTGGGCAGCAGCGTCGTCAGGGCCTCAGTCATCGCGAATCACCTTCTGCCAGCGGCAACAGCGCACGGCGCAGATTATCCAGCTGGGCCTCCAGCCCGAGCTCCACGGACCCCGCCGGGCCACCCAGCCGCGCCTGCCCTGCATCAAGCTGATCATCGCCTTCGATACTCAGCGAATGCAGGGGCAGCGGCGCGTGGGCCAGGTGCTGGCGCAGACCTTCGACTTCAGCGCCGGGCACATGCAGAGTCAACGCCTGATCCTGACGAAACGCTGCCAACGCCTGCGCAGTACAGCGCAACAGCCGCTCGCGCTCGTCAATCTCTCCCAGTACCTGTCGGGCGATACCCAGTGCCAGTTCAGCCAGCGAGGTTTCCAGCCCGGCAAGGTAGCGGTCGACATCGACGCTGGTCTGTGCCAGCAATGCAGCGGCCCGTTCGGCGCCCTCCTGTCTGGCATGCTCGAAGCCTTCGGCGCGAGCCTGTTCGAGCCATTGCGCGCTGTTTTCCCGCACGCAACGTGCCTCTTCATGTGCGGCTTCGATGAAGGCAAATCCGTCGATCCAGCGAGCGGCGTCCGCAGCACGCAACACCCGGGAGCCTGGTCGTGTTGGCAGATCACTCATGGCTGCTGATCTCCGTCAGGTGTCGAGCAACGGTTTGCACCACCGTCACCTGTTTTGCATCATCTTGTGCAGCGTGCACAGGTTCAGCCAGCCGCAGCCGCAACCAGGCCTGCAGTTGTGCAGGACAGGACTGCAGCCAGGCGGCCACACAGGCAGCGCCATCGCGATCGATGGCCTGGAGCAACTCGGCAGGTGCACGCAATAGATTGGCCGCACCGGCCAGATGCCGATGAGTGAGGGCCAGCGAGAATGTGTCGTTACCCAGCAGACGACGGTACTCGCTGACCACTTCGCCACGAATTTCCTGACTCAGCGTTGCCGCGTGCCAGACCGCACCGCACAGGCGTGTCAAACGCGAAAAATCGCTTTCGCTCAGCAGCAGTACAGCCAGATCCTGTTCCGCAGGCAGGTCCAGCTGCGCCAGCGGCTGTAGCTTGAAATGTCCGGTCAGCAATTGTTCAAGGCGTGCGGTAAAGCGCGGTGAATCGCGTAACGCTGCAAGTCGGGCCGCATCAACGTCACGTTCAAGGCATTCGGCCAGACAGCGCTCGCGGACAAAGACCAAGGGACGTTCGGCCAGTGCGTGCCACTGGCTGGTCAGCGCCGTGTTCATGACGCTTCACTCAACACGTATGAGCCCTCGCCCCGGCGTCGCTGCCAGAACTGTCGGCCCAGCAGTCCGGCAAGCACCAGCGCAACCAGCAGCAGAGTGCCAAACAGCCAGCGTGCCGCTGGCAGGTCATCTTCAAGCATCCAAAGACCCAGGAAACTGCCCAACTGCGGCTGGGCACTGGCCTTGTCGGGGATGACCGCCTTGATCGCCGTGACTGAAACACCGTCGTAGCCCAGACCGGAGATACCGTTGGCAACCAGCGTCTTGATCTGCGGGATCAGCACATTGATGTCGGTTCGCGGGTCAAAACGGACCAGCACCGATGCCGAGGACGGCGAAATCACTCGTTTGAGTAAATCATTGTCAGGCAGCACCACATGCACCCGCGCGGACAGAATGCCATCGATCTGCGAAACGGTATGGGACAGCTCCTCACTCAGCGCATACACCATCTGCGCGCGCTCCTGCACCGGCGAGGACACCAGGCCATTGCCTTTGAAAATCTCTCCCATATTGGAAAAGCTCTGCCCTGGCAGGCCTGCGTCGTCCAACGCCGCCATCGCCTGGGCAAAGCGCTTTTCGTCGACCATCACCTTGAGCTGACCGTTGTCCTGAACCTTGCGTGACGCCGGGATGCCATCACGCAACAGCACCGCCAGCATGGCGTTGGCCTCACGCTCGCCGAGGTTGGTGTAAAGATCGATATCGCAGGCCTGCAACAGGCTGGCAAGCGTCGCCACTATCAACAGGCGCAAGACACGGCGGCGTTTGGACATGGTTCATTGACCTTTTAGAAGGGTGTTGGCAGAGCCGGATATCTGGGTTGCCCCGCGTACCACCATCTGGGTTTCGATGGAGTAATCGAACATCCGTCCAAGCGACTGGACGATGCGATCGACCTGCGGCTCACCTACCTTGCCCGGCGCCTGAGCAGCGCTGCTGGCTGGGCTCGGAGCATGATTGGCGGACTGCAGCGCATTACCCTGGGTCAGCGCATCGGCCCGCTCTGAGAACTGCCGCGAGCGGTCAATAAAACCATCCAGTCGCTCCATCAGGTTGCTACCGATCTGATGCGGGCTGGCGCCCTGCGGCATGCCTTTGGAAGTCTCGGCCATGTGTTCGAAGAGGTTCTGGGAAGCCTGCGGAACCCCGCCTCCTCCCGGCGAAGGCAAGGCAGCCGCCGCCGGTGATGCAGCTGGATTGACGGTCATGGTCGGAACCTATTCAGAGTCATCGTCAGACTGAGCTTCGTTGAGCATTTCCTGAGCGCGCGGCATGATAATGAACTGCCCGCCAATGGTGACCGCCTGGGTAATCAGGGCATCGTTGAACTCACTGTCGCTGGCAGCCTGCTCGGCGTTTTCGACGGCGGCGTTGAAGCGCGACTCCTGACTGGAAACATTGATGTCTACATTGCTGTCTACGGCGTTGATGGACATGGGTAGTGCTCCTTCTTCGGTTTACTGACGGTCGGTAGCGACTTGAGTGACGACACCGCCACGAAACACCCGCACGCCGCGTTCACGCACTACAGGCGCGATTTCGGCGGCAGGTTGACGATCCACATGGTGCTGAATCTGCGCCAGCCAGGCTGGCGGCCCTGAAACAAAAAGGCTGTCGCTATCGGGGCTGACGCGGCTGGACATCGGCTGGCCGGACACTTCCAGCCGCGCCATATAACGCTGCAACTCTTCAAGCCGTGGCCCTTGCAGGTCGAACACACGGGTGGCGACCTCATCGGCACCGGCGATGTGCAGTACGTTGCCGTCGAAGTACCAGCTCAGTTGATTCGCATCGCACAAGCGGGTGAGAAACTCACCGGCATTCTCGCCACGTACCGTGCCTCGTGCGTTGCCCCGGACCTTCTCGGAAAACACCACGATCAGGCCAAGGTGCTGACCGAACTCAGTCAGCGCACCGCGAATATCCTGGTCGACCAGCACGTAGGCGTAAGGCTCTGAGAACCAGTCTGGCTGACGTTCCGAGGCGGCCTTAAGCACGCCGGATAACAGGCACAGCAGGATCAGCATCAGCAATTTTGAAACTGGCGGGTCAGCCCTGAAGTGCTTCATGACGCCCTCCGTGACAATGCGACGGCCGCTGGCAGACAGGCTTCAGAAAACGGTCGCTATTCAGCGCAGGGGCTATAAAATGGCGCTCGTCCTCAAAGGCTGTCGATGGCTGAAACGCCTCGCCCCGCCCCCTTTCACAAGAGCCCTGCCCATGCCACCTCGTTCCGTCCCCACGTTGTTGTTGCTCGGCTGCCTGAGTCTGGCGGCGTGTTCGACTCAGCCCAAATCCGACGCCAGCTACGAGCGCTTCATGCAACTGGCCGCCGACCTGGAGAAACGCGGCGACTCGACGACGGCAGCGTCGTTCTACCAGCGCGCCACGCAGCAGCCCGAAGCGGGTGTCGAGGCGTGGCGCAAACTCGGTGCAGCCCTGCTCGTCAGCAACGACACGCGTGGCGCAGAGCGCGCTTATCAGCGGGCGCTTGAGCTGAAAGCCGACGACCCGGATGCGCTGCTGGGCCTGGGTACTGCGCAGTTGCGTCAGGGCAAGCTGGAACGCGCAATCGCTGCGCTGACCCAGGCCGCCAATGCATTGCAGCAGCCACAGGCCTGGAACCGTCTGGGCATCGCACACATTCTGAGTGGTCAGGCCGACGCCGCTCAAAGCGCCTTCGGCACCAGCCTGCGCCTGGCCCCGAACGACCTCGACACCCGATGTAATCTGGCTCTGGCATACGCTCTGGGCGATGACGACCAAAAGGCCCTGGAGACCATCCACAGCGTCAGCCAGTCGCCCCTTGCGCAACCCCGGCATCAACGCAACCAGCTGCTGGTCATGGTCCTGGCCGGAAAAGAGAAAGATCTCAAAAACATGACCTTCGACGACATCCCCAAGGCCGAACGCGGCAAGCTGATCGCCGAAGCCCGGCGCGTCAAGGCCATACCGGACCGCACCGAGCAGGCTCGTGAACTGGGGCTGATTGACGCTAACTGAGGTCATCGGGCCTCCTGTGTGTCGGTGCTGGCCTGTTGCTCCGCCTGACGCCGACGCAGCTCTTCGCGGTCATACCCGTCGATGTAAACCTGCGCGGCGCGCCCGACCGGTGCAGCCATGACAGGCCCGGTGTTACGGCCGTGCATGACATCTGCGCGCTGCTCGACCATTTGCAGCAGAATCAGGTTGCTGGCACAGCCCGGCGGCAACAACGGCTGAAAATCCTCACCTACTCCGATCTCGTCCTGTGCAGCTGGTTGCACACAGGCCTGGGGCACCAGCTCCACACGGCCATCGGCACGGGTGATCGCCGCATAATCCGGTGAATAGCTCACTGGGTCGAGGTGGGTCTTGCAGCCTGCCAGCAGACATAAAAGCATCAGAACCGGCGGGCGTGACATAGCGCAGATAAGGTTCATGGCCATTCCCTTTCAGTTCATGTAAAAGCCGAATGCGCCACCACTGCGCGGACCTGCCGACGCGGTACTGGCGGCGCGCTGTTTGTCCAGCGGCGTCGCCACCACGCGATCCTTGACCGGCTCGACCAGATATGGAGTGATCAGAATCACCAGTTCGGTTTCGTTGCGCTGAAAGCGCTTGGAGCGGAACAGATTGCCCAGAATCGGCATGTCGCCCAGCATCGGCACCTTGTCCATGTCCTGGCTGCTTTCACGCTGGAACAGCCCGGCGATGGCAAACGTCTGACCACTGCCGACTTCCACACGAGTGTCGGCACGTCGCACCCTGAACGACGGCACCTGATAGCCGTTAACGTCCAGTGTGGTGGTACTCATCAGGCTGCTGACCTCGGGACGCACCTGCAACGCAATGCGCCCGTTGGGCAGCAACGTCGGGCTGAACAGCAACGACACGCCGTAAGGCTTGTATTCGATACCGACCACTTCGCGGTTGACCGGCACCGGCACCGCCACTTCACCGCCAGCCAGAAAGCTCGCAGTCTGCCCGGTCATGGCGGTAATGTTCGGCTCGGCAAGAACTTCGAGCACACCGTTGCTTTGCAGCGCCTCCAGCATCGCGTCGATGTTGACATTGCCCGACGCAAGCCCGGCGCTGATCACGTTCGACGCGCCGCCCGCTGCATCGGCGGCCAAAGCGCCCCCCGTCAGCAGACCGAATGAAAAAGTGCCGTTATTGAACAAGGCATTCCAGTTCACGCCATACCGCAACAGCTCGGAGCGAGAGACTTCGGCGAAACGCACGCGGATATTCACCTGGGCCGACCCTGCGTAAGTGGCACTGTTTACCGTCGACTGAAAGTTCTGCCCCTCGGTGCTCAGCAAGGCATTAAGATCGGTTGCTTCACCGACATCCTGCACGGAGCCACTGGCAATCACCCGGCTGCCGGAGGCATTGATCCGCGCCTGACTCTGCGGGTGCAACGCCTTGAGCGGGCGTGTCACAGCAGCAGTGCCGCTGCTTACCGCCAGACTCAACGCAGCGGTCTCCCGGCCCTCGCTGTCCAGGGCAATCAGACTGGTCTGCCCTGCGGCCTTGCCGAACACGTAGATGACACCGGGTGACACAACCTGCAAGTCGGCAATACCCGGCTCGGCCACCATCACCGAGTCCACGGGGGCTGAAAAATGCAGAACGCGGCCTTCACCGATGGCCAGATCGACTGTGCCTTTGGCTCCTTTGGCAATGTTTTCGGCAAACGAACCTGTGGCCATGAGCAACGCGCCCACACCCACGAGAAACATCCGGATTACGCTTACTGAGGTCATGAGGCAGTCGCCAGAGGAGTGGCAGCACCGGCCCTGGATGCCGGGCGTGCAAGGACATCGGTCAGGCTGACAGTGCCGACCGCTTGAAGGTTGTATTCACTGGCTAGCTCGCGAAAAGACAGAACCGCCAGTTGCAGCTCGCCGCGCACGATGAGACGGCGCATGCACCGACGCAGCTCCGAATGCACAAGCAACACCGTCGAATCATGTTCCGGCAGCATGTCGCACAGGCGACGCAGCTGTACCAGTACGGTCCGGCCGATGTCATCGGGCAGCGAATCGCGACTCTTTTCCTGGCGAGCCAGCGTGGCGCGCAGTTGTTCTTCGAGCGCAGGTGCCAGTACAAAGGCGCTGATCACCCGGTTGCGATCGGCATACTGATGACTGATCTGCCGCGCAAGTCCTGCGCGCAGATGCTCGGTCAGTCTGCCCGCGTCAGATTCAATACTGCCCCACTCCACCATCGACTCCAGCAGGCCGCGACGATTGCGTATCGATACCCCTTCAGAGACCAGCAAACGCAAGGCCTCTGCGATACGCTGCAGCGGTAGAATGCGCAGCACTTCCTTGATCAGCTCACCGTACTTACCCTCAAGCTGTTCCAGCATCAGGCGGGTTTCCTGAATACCCAGAAAGTCGGCGGCATAACGGCGCAACATACGGTCCAGTACTTCGCGCAACACTTCATCGGCGAACAGAAAACCAATACCGGCATCCTGCAAACGTTCCGCATGCTCACGCCCTGCCCAGCGGCCGGGACGGGAACCGATCGGCGAAGGCGCTTCAAAGGTTTCGACAGAAACCAGTTGTGCATGCACCGGATCGTCCTGCAGCAAAAGCGCCTTGCCGCTGAATTCGCCCTCACTGACGGGTACACCTTCAAGCTCGACCTGGAAACGATCGACTGGCAGGCTGCGGTCCAGATAAACCTCGGGTAGCGGCACCTCGACACCCAGATCGATGCGAATGTCGTGACACAACGCTTCGATACGCTGACGCAGGGGCTGCAACGGGGCGGCCTCGGCCAGTCCGGTTCCGATACTCAACAGCACCTGGCTATCGCGTGGCCGCTCGGCGCTTTCCAAGGCATCTTCCGCAGCATCGTTCGAAGCCCCGGAAGCGCCAGAGGAAGCACCGGGCTCGGCCATCGTTTCATACTCTGGCAGCTCGTCCTTGACCAGTGACCGGGCGGTACGACGATCCCGGCGCCAGAGCACAAACGCACTGCCGCCCAGCACGGCGGCCAGACCGACAAACACCAGCAATGGAAACCCCGGCAGCATGCCTACGCCCAGCAGGATCAGCGCAGTCAGACCCAGCGCACGATGGCTGGCGCTCAGTTGCCTGACAATCTCGGTGCCCAGGTCACGCTCTTCGCCGTCGCTGTTGACGCGGGTCACCACGGTCCCTGCGGCTACAGAAATCAACAGTGCCGGGATCTGCGCGATGAGGCCGTCACCGACGGTCAGTAACGAATAGACATGCGCGGCTTCGGCGAACGGCATACCGCGCTGGACCATGCCGATCATCATGCCGCCCAGCAGGTTGACGAACAGAATCACCAACCCGGCAATGGCATCACCCTTGACGAACTTCATGGCGCCGTCCATGGCTCCGAACATCTGGCTTTCACGCTCCAGGCGTGAACGACGACGTCTGGCCTCGAACTGGTCGATGTCACCGTTGCGCAAGTCGTTATCAATGCTCATCTGCTTGCCGGGCATCGCATCCAGGGTGAAACGCGCAGCGACTTCGGCGACCCGCTCAGCGCCCTTTGTAATGACCACGAACTGGGCAACCGTAATGATCAGAAATACGACCAGCCCCACAACGACCTGACCGGCAATCACGAAATCACCGAACGCCTTGACGATATGACCGGCATTGCCGTCCAGCAGAATCAGGCGAGTGGTGGTGATCGAGAGCGACAAACGAAACAGCGTGCTGAGCAGGATCAGCGGCGGCAGCGCGGAAAACTCCACCGAGTGGTTGATGTAGAACGCGACGATGAGAATCAGCAGGCTCAGGGCGATGTTGACTCCGATCAGCGCGTCCACCAGATAGGTCGGCATCGGGATGATCATCATCGCGATAGCCATCAGCATGAAAGCAACGATGATCACATCTGTGCGTTTAGACGCAGTTACCGCCAGGCGATTCAGGGCATTCATGAGGGTCATTGCGCAGCCCTCCGTGCTTCCAGGTAGCGTCTGAAGCATTGCCGCGCGTCGTCCTTGCGGCCGGCCTTCCACAACGCGCGGCTACGCAACAGAAGCAGCGCGGCGCTCTCGCCTTGCTGCTCGACCAGCCTGTCCAGTGCCGCAATGGCCCGGTCGGTGTCTCCGCTGTCGGTGAACGCCAGCACCAGGCTGTGCAGCAGCGCACTGTTCGTCGGTGCCAGCTGTATCGCAATCAGCAACATCACCAGTGCACGTTGTGGCTGGCCACTGCGCCGGTACAGATCACCCATACCGTGGAGCAACTCTATGCATTCGCGATCCTGACTGATGCTCATGACTGCACCTCGGCGCGCTGCTGTTCCAATAGCAGCCGCATGTCGATCTCTTCACGAATCACGTCTTCGGCGAGTTCGCGGATCTCCGGTTCGGCGTCCAGTGCCGGTAACACTTCGTCCAGCACATAGCGCAGTACTTGTAGCGAACGCGCCGTACCAAAAAGCTGCGCATTGACACCAGAAGCCTGCCCGGTCTGCTCCAGCTCGCCACGCAACGAACGACGAACCTTGCGCTCGCGCTGATCAAGCAGCGCTTCGAAACGGGTTCCCTGACGCGGCTGCGCCGGAGCAACGCGCTCGACTGCGGGCAAAGAATCGGCTGAAGGCGGCGCTACGGGCCGCAGATCGACTTTCATAAAGTGAAGGCAAACCTTTCATCACCGCGCACAAGACGGACCTGATTGCCCTCAATGCTCTCCAGCCTCCAGTTGTCAGGTAACAGTGCGCCGGGATAAACACGCTTGCCATGCTCATCGATCACGTAGGGATTGCGACCGAACCACACCGCCTGAAAACGCACGCGAGGTGCCGCAAGCGCCGCGTTTGCCTGCACGTTGGGCGTCAAGACAATGTGCTGGCCAAACCGAGTGTCAAAGGCCTGTTGAATCTGCAGCCAGCTGCTTTTTTGGGCCGCAGGAAAAGCGCCCTCAACACTGAGCTGCCCGCCCTGTTCCTCAACCCGCAATTGCGTGAGCCTGGCGTCCTGCAACGCGCCCTCGAGCCAGCTTCTAGCCTGGCTAAGTGTAGGGGCGTTCCTGCCGGGCACTGACGAACCAGGGGCGGAATCTGCAATGGAGTGCCGGACCGACTCGGCAGGTGCACGAAAGGCAAATGCAGTGGCACATGTCACCAGCAACAAAAGTGCAGCCAGTGCTGGCCATTTAAGCAGCACCAGGCGGCGGGACACAGCCGGGACGGGTCGGGCACTTCGTGTGCTGCGCAAGCACAGCCTGCTCTGTCCGACCAGCAACTCGACAGGCAAGGAGATTCGTTGACCGTGGCCGACGTTGACAACCCGACGTTGGCCAAGGCTATCGAAAACCGTCACATCGCCGCCCAAGGCTTCTATTGCGACGTGTTCAACGGAGAATCGCAGACGAACATGTTGCTCGGCCACATCAGCATCGCCCAGCACAAGGTCGGCCGGAGCGGCACTGCCAATCACATAGACAGGATTGTCCAGGAGCAGCGAAACGCCCTGATGCAAACCATGAAGAATTTCGAGCCGGGCTACGCCGCTTTCTTGCACAGAAGCGTCGGGCGTTCCGCTCAATGAGATCAAGGCTGTCATGATCGAGTCACCACCGTGTGATCTACCGGAAACGGCATGTCAAAGCCGGGCAAAACTGTCGATCGGAAGAATTTCGATGCGCAGTGAATGCAGGCAGCTGTAGCGCTGCCTGCATGACAACGTCAGTTCTGTGGACGTTGCTTGGTAGCATCCAGCTCTGCTTTCTTGGCAGTGGAGATTTCAGTGATCTTGGCCGATTTCTCGATAGCCATATCAAAGGTCGCCGACATTTTTTCGATTGCTGCGTCTGAATTGCCGGAGCTTACGGGTGGAGTCGAACTCATGTTGTTTCTCCTTGCTTCGAGTAGGGATCTATCTGCGGATTAACAACCGGCTCAAGAACAGGTCAATGTGCCATTACACAACAGCGATGCAGAGACACTACGCTATTTGCCGCGTTGCCAATTAATAGTAATCAGCGAAACTTGTTCGATGCTGTGAAACGTTGTGAAATCAGATTTCACAACAAATTAATACCGCAAACCAACAGTGATATCAAAGTGATATTTATTTCTGGTTTATTTCTGGTGATATTAATTTTTTATGTATCACGAGACGGGGCTCCAACGTTTACGGGGTGTTCGCCAGAGCCTTTATTATTTACCGACGCGTGTGAATTGTTGTGAAAAGAGATTACCGATCCGCCACTTCACTTGTCGGAATGATAGTGTCGGCCCATAAGCCCTGTTCTTTTGATTTGAAAACGAGACGCCGTTCAAACTATTCACGCGAATAAAGAGTTCGTCGTTGAACACAGGGTTTCGTTTGCCTCGTGGCACTCAGTTATTGAGTCGCCTGCTCCACGTCCAGCGGTTAACAACAGGAGTTATATGCTATGTCGACGTCCACGATCAGCCCGGCGCCTGGCCCTCTTCCGCCCCTCGCACCAGGCGCGAATGCCCGAACGCGATTCAACCAGGTGCTGCAGACCAGCAACCGCAATGGCGGCCAATACCGGCCAGCGGGCGCAGACGAAAAGGCACCTGCGCTGGGCAGTTACGCATCGATAGAAAAGCCCGGCACTGTGGCGGCTGACACCGTGCGCTACGTCACTCAGGAAGGCGATCAGGTACTGGTAAGCAAATCCACCAGCCCGGAGCTCTATCGTCAGGTCGTCGAAGACCAACCCCGAGTGGCAGGCTTCAGGGCCAGTGTGGCTGCTGGCTACTCCCCGGCCAAGGCTGATGCTGCCGCGCCAGCGACGCTGAGCGGCTATGCCCGTATCGGAGCACCGGACGAAATGGGGCCGGGGCTGATTCGCTATGAAGCCGCCGATGGCAGCAAGGTCATCGTTTCGCAGCAACAGAACCCGGAACTCTTCAAACAGGTGGAGTCGGATTTCAAATCGCTATCCGGCGTAGGCAGCAGTCAGCGGGAAGGCTACAGGGTGGCAGGTGCGGACGAAAAGCCGCCGGAAAACATTGCAGGCTTTGCAGTGGTCGGCCCGGTGGATGAAGTAGGGCCAGGCGTGATGCGTTATGTCGACCGTGACGGCAATAAAATCGTCGTGGCCAAGAGCGACAATCCTGAGCTGTACAGTGCGGCCAAAGACGCTTTCAATACTCTGACCGGGCTGAACACGAGCGAAGCGCAAGGTTATCGCAGGGCGGGTGACAACGAAGTATGGCCACCCGTATTCGGCACCACCGTCGGCCCGTTGAATGAGGTCGGCCCGGACACTATCCGTTACGAGCACAACGGAGAGAAAGTCGTGGTCACTCGTGACGACAATCCGAAGTTGTTCGATTATCTGGCAGCGCTGCAAACCATAGTGTCGGACCCGCAAAAAAGAACTGCGATGGAAACCGCAGTCAACGAAGGGCAGATTCTTGCTGACCGCAACACTCCCATTCCCAGCTTGAACGACATTACACAGTTCACTTGGGTGTCTGGCCAGGAAGGAAGCCAGATCACCTATCAGAATCAGAGCGGTGAACGGATTGTCGTCACTGAAGCCTTGACCCCTGAACTATTCGACAAAGTAACCACCCTCCATGACGCCTGGAACAAAATCAACAGCAGCCGGGAAGAAGGTTACACGTTGGCTGAGCCTCATGACTTTTTGAAGAATCAGGACATAACCATCGGTTCACCGGACGAATTGGGCGCGGGTCTGATTCGTTTCGAGAACAGCGATGGCAAGTTCATCGTCTCCAGGGATGCCAGCCCGCAGTTGTACGATGATGTGGTGGAAAAATGGAATGAGCTGGGCACCGGCAATATTGGTGAAACCCGCAGTCGGCATAACCTGCCGCCCGTGGCAGAGCTGGATCTGATGGGGCAGAAAACCGGCGTGAAAGCCGATAAGGATGATGAGAATTCTGAAGAGCTGAATGTCGGCGAACTGGCGACCAAGGAACTGCTCGACCAATACCGCGACGGCGTGAACAAAGGGGATATTGCCAAGGATGACCCTCGTGCAAAACTGGTCAGGGCGATCGAGGCGCAGGCTGCTTATGACAACGGTCGCGGCCTGACCGGTTATGAAGAAGCCAAAGGCGCCTTCGGCGGCACCTGGCGCGAATTCGACAGCAAACAGACCCAACTCAGTTCGGCCGACATGCACGACATCATTGATGGCGGCAAGCTGCAAGAACAACTGACCACACTGTTCTCTGATCCGACCGTGCAGCAGGACTACCAGAGCAAGATGACTGATGCACTGGGCAAAGTGCCCAACAAGGACGAAATAAAGCAGAAGCTGCTCGACCTCACCGCCAATCCCGATTACGTACTTTACCTCAAGGACCTGAAAAAGCAGGGCCTTGGTCAAGAGGCGCAGAAAGACCTGAGCGACACCTTGTCCTCACTTGCGCTGGCCGATCCAGAAGGCGCCAGCAAGGCGGCACAGTCTATTCAGGCCGATGGTTTGACCAGCGATCTCAACGATCTGGTCGCCGACCCGTCGAAGATAAGCGACGAGAATAACGCCCTCGCCACCAAGGACCTGTTCGGCCTGCTCAAGGCAGAGCTCAAGGGCTTTCTGGTCGATATGCCGCGCTTCCTGCAGCCCACCTTCGAGAAATTCCTTCAGGAAGGTGTCGTGGGCAACGCCAAGCCCGCAGACATCGCCAAAGCGCTCAAGGAGGTCGGTGATGCCTATCAGAAAAACGGCAAGGTCAGCGAAGCAGACATCAAGACAGCCCTTTCCAAACCCTACATACCGGTCGCTGATCGCGGCAAACTGGGCGAAATCTTCAATACGCTCAATAGCAAAGGCGTCATGGGCTCCGTTGCAGCAGGCGTGTCGCTGTTCTCGGCGATTTATCAACTGGTCGGCAACGGCGGCAAACTGGGCGAGACACCGATTCAGCGCCTGGGCATTGCCAAGGACTTTCTGAGCTTTGCCGGTGGTGCCAGCCATTTTGTACGTCTGGCTGATCAGGTTGGCGACCTGATGGGCAAAGGCGGCCTGGTGGACATGCTGGGGCTGGACAAGACGTTACCGGAGATCTGGGGCAAGGAAAGCTTTGGCAAGGCCAAGGAAGTCAGGGTCAGCGGCATTTCCGCAAGCAAACTGAGCGAGATCCGCACCGCACTGGATGCGACTGATGAATATCGGCTCAATTCGACGCTGGGCGACATGGCTGGCGGTGCAGAAGCGGAACGCCAGGCCATGGGCGGCATCACCCAGCGGCTGGATGACGCCGTGCAGGCTTCAGGGGCCAAGCTGCCCTCTGGAACTGCCAATAAAATCGCAGGCTCGGTCGTCAAAGTGCTGGGGCCTGCAACGGATCTGGCTGGTGGTTTTGCCGATATCGTACTGGGTGCATTCACCATCAAGGACGGCGTGAAGTCAGGTGACAAGCTGGCTCAGGCCGCAGGCGGCCTGCAAATTGCCGGCGGTGCCTTCGGCGCGTCAGCCGGCGTACTGGGAACCGCGGCGCTGGTGGGTGCAGGCGGCGCGGCGGCCACCGCGCTGGCCGGGCCATTCTTCCTCGTCGGCGTTGTGATTGCTGTCGTCGGCGGGATCATTGGCTATTTCGTCGACCATAACAAAAAGCAGAAAGCATCCGAAAAGGAAAACGACTGGTATCGCGATCTGGCGGCAGACGGTTTGCTGCAGTCCGACTGGGGCGACAAGGTCGAATATGCACACTACTCGATCCACCACTATCGCGAACGCGAAGCGCCTGAAGACGACAGCCTGTTCCGCTTCCAGAGTGCCGAGTGGAAGCATTTCGACGAAACGCCGCAGGAAGGCGGCTCCTCCACCAACCGCCTTGATGACACGTTACACGTGGAATACGGCGAGCCACACAAATCTCCGGATCAACAAAAGCGTGACGAATTGAGAGAAGCACCGCGCTGGAGCGGCTCGAAGGTCTGAGCCACTCATGCATGTTCGACAAGCCGCCGTTCAGGCGGCTTTTCGGTTGATCAGGGAGCGCCGAACAGCATGGTCCAGTACACACCGTAATCCGCGTTGGTAGCCGTCGCGTAGGCCGCGCCGACCTCGGTAAACATCGGGTTCATCAGGTTGGCGCAATGTCCCGGGCTGGCCAGCCAGCTGGCCATTGCCTTGCTGACGGTGCTCTGCCCTGCTGCGATGTTTTCACCGATCTGCCGTCCGCCGTAACCCGCTGCACGGGCGCGATCTGCCGGTGAGTCGTTATCAAAGCCGCGATGCGTGAAGTAATTCTCGCTGGCCATCGACTGGCTGTGCCCCTGTGCAGCCATTTCCAGGGTCGTGTTCCAGCTCAGCGGTCTGGCCGAAGGAAACGGCTGCTTGCCACACATGCGCGGCTTGGCACGCGCGGCATTGACCTGCGCCAGAAGTATGCGGCCCGCCGAGCGTGCATCTTCCAGGCTTTCGTCGATCAACGGTTTTGCCAATACCACACGCCAGTCGCCACGCTCGCGAGTGATACCGATGTCGGCGTATTGCGGGTCAAGCAAAGCGCCGCAATAGCGTTTTTCGAGCATGCCGAACGCTTCACCGGCGCCCTGCGCGCCAGCAAGTCGTATGGTCCGGACGGTGACCGCCTGATAACCGGATGCCTTGAGCGCATCGCGTGAACTTCCAGCGAAATTGATCGGCAACGCTACGCTGGCGTTGAGCGTCAGCGCTCTGGAGATTTTTGTCATCCGTGCTTCGCAGCGCTGAGGTTGCCCACGAAAATCGTTGATGGCCTGGACCAGCTGTCGCTCGTCACTGGCACTGGCATGGCTGGCGTACATGGGCAGCAGAGGCACTAAGTACAGGCACATGCGCCAGAAATAACGGTGCGATTCAGGCATGAAGACAGACTCGAAAAGTAAAAGGCATGCCATGAATTTCAAGGCCCGAATAAGACCCTGAAAAAACCTCTTGGTTCATGCTGCATTTTCAAATGCAGGGGGTTATTCAAATACCTGTTCCGGCAAAAAACACCGCTGATCCGGGCCTTTTGCGATCACGTTGAATTTACCCTCACCCTGACGATCTTCCCTTACACAACTCTTATACCTGCCGAGAAAGGATTCTTTCACCATGGCCACTCCTCCCGAAACTCCATCGCTGCGCCGGGCAATCACGGCGCCGATGCTGACACTGTTCATCCTCGGTGACGTGCTGGGGGCCGGCGTCTATGCATTGGCAGGCACTATCGCCGGACGTGTCGGCGGAGCCATCTGGGCACCCCTGCTGATTGCCCTGTGCTTCGCCTTGCTGACCGCTGCGTCCTATGCGGAACTGGTGACCAAATACCCTCGTGCGGGCGGTGCAGCGGTGTATGCCGAAAAAGCCTTCGGCAAACCGCTGCTGTCGTTTCTGGTCGGCTTTTCCATGGTGGCGGCAGGCGTCACCAGTGCTGCCGGGCTGGCAGTCGCGTTTGCCGGCGACTACTTCCAGGCGTTGGTAAGCTGGCCCGCGCAGTGGGTATGTGTGGGCTTTCTGGTGATTGTCGCGCTGTTGAATGCGCGTGGCATCAAGGAGTCGTTGTCGGCCAATCTGGTCATGACCCTGATTGAGTTGAGCGGGCTGGCGATGGTGATTGCGGCCGCAGTCTGGTTCGTCAGTCAGGGCAATGGTGTGCCGCAACGTGTATTCGAACTGGACACGAACTCACCGGCCACCGCGATTCTTGCCGCATCGTTGCTGGCATTTTATTCATTTGTGGGCTTCGAGACGTCTGCCAACCTGGCCGAAGAGATCAAGGATGTGCGCAGGGTTTATCCACGGGCGCTGTTTGGTGCCTTGCTTATTGCAGGCGTGGTTTACATGCTGGTCGGCGTGGGCGCGGCCATGGTGCTGCCCGTCGAACAGTTGAAGGCTTCGCAGGCCCCGTTGATGGACGTGGTCAGTGCGTCGGGGCTGGGGATACCTGCCCCATGGTTCGCGGTGATCGCGCTGATTGCGGTTGCCAATGGCGCACTGCTGACCATGATCATGGCCAGCAGACTGACCTTCGGGATGGCTCGTGAAGGGCTGTTGCCCGCTGTGATGGGCTCGGTTCTGCCTCAACGGCGCACACCCGGCGTGGCCATTTTCGCAACCACAGTGCTTGCCATCGCACTGTCGTTTACCAGCACCCTGACTACGCTCGCTGAAACCGTGGTGTTGTTGCTGCTGTTCGTGTTTCTCAGCGTCAATATTGCGGTTCTGGTGCTCAAGCGCGACAAGGTCGACGCCGGCCATTTTCAGGTTCACTGGATGATTCCGGTATTGGCGATCCTTTCCTGCCTGCTTTTGCTGACCCAGCAAGGCCCTGAAACCTGGCTGCGTGCCGGCATGATGCTCGCTGTCGGAGCCGCGCTTTATGGGCTCACCCGGCTAGGCAGCTCAGTGCTGGTTTCACACCCGCGCTGAACGGCATTTGTGATGCATGCCACGCGCGTGATTAAGGCTCTACTTCAGTGTGTAACGACGATGTCTGAAATCGAATTGCGCCACCGCTCTTCGATTCTCGCGTCGTCTGCTCGATAGCCAAGAGCGATAACCAGCGGTATGACGGCACCACGTGGCAGCTTGAGAAGTTTGGCAACTTTCGCACCTGAAAATCCTTCCATCGGGCACGTATCGATGCCCTTCGCGGCTGCGCCAAGCATGATGGTTTGAGCTGCGAAGATGGCATTGCGTGCCGCCCATTGCCGACCGCCGATATGGCCGATGGGGAGTAGCGAGAGGGTCGGTTGAATCAGCGCGGCAAGCGCAACGGTCGGCGACCATAAAACAGAAGACCCCATTCCGAGAATCTTTTTAAACATACCTATCTGCTTGCGGTAATAGGCCTTTGAATCTGCTCCCAACGCAGACGAACCTTCAACGTGGGCAAGTTGCACGTTGGCTGTGCGCAACCCCAGCGCAGGGCTCGCTACGATCACGATGAGCTCGGCCGCTGATGCCGCAGCTTTCTGGCCGTTACAAGCAACCGCCAGATTCGCTTTGAGTCCAGGATCGCGAACCCAGTGCAGTTGATAAGGCTGCATGTTCCCGCTGGAGGGGGCATAGGCTGCTTCTGCAAGCAGCAACTGAATGTCGCCAGCGACAATGGGGTTCGAGTTGAATTTGCGTATAGCCCGGCGAAAGCGATTGGCTTCCTGAAAGCCATCCCAGGGAAGTAAATATTCCTGTGTGTTCATGGTCATGAGTTCTCGATTCGTGATTAACGTTGTGTTGTCACAATTCAAATCGTAAGTTAAAGCTTAGATTTTAAAAACTCATGTTCTGGAGCTGTCCGTGAGCAAAAGCCGAACACCCGTCAACCCCAGGAAAATCCCGGCTCAGGCGCGTTCGCGCGCGACAGTTGACGCGATTATTCAAGCGGCGACTTACATTTTGACCAAAGTAGGCTGGGAGGGACTGACGACCAACGCGATTGCTGAACGCGCAGGCGTGAACATCGGCTCGCTGTACCAGTTTTTCCCTAACAAAGAAGCAGTCATCGCTGAATTACAGAGACGGCACGCCGCCGACACGCGCACAGATCTGCTCAACGCGTTACAGGTTCTGCCTGATCAGCCGTCGCTTAGAGAGGCGCTAACCATGATCATCGAGATGATTGTCGCTGAACATCGTGTTGCGCCGGCTCTGCACAAGGCCATTCATGAGGAATTGCCACGTACGATCCGGCAGCTGGAGGACGATAACGATTCTCTACAGCTCCAGTTTGCTCAGGTGCTAAGGCCTTTTATGAAGAACGTTCCTGATCCGGATCTCTCGATCTATCTGATGGGCATCGCTGCACACGCAATTATCCACACCGTCACAGCTGATCGGCCGAAGCTCCTCGCACAACCAGGATTCGTTCAAGAGGTAGTGACTTTGCTTGAAAACTATCTTTTCAGGCCTGATTGCAAGGAAGCGGACCGCGCCAACTGATGGATGATGGCAGGAATGAATACCAGCTTTCGACGCATAGCCAGCGTTTTTTAAGCGCCGGACCAGATCACTGACAGCGACATGCAAACGACACACGCCATCGCACACTTAGGCACGTCAGAAAGATCACTCAGAGAGCCGCCGTCATGAAACCGCTTTTCCTTCCCGCGCTGACCGTTGTTGCCTTGCCTGCCCTGTCGTTGCAGCTCGCCCATGCCGAACCGGGCGATTTCAGCCTGGGCCTGGGCGCTGCAATCAGCGAAAGCCCTTATGCAGGCGTCGGTACACAGGTCAATCCGATCCCGTTGATCAACTATGAAGGCGAGCGCTTTTACGTGAAAGGCATAACTGCGGGTTACCACCTGATCAACACCGGATCGTTCTCCCTGGATGCCATTCTCGCCTTGCAGATGGACGGCATTGATCGTGACGATTTTGGTCGCCGCGAACTGGCCAGAAACGGCATCAACCGCGATCTGCTGGAAGACCGCGACAATGGTATCGACGCAGGGCTGGTAGCCAAACTGCGTTGCACTGCAGGGCAGCTTGAGGCGGTCGCCAGGAACGACATCAGCGGTGCAAGCGACGGCTACTCGGTGAACCTCGAATATGCGTACCCCTTCAGCTGGGGCCAGACGCGCTTCAAACCCAACATCGGTGTTACCCATATGTCCGGCAACCTGGTGGATTACTATTACGGCACGCTGAAAGAAGAAGAGCAACGCGGCATTGCCCGATACCGTCCTGGCAGCGCCACGGTTTCCTATGTCGGTCTGGGCTTTTCCCAGCCCCTGGGCAAACAGTGGGAAGTCTCGGGTAACCTGCGCTACAGCGCCCTGCCGGATGAACTGAGCAATAGCCCGTTGGTAGAGCGCGATACCGACAGCTCTACCTCGATGTTCATCGGTATTTCGAGAAAGTTCTGATGCCAAAAACTGCCTGTGCAGCGCCTGGAGTCGACTCACTGTGAGCCCATCATGATCGAACGTTCACTGAGCGTATTAATCGTCGAAGACAACCTGGCGCTGGCCGCCAACATGTTCGACTATCTGGAAGCATGCGGACACACTCTGGATGCTGCGCCCGACGGCAAGTCCGCGATGCGCCTGATTACCGAAAACCATTACGACGTCATTGTGCTGGACTGGATGATGCCGCGTATGGACGGCATCAGTCTCCTGCGTCATCTGCGCACTGAGCTGCGCAATCCGGTGCCAGTGATGTTGCTGACCGCCAAGGATCAACTGGACGACAAGCTGCAAGGCTTTGAATCGGGCGCGGACGATTACATCGTCAAACCACTGGCCCTGCCTGAACTGGAAATTCGTCTGCGGGTGCTGGCCGCACGCAGCCACAAGCGCTCGGATGTACGGCAGGTGCTGGAAATCGCCGATCTGTGCTTCGACCTGAGTACACAAACCATCATGCGTGGCGGCGTGCAGTTACCCTTCTCGCCGATAAGACGAACCCTGCTGGAAGTGCTGATGCGCAACTCTCCAAACGTCGTGACCCGCGCGCAGTTGGAGTCGCTCATCTGGGGTGACAGCGTGCCCGACGGCGACCTGCTGCGCTCGCACATGTATTTGCTCAGAAGGACCATCGATGGCGACCGAGTCAACGAACAAAAGCTACTCCATACGGTTCAGGGCGTCGGTTTTCGCCTGTGCGTGTGCCCATGATCAATCTTCCCGGTCGTCGAGGCAGCCTGCATCGCCTGATCAGTGCAATTCTGCTCGGCTTCGGGCTGTTGATGACCATCGGCCTGACCACTCAGGCGTTCATGAGCCAGGAACTCGTCGATCACCCGATCTGGAAAGAGCTGCTTGAAACTGCGACAAACAATGCTCTCGAAAACTCGCTGCAGCCAGTGCCACAGAAAGCCGGAAGGATTCAGGTCTGGAGACTGTCGGGCGAAACGCCCGCGCCCGGCATGCCGCCCTTACTGGCTTCACTCGCCCCAGGCTTCTACAACGAGGGCGATATGGATCGAAGGGCTTCGAGTTTCACCGATCCCGACTATGCCGTGCTGGTGACGTCGCTGGGCAATGAACGCTTGGTAGCAGCAATCGACATCAGTGATCTGGAGCAGGAGCAGAACCTCATCGCGCTGATCGGTGGCATTTTTCTGATCATGAACCTGATACTGATCATTGCCGTAATCGCCTGGCTATACGTGCGCCTGCACCGCCCGGTTCAGGCGCTCGCGCTAGGCATGAAGCAACTCGATCCGGAAAGCCTCTCGCAACGTCTGCCAGTGCAATACGACCAGGAAGAACTCAAAGACATCGCCTGCGGTATCAACGCACACCTGGAACGGGTCGAGCAATTCATGGCCCGGGAACGCGCCCTTCTGGATCAGGCCAGCCACGAGTTTCGCACACCTATAGCGGTGATCAGCGGTGCGCTGGATGTACTGGCCAGGCAAGCGTTACCCGCGTGTGCAGCGCCACCGATTCAACGCATGCGGGCAACCGTGGACAACCTGACCGAGATCATGGTCGCGCTACTGTATTTGTCACGCGAGCCCATGTCCTCAACGCCGGACGACCCCGTCGAACTGGACCGCCTGTTGCCCGGCCTGATCAAGGATCACCAACACCTTCTGGACGGCAAACCTGTGCAATTTTCAGTGCACATCCACCAGACGCTTTGCCTGCGGGTGCCGGATGCGATGTTACGCATTGCCATCGGCAACCTGTTGCGTAACGCTGCCGAAAACACCTATGACGGAACAATCACCGTGCGCCTCAAGGACAGTGTATTGAGCGTGACCGACTCGGGCGAAGGCTTCGACACTGCGCAGGCGTCCCTTCACTACCTGTCACTGCTGAGAAACTCGACCAGAGCGGGCACCGGGAAAGGCCTGGGGCTTTTCCTGGTGCGGCGCATCTGCGAACGCTTTCAGTGGACGCTGACCCTCGAGTCGATGCCGACGCTAGGCACCCGAGCGGAGCTGGATTTCCGGACGCAGACAGCGCAACAAGCGTGAGTCCTCGACGCCCAGGCCACCGCGCGGTTATCCAGTGCACGCTTGTTCAGTGAATTCCGCGGCAGGCATCATCAAAGCGCAGCCTCCAGTTTACGCCCCAGCACCCGGTGATATTCACTACGAGCAGTCTGCTCGGCAAATTCGCCGGACCATTTGGATACCACCACCGTCGCCACACTGTTACCAATGGTGTTGCAGGTCGCGATGGCCATGGACATGAACCGGTAGACGCCGAACAGCAACGCCAGGCCCTCGACGGGCAGCACGCCAATGGCTGTCACGGTGGCGGCAAACACCACGAAACTGCCACCCGATACCGCCGCCGCGCCTTTGGAAGTCACCAGCATGATCGCGATGATGCCCAACTGCTGCTCCCAGCTCAGCGGTACGCCATAGGCATTGGCGATAAACAGCACGCACAACGACATGTAGATCGACGTACCGTCCAGGTTGAATGCATAACCGGTAGGCAACACCAGGCCGACGCTCTGTTTTGAGCAGCCGAATTTCTCCAGTTTCTGCAACAGGCGCGGCAAGGCGCTTTCCGAGGAAGCAGTGCCCAGCACAATGAAGACTTCGTCCTTGATGTACGTGAGGAATCGCCACAGGCTGAAACCGGAAATTCGGCAGACGATGCCCAGTACGACGAAGATGAAAAACGCGATGCACAGGTAAAACATCAACACCAGATTGGCCAGCGACATGAGCACCGCGGTGCCGTTGCTGCCCACTGCATAGGCCACCGAACCGAACGCGCCCAGCGGCGCAAACTTCATAATCAGGTTGATGAACTCGAAGAAACATTCGGAAATCCGGCTCAGACCTTCTTCGATCACGGCCCGACGCTCTTCCTTGAGTGCCAGCAGGGCAAAGCCGAAGAGTACGGAAATCACCAGTACTTGTAACAGTTGACCACCGGCAAATGCGCCGACGAAATTGTCGGGGAAGATGCCGTAGATGAAGTCCATGGTCGACGCCGGTGCATGCCCCTTGGCAACCGCCGCGGCCGATGCGGCAGCCGTAGCGCTGCTCGGATGGGCGTCATGCATGCCCGAACCGATCTGCAGCAGATTGCCCCACAGCAGGCCGATGGCCAGAGCGATGGTCGACACCACTTCGAAGTAGATCAATGCGCGCAGCCCGACCTTGCCGACACGCTTGATATCGCCCGCCGACGCAATGCCGTGCACCACGGTGAAAAAAACCAACGGCGCAACGGCGGTCTTGATCAGTTTGAGAAAGATGTCGCCAAGGATCTTGAATTTGGCGGCCAGCTCGGGGGCGATAAATCCAAAGGCGATGCCCAACAGCATGGCGGCGACGACCTGAAACGTCAGGTCCCTGTAGAACGGTTTTTTGCTGGATGAAGACATGTCTGCGATCTCGTTGTTGTTATTAAGAGCGGCTGCAGGACTGATCGCCCCGGACTTGTGCCCGGGGCGAGATGACTCAACGCTTCACGGCCCCCGGACGAGCCAGGGCGATGTCCACCATTTGCGGCGCAAGGCCCAGGTAGTTGGCCGGGTCGGTCAGACGCTTGAGTTCTTCGATATCCAGTTGCGCCGTGGCCTCGCCTTGCGCCAACAGCGCATCCAGCAGGCTGATGCGCTGGTCGTTGGCCATGCGGCAGGCGGCATACACAACGTCGTGGGCGACCTGACGGCCGAGCGCTGGCGCGAGGCCCATCATCACGGCTTCGGCAACGATCAGCCCCTGAGTCATGTCCAGGTTCTGACGCATCCGTTCGGTGCGCACCTCAAGCCCGGCCAGCATGAATTTCGCCTGCCCCAGAGACGCTGCGCTGAGGGCGAAGGCCTCTGGAATGGCGATCCACTCGGCTTGCCACGGGCCTGTGGAGCGTTCGAAATCCTGAATCATGGCATCGAGCATCAGCCCGGCGTGCTGGCGTACGCCCTTGGCGGCGGCGTACATCAGTTCACAGGAAATGGGGTTGCGTTTCTGCGGCATGGTGCTGCTGGCACCCCGTCCCTTGACGAAGGGTTCGTACACCTCACCCAGCTCGCTGGTCATCATCATCATGACGTCCAGTGCAATCTTGCCGAGCGAGCCGGTGACCAGGCCCAGGAAGTTGAGTGTTTCCGCAAGGCCGTCACGCGCGACATGCCAAGTGGCCTGCGGCACGCCCAGTTGCAGCTCGTCCATCAGCGCTTGCTGCACGTCCAGCCCCTTGTCGCCCAATGACGCCAGCGTACCGGCCGCTCCGGCAAACTGGCCGATTTCAACACGCGGGCGCAATTCCGCCAGACGCTCTGCGTGGCGGTCGAACATGCTCAGCCACACCGCACATTTGTATCCGAAGGTGATCGGCAGCGCATGTTGCAGGTGGGTACGCCCCGCCATCGGCGTATTGCGATAACGCAATGCCAGGTCAGCAAGCAGGCCACGTACGGCCTGAATATCACGCTCGACGATGGCCAGCGCAGCACGCACCTGCAACACCACAGCGGTGTCCATGATGTCCTGGGTGGTCGCGCCCCAATGCACGTAACGGCCAGCATCGCCGCAGGTTTTGGACAGCTGCTCCACGAGCGGCAGGATGGGGTAACCGACAATCTCGGTTTCATGCTGCATCAGTGCCAGATCAAGTGACTCGTAAGTGGCCAGCGCAGCGATCTGTTCGGCGGCAGCGGCAGGAATCACTCCGCAACGGGCTTCGGCGCGGGCCAGTGCCACTTCTACTTCGATGTAACGTTCGATGAGCGATTTGTCGGAGAACACGGCACGCATTTCGGCGGTGCCGAACATGTCGCGAAACAGGGCGGAGTCAAAAACGGTGCTGGACATGAGCGAGGTCCTGATTATGTTGTTATTGATCGTACATATTTAATATGTCCGTATATAATTGTTACGCTCGCACTGATACACTGTCAACTCGCTAAAGCCACAGAGCTGACAGAAGGCATGAACGAAACACGTTACGCAGTGGTTGCCAGAGACCTGATCGAGGCGATTGCCAGTGGCCGCTACCCGGTCGGCTCACTGCTGCCGACCGAGTTCGAGCTGTGCGAGCTTTACGCAGTCAGCCGCCATACCGTGCGCGCGGCAATCACACAACTGCAGACTCAGGGCCTGGTGTCACGGCGTAAGCGGGTCGGTACGCGAGTCGAATCGGCATCGCCCAGAGGCGGCTATTCACAGTCACTGGCGACCGTTGCAGACCTGGCGCATCTGGCGGAAACCCAGGTGCGCAGCATCCAGAACGTCCGCCATTTCGTCGCGGACATTGCCCAGGCGCGTCGGCTGGGGCTGACGCCGGGGGAGCATTACTTTTGCGTGTCGAGCATCAGGGTCGACTGCGAGAACGTGCTCGCGCCGTTGTGCTGGACCGACGTTTACGCTCAGGATATTTACAGCGAAGTCATCGAACTGGCACGCGAGCAACCCGGCGAACTGATCGCCGCGCTGATCGAGCAGCATTTTGGCCGCCATATCGAAGTGATCGACCAGCAAGTGCGCGCCGTGCTGTTGACGGCTGAAATCGCCAGAAGCCTGAATGCGGAGACAGGTTCGCCGGGGCTGAAAATTCTGCGTCAGTACCGTGACGACGCGGGCGTCGTAATGGTCGTGTCAGAGACAGTCCACCCCGAAGACCGCTTTACATTGGTCACGCAGATGAAGCGCGAGAAGGGATTGAATCCGGTGTGAAGTGACGGCGCTGGTTCATGCAAGCCAGCGCCGCGCCGGTCAGCGACGTTTCAGTCGGTCAATGATCACCGCCAGCAACAGAATCGTGCCGCGAATCACGTATTGGTAGAACGTATCGATATTCTTCAGGTTCATTGCATTCTCGATGATCGCCAGAATCAGCACACCAGCGATTACATGGCGGATCATGCCGATGCCGCCGCTCAGCGAAACACCGCCCAGTACGCAAGCCGAGATGATGGTCAGCTCGAAACCCTGACCGATCATTGGCTGCCCCGAGGTCATACGCGAAGCCAGCACCACGCCAGCCAGTGCCCCGACAAGCCCGTGAACCGCGAAGATGATGATCTTGGTGCGATCAACATGCACACCCGCCAGCAATGCAGCTTCCTGGTTGCCACCGATGGCCATGGTGTTGCGCCCGTAGGTGGTGTAGTTGAGCAACCAGCCGAAGAATATGAAGCAGGCGATGGTGATCAGGATCGGCACTGGCACGCCATATATCTGGCCGTTGCCGAAGATGAAGAAATCCTCGTTGGAGACGCCGACGGCCTTGCCGTTGGAGAAGATATACGCAAGGCCGCGCACGATCTGCATGGTCGCCAGAGTCGTGATCAGGGCATTGATGCGCAGCTTGGCAATCACGATGCCATTGATCAGGCCAACCACCAGCCCCAGCGCCAGCGCGGCAGAAACACCGAGAAACACGCTGTCGGTGTCGCGGATAACAATCCCGGCGATCACCCCGGAACAGGCCAGCACCGAACCGACCGACAGGTCGAAGTGCCCGGACGCCAGACAGAAGAGCATGGTGCAGGCAGCAATGCCTACGGTGGAAATCGCAAGGCCTAGCCCCCGCATGTTCAGCGGTGACATGAAGTTGTCGATGAACACGGCGCACAGCAGGAAGATTCCCACGGCAGCCAGGAGCATCACCCAGTCATCGGCAAAACGACGCAGGTTCATGCCCTGACGGGGAGCCTGCAGGCTGGATTCGGTAGACATATGCACCTCTTTCTTATTGTTCATGGTCAGGGGACCGGTTATCAGCTGCGCGTACGAGGCAGAGCCAATTGCAGGAGTCGCGATTCATCAGCCTCATCGCGGTTGAGTTCACCGGTGATCGCGCCTTCGCTCATCACCAGAATGCGGTCGGAAATACCCATGACTTCCATCAGGTCACTGGACACCACGATGACCGCAATCCCGTCGGCGGCCAGGTCGTGAATGATCTCGTAGATCTCGGACTTGGCACCGACGTCTATCCCGCGGGTGGGCTCGTCCAGCAACAGGACCTTCATCGGCATCGACAGCCAGCGACCGAGAATCGCCTTCTGCTGATTGCCGCCGGAGAGGAACATGATCTGTTGCTCGGGCGATGGTGTCTTGACGTTCATCGACTTGATCTGGCTGCGCGCGTTTTCGCGCTCCCAGCGGCCCTGGATCAGGCAGCCAAGATTTACATGCCGGGGTCGTGCACCGATGTTGATGTTCTCCGCGACGCTGGACAGCGGCACGATACCTTCCTTTTTGCGGTCCTCCGGGCAGAGCAGAATGCCCGCTTCGATCGAGTCACGCGGGGACTTGAGCGTCAATGGCTTGCCGTCCAGCTGCAACGTGCCTGCCGTGCTGCGTGTCAGACCCGACAGCAGACGGAACAGCTCGGTACGCCCGGCGCCCACCAGCCCAAAGAACCCCAGCACTTCACCCTTCTCTACGGCAAAACTCACCGGTTCGTGCAACCCCGGCCCCAGTAACCCGGTCACTCGCAGGCTGGGCCCTTGATGCTGACGCGGACGGTAGTTGTAGATGTCCTGAATATCCCGGCCGACCATGCAGGTCACCAGCCGGTCATGATCCAGATCGGCCATCTGCTCGAAGGTTTTTACAAACCGACCGTCCTTGAATACCGTTACGGCATCACAGACACGGAAGATTTCTTCCATGCGATGGGATACGTAAAGAATCACCCGCCCCTCGTCGCGCAGCCGCACGATGATCGCCATCAACCGGTCAATTTCACGTGCCGACAGGCTGCTGGTGGGTTCGTCAAAGGCGATGACGTGCGCATTGCGTGACATGGCCTTGGCGATTTCCACCAATTGCCGCTGGCCCAGTGAAAGATCACCCAGGCGAGTGCGCGGGTCGATTTCGTCAGCCAGGCCTTTGAGCAACTCGCCTGCCCGACGGTACATCGCGCCACGATTGATCAAACCGAAACGATTGGGCATGTGCCCAAGCAGCAGGTTCTCGGCGACAGTCATTTCCGGCACCAGATGCAACTCCTGGTGAATCACCGCCACACCCGCCGCAATGCTCTCGGCGGTGGATTTGAACTGGTAGCTCTGCTCACCGATCTGCAAGGTGCCGCTATTGGGCTGATAAGAGCCGCCGAGGATTTTCAGCAGCGTGGATTTACCGGCACCGTTCTCTCCCATCAAGGCGTGAACACTGCCGGGGCGCGCTTCGAAACTGATGTCCGAAAGCGCCTTTACGCCGGGGAAAACCTTGCCGATGCCATTGAAGCGCAAGGCACCGTTTATGGATGTTTGCTCGATAGCCTGTTGCATGAAACCAACCTCCTCGCACGTGTGAGGGGCCTGAACATCAGGCCCCTCAGTCAACTCACTTCCACAGACCGATCTTGGTCAATACTTCCTGGAAGTTGGCGCGGGTGATCAGTGTCACATCGTCCATAGCGGTATATTTAGGCGGTTCGACGCCCTCGGTGACCCACTTATACATATACAGCGCGGTGTTGTAGCCTTCCTTGTCCGGGCTTGGCAGCATGGAGCCAAAGAAGCCACTCTCTTTTTTCTTCAGTTCATCAATGGCATCGGTGCCGTTGATGCCGATCCCGATAACGTTTTTCGCGCTGAAACCATTGCTCGCCGTCGCGCGTACGCCACCCAGCACAGTGTTGTCGTTCATGCCGCCGATGATCAGGTTTTTCGCATCGCCCGGCAGTTTTGGCAGCGCCGAGTTGGTGGCGTCCATGCTGCCCGGTACATCAAGGGTTTTCTGCGCGGTGAACAGGATGTGATCTTTCGGCAAACCGGCCTCTTCAAGCGCCTTCACCGAACCGTCAGTGCGTTTCTTGCCGGTGTCCAGCTCGTTGTAAGTGTTGATGATCGCGTAGGTGCCTTTCCACCCGCCCTCATCCCACTTGCGGTTCTTCGCTTCGGTGGCCATGGCGGCACCTTGCTTCTGGCCCACTTCAAAGGCTGCCATGCCCAGATATGGCACGTCCTCCATGAAGTTGCCTTTGGCGTCGACAAAACGATCGTCCACGGCCATGACTTTCAAACCGAGCGCCTTGGCCTTGGCCACGATTGCAGGGCCCAGAGAGACATCAGGCGGGCAGATCACAAAGCCCTTGGCACCGTTGGCGGCCAGGCTGTCGATAGCGGAAAGAGTCTTTTCACCGTCTGGCACGGCAATCTTGAGCACGGTAAAACCATGCTCCTTGCCTGCCTTTTCAGCAAACGCCCATTCGGTCTGGAACCAAGGCTCTTCAGCCTGCTTGACCAGAAAGCCGATTTTGACTTCATCAGCAGCGGAGGTGATGCCACTCATGCCCAGAATGGCGGTGGTGACGGCGGCACAGCACAGGGAACGAATCCCGTGACGACTCAACATAGCTAACTCCTTATTTTTATTGAATAGCTACAGCGTTCAGCGAGGTGGCGGTTGCAAACGCGGGAGCGTCCGAGAACCGATTAAATAGTCATACCATATAATGAATGACCGCTATGTAACCGAATGTCACTCCTGCATTTCCCATCGCGACGCCGCTGCAGAAAAGGCGACGGCGCGGCACTTTTTTCAAGCGCTGAAGCGCTGACACAGCGTTCCTTTGACGCCGACATGCGCCATCAGTACCGCGCCATCGAACCGCCCATGAGCATCGGCAGGCGCTGCACTGGTGACATACAGCGTCTCCAGGTCAGGACCACCGAACACGCAACTGGTGGGATGGCTGACGGGCAGCTCGATAACCCGGTCGACACTGCCGTCGGGGGCAAAGCGGATCAGGCAACTGCCTCCCCAGCGCGCGTTCCAGACATAACCTTCGGCATCCATTGCCGAGCCGTCGGGCGAACCCTGGCTCTGCTCGGCCGCCCATACCTGACGTGGTCCCAGCAAGCCATCTTCCAGCACAGGGTATTGGTAGATCACTTCGTCGAGGGTATCGGCGCTGTACAGCACGCTGCCGTCGGTATTCCAAAGCAGGGTATTGACGATGCCCTGCCCGTCCAGCAAACGCGTCACGCGGGCGTCGGGTTCAACCCGGAACAGCCCGCCTGAACGACGAACCAAAGGTACGTCTTTGCCTTCGGCATCGATATTGTTTTGCATGCTGCCCAGCCACAGGCGGCCGCGCGCGTCGCAACGGGCCTCGTTGGCGCGATTGCCAGGGGTCGGGTCTGCCACGCAGAACAACGCCAGTGAGGTTTTTTCGGATTTGAGGTCCAGGCGATACACACCGCTGGCCAGAGTCACCAGTGCGTCGCCCTGCTCGGTCGGTATAAACGCAGAGACCGGCTCGGGCATGCGCCATTGGCGATACTCCCCGGCAACCAGCCGACAAGCCAGAAAACCGGCAATGTCGACCCAGTACAAGGCCTGCTCTGCGGCGTCCCAGAAGGAGCCCTCGGCCAGCTTGAAACGGTGCTCGGAAACGGGCAACCAGTTCATGAAAAATGTCCTTTGTTATTGTTGTAAAGGCACTTTTTGGATGTTTGCGTCGCAGTCTTGTCCAACCTGCGTGCCCAGTCGACCTGTTTCGCAGGCACCCAGCGGATCGACCGCCACGGGCACCGCGCCTCAGTGAAGCTGGCACTACTAAATAGTATTACAATTTATTTTTCAAGTGGCATTTTATAGGCTATAAATCCATGCATCGGCTTTAATCCGATCAAATAGTCTTACCAATAACAATAAAAGCAGGCAGATCAGATGAAAACACATGCTCTCCTCAGCACCCTTGGACTGTCCTTGATGATCAGCACCTTGACTGCACAGGCCGCGGCACTCTCCAGCGAACACAGCACTTTCGGCCAACTGCCCGACGGCACTGCCGTCGAGAAATTCACCCTGCGCAACAGTCACGGCGTGCAGGCCAGCATCATCACCTACGGCGCGACGCTGCAGTCGCTGCTGGTGCCTGACAAGGCCGGAAAGGTCGAGGACATCGTCCTGGGCTTCGACGATGTTCAGGGCTACCAGAACAACGGCACGGTTTACTTCGGCGCGACCATAGGCCGATTCGGCAACCGCCTGGCAGGCGGCAAGTTCAGCCTGGATGGCAAGACCTACCAGGTCCCGCTCAACGACAAGACCAATGCCCTGCACGGCGGCACTCAGGGTTTTGACAAACGACTCTGGAAGGCAGAAGAAACCAAGACCGGTGATTCGGTCGGTGTGAAGCTGACCTACGTGTCGCCGGATGGCGAGATGGGCTTTCCGGGCACGTTGAAAACCGAAGTCACTTACAGCCTGAATGAGCAAAACGAGCTGAAGATTGACTACCGCGCCACCACTGACAAGCCGACTGTGCTGAACCTGACCAACCACAGCTATTTCAACCTGGCGGGTGCAGGCAGTGGTGATGTCCTCAAACAGGTCGCCACCCTGCACGCTTCGCACTACACACCGGTCAACGACAAGCTGATCCCGACCGGCGAACTGCCTGCCGTCGCAGGCACGCCGATGGACTTCCTCAAGCCCACCGCGTTCGGCAAGCACATCAAGGATGATCACCAACAGTTGAAATATGCCGAACCCAAGCAAGGCGGCTTTGATTTCAACTGGGTACTCGACACTAAGGGTGATGTGAAGAAACTGGCCGCCGAGGTCAGCGACCCGCAATCAGGCCGCAGGTTGCAGCTGTTCACTACCGAGCCAGGCGTACAACTGTATACCGGCAACTTCCTGGACGGCAGCATTCACGGCAAGGCGGGCAAGGTCTACCCGCACTGGGGTGCCTTTACCCTGGAGACCCAGCACTATCCTGATGCGCCCAATCAGCCGAAATTCCCCAGCACACGACTGGACCCAGGCAAAACCTATACCCAGACCACCGTGTTCAAGTTTCTCAATAACTAGTGACGTTGGTTGAAAGTCGCCCAGCCCCTGAAACCCAGGGGCTGGCGACTCTCAAGGTTACTGATTGCGCTTCATTGCCGCAGTCAGGGTGTCGACGTTGTAACGGAACATCTTGGCGTAGGTCGACGCAGGGCCATCGGCTGGCGACAAGGCTTCAACATACAACTCGCCGCCTGGCTGGGCACCACTGGCTTCGGCAATCTGCTTGACCAGACGCGGGTCGCTGGAGTTTTCGAAGAAGTAGGCACTGACATGCTCGGCCTTGATCTGACGAATCAGTTTCGAGACATCAGCTGCCGACGCTTCCGATTCGGTAGACAAGCCCAACGGTGACAGGAAGGTTACGCCATAGGCATCGCCAAAGTAGCCGAACGCGTCATGAGAGGTGAGGATCTTGCGCTTGGCGGCCGGAATCGACTGAATCTGATCGCGGGCGTAAATGTCCAGTTGCTGCAGCTCGACGATGTAGCGATCGCCATTGGCCTGATACTCGCTGGCCCCGTCCGGGTCGGCTTTCTTCAGCGCGGCGATAATGTTACGCACATAAATCACCCCGTTGGCGGCGCTGTTCCAGGCGTGCGGGTCGACAATGCGCTTGCCGTCTTCGTCCATGCTGCGGGTCTTGATCCCTTCAGAGAGCACTACCGGCTTGCCCTTGTAGCCCGACGCTTTGATGAGACGATCCATCCAGCCTTCCAGATGCAGGCCACTGACAAACGCCAGGTCGGCATTTTTCAACGCCTGGGCATCACCTGGGGTTGGCTCGTAGACATGCGGATCGCCGTTCGGGCCGATCAGGGACTTTACGTGAACACGGTCGCCGCCGACCGTACTGACCATGTCCGCGATGACCGTGAACGACGCGACGGCTTCCAGCGGTTTGGCCTGGGCCAGGCTGGCGAATGCAGACAGCGCCAGTGCAGCTATGGAACTCAACACCATCAATCGTTTCATGACGTACCTTTTCAGTTAGCCAGGTGAGGTTTGGGAAACAGCCGGCGCACGATGCCCGTGCGCCCGAACAACAGGGAAAGGCCGTAGAACGCACTGGCGGTAAGCACGATGGCCGGGCCCGAGGCGACGCCAAGGTGGTAGGAAACGATCAGGCCGATCAGGCCTGACAAGGTCGCCAGGAGTGTCGAAATCACCATCAGGCCACTCAGCGAGTTGGTCCAGAAACGAGCCGCGGTTGCCGGCAGCATCATCATGCCCACGGCCATCAAGGTGCCCAGCGCCTGAAAACCTGCGACCAGGTTCAGCACCACCAGCAGCAGGAACAACACGTGGTACAGCGAGCCGCGTCCGCCGACCGCACGCAGGAAGCCCGGATCGAAGCATTCCAGCACCAATGGGCGATAGATCACTGCCAACAGAATCAGCGTGAAGGAAGCGATGCTGCCGACCATGTAGATAGCCGTGTCATCGATGGCCAGAATGGTGCCGAACAGTACATGCAGCAGGTCGACACTGGAGCCATGCAGCGAAACGATCAGCACCCCGGCCGCCAGAGAGGTCAGGTAAAAGCTGGCAAAGCTGGCGTCTTCACGCAGCGAGGTCAACCGACTCACCAGCCCTGAAAGCAAGGCCACTGCCAGCCCGGCGATCAGCCCGCCGAAGCCCATCGCGGGCAACGACAGCCCGGCGACCATGAAACCCACCGCCGCGCCGGGCAGCACCGCATGGCTCATGGCATCGCCCACCAGACTCATACGGCGCAGCATCAGCAGCACGCCCACCGGCCCGGAACCAATCCCCAGCGCCAGGCACGCCACCAGCGCGCGGCGCATGAAACCGAATTCGATAAAAGGCTCGACGACCAGGCTATAGAGCATCATGAGCGCTCGTCCTCGCTATCACACAGCAAGGCGTCCGGGCTCCAGTACTCGGCCATGTTGCGCGCCTTGCGCAGGTTGGCGGCGCTGAGCACTTGCGAGGTTTCGCCCCAGGCAATGGCTTCGCGGGCCATCAGCAGGGTTTGCGGAAAGTGCTGACGCACCTGTTCGATATCGTGCAGGACCGCGATCACTGTGCGCCCCTGCCCGTGCCAGGCGCGCACCAGCTCCAGCAGATCACGGGTGGTGCGTGCGTCGATGGCGGTGAATGGCTCGTCCAGCAGAATCACCGAAGCGTCCTGTAGCAGCAGTCGGGCAAACAGCACCCGCTGGAACTGGCCGGATGACAACGAACCGACGCTGCGCCCTTCAAAGCCCTCCAGGCCGACCGTGCTCAGCGCTTCCCCGGTCAGTCGTGCATGATTGCGTGTCAGGCTGCGAAACGGCCCGATGCTGTGCCAGGCCCCCATCGAAACGGTATCGGCGACGCTCAGCGGAAAACTGCGATCGATTTCTGCGGCCTGGGGTAAGTAGCCTATCGTGCGGGTCGCCAGCCGGCCACGGTCGACGCGCCCCTGAGCGGGCTTCATGGTGCCGGCGATGGCCTTGATCAAGGTCGATTTACCCGCCCCGTTCGGGCCGACGATGGCCGTCAGGCTGCCCGCCTCGAAACGCCCGCTGATGTGGTGCACCGCCGGGCGGCGCTCATAGGCCACAGTAAGGTTTTCCAGAGCAATGGCTGCACTCATGGAATGGCCACCGACCAGCCGATGGCCAGCCAGAGCAATATCAGCACCGCAAGAGAAAACAGGACCCGCTTCCAGGCCGATTGGGCCAGCACGGAGCCTGCTATCGAGGCAAAAGGAGTTTTCACGCGAAAGTAACCTGCAACTATTTGTTACAGTATTACATACCGATCACCTAAATGTTATTAAATAACATTCATCCTTGAGTGCGCCCGTCCGGACAAACCTTCACCCTCGCTGAAAATCGTTAACCCATAGCGATACGTGCAGGCCCGCTGTACGGTACTTGTCGAGCTGCACCCGACCCTATACTGTACATGCAAACAGTAAAGGGGCACTTCATGCAGCTTATCGACAAGCTCAGCATTCTGGCGGACGCCGCCAAGTACGATGCGTCGTGCGCCAGCAGTGGAGCACCCAAGCGCAGCTCGCAGGACAAATCCGGGCTGGGTTCCACCAACGGCATGGGCATCTGCCATAGCTATACGCCGGATGGGCGTTGCGTGTCGCTGCTGAAAATCCTGTTGACCAATTTCTGCTTTTACGACTGCCAATACTGCGTCAACCGCCGCTCCAGCGACGTGCCTCGTGCGCGCTTCACACCCGAAGAAGTGGTCACCCTGACGCTGGACTTCTACCGTCGCAATTGCGTCAGTGGGCTGTTTTTGAGTTCCGGGATCATCCGCTCTGCGGATTACACCATGGAGCAACTGGTCGAGGTCGCCCGGCTGTTGCGCGAAGTGCACGAGTTTCGCGGTTATATCCACCTCAAGACCATCCCCGACGCCGATCCGGCGCTGATCGAAAAGGCGGGGCGCTATGCCGACCGCCTCAGTGTCAATATCGAGCTGCCGACCGACCTGAGCCTGCAAACCCTCGCACCGGAAAAAGACGTCGCGTCGATCAAGCAGGCCATGCAGACCATTTACACCGGCGAGCAGACCGTGCGCAACGAACCGCGGTCGCCGCGCTTTGCCCCGGCCGGGCAAAGTACGCAAATGATCGTCGGTGCCGACGCTACCGACGACAGCACCATCCTGCACAGCGCGCAATCGCTGTACAGCAACTTCAAACTGCGCCGGGTCTACTATTCAGCGTTCAGCCCGATCCCCAACAGCCCCAACAGTGTGCCACTGGCTGCACCGCCGCTGATGCGCGAGCACCGGCTGTACCAGGCCGACTTCCTTTTGCGCGGCTACGGTTTTACTGCAGGTGAATTGCTCAGCGGCCCCGGTGACCTGGCGCTGGACATTGACCCCAAGCTGGCCTGGGCGCTGGGCAACCGGCAGGTGTTTCCGCTGGACCTGAACAAGGCCGACGCGGCGCTGATTGCCCGGGTGCCAGGCATCGGAATTCGTACCACCCAGCGGCTGGTCGAGCTGCGCAGGCAGCGGCGTATCCGCTACGAAGACCTCACCCGCATGCGCTGCATACTGGCCAAGGCCAAGCCGTTTATCATTACCAGCGATTACCACCCGCCGCATGCGGAAACCACCAGCGAATTTCTGCATCACCAGTTGCGTGACAGGCCGCAGCCTCAGCAAATGGGGTTGTGGGGATGATCTGCCTGGACTGCGACGACCTGTTCGGCACCTGGCGGCAACAGGCACGCTGGCTGCTGAGCCATGAAATCGACCCCAGCCAGGTCAGCTGGAAGTCACCGGATGCCGCCGACCTGTTTGGCAGCGAAGAAGAGTACCCGCGGGAACATGGCCCCTTTCAGGCGAGGGTTCCGCTGGAATTGGTGCAACTGCTGGAAAGCGCCTCGCGCTACCGGGGCGATCAGCGCTGGAGCCTGTTGTACGAAGTGCTGTGGCGCGTCACCCACGGTGATCGCACGGCCATGATGGCCGGCGACAAGCTTGGCAGCGAGCTGCACCGTCGTCTCAAGTCGGTCAGACGTGAGGCGCATCATCTGCACGCATTTCTACGCTTTGTCGCCTTGCCGCCTGTCGCTGATGACGCGGCCATCATGCGCCCGCAGTACGTGGCCTGGCATGAGCCAGCGCACGATATTCTGCTCAGTGCCAGTGAGCATTTCATCGGCCGCATGGGCCAGCACCGCTGGATGATCGCGACTCCCCAGGACGGCGTGTATTACGACGGCAAACAGCTGATCCACGAGCGCCGCTGCCCTGAAGCGTGGCAGACCATGGGCCGGCAGGTCGAAGACCCGCATGGCGAGTTGTGGCTCACCTATTACAGCCACATATTCAACCCTGCACGTCTGAACCCAAAAGTCATGGAAGGCCACTTTCCTTCGCGCTTCTGGAAGAACCTGCCCGAAGGCCCTTTGATTCCAGCGCTGATCACCCAGGCCCGGACTGGCAAACAACGCGACGGCCAGGCCAGCGATATCGCCGCCCGACGAGGCAAAAAAATTGCGCACAGAGATTGAGGCTTTCGCTCTCGGGCTCTTGTTACCCGGTATTCCGAGCTCTTCAAGTGTTGTTTATGACGATGAGCGCCTAAAGCGAAACGCGCCCTTCAATACAGGTAACCGTCGAGCCGCCCACCCAGATATCTTCACCTACACGCTGAATGGAGACTCGTCCCTTGCGGCTGAGCGCGGCACCCTGGCTGACGATGTAATGGTCCGGTGCCAGCCCCTCTTCCAGAAACCAGCGAGCGATTCCGGCATTGAGGCTGCCGGTCACCGGGTCTTCCACCACGCCGTCGCCCGGTACAAAAGCGCGCACTTCAAACTGCGCCTCATCACCATCGACTGCCGGGTCCCATGGCGCAACGACGCCGAGTTTCAGGCCGCTCAATAGTGTGTAATCCGGCTGCAACCTCAGAACACTGGCGCGATCTGCCAGCCTGAAGGCGACCCAACCCGGGCCGTTATCTACCCAGCGCGCATCCAGAATCTCGCCCGCCCCCAGCTTCATACCGAGGCGGATCTGCTCGATCAATTCAGGGTCTACGGTGCCCGAACGCAACAAAGGCGGCGCAGTGAATGCCAGCCCGCGGCCCTCGCGACGAATGCGCACCAGACCGATCCCGCACTCCTGGATAATTTCCTCACCCTGCGCTGCACCACCGCTTTCGAGCCAGGCATGGCAACTGCCCAGAGTGGGGTGACCTGCAAACGAAAGCTCTCTAAAGGTCGTGAAAATACGAACACGATAGTCGGCGCGCGGGTCTGTCGGTTTGAGCAGAAACGTGGTTTCACTCAGGTTGGTCCAGCGTGCAAAGGCGGCCATCTGTTCATCACTCAGCCCGTCCGCGCCCAGCACCACCGCCAGCGGATTACCGAGCAAAGGCTGATCGCTGAACACATCCAGCTGTTTGAAATGAAACGAGCGCATTTGAGCTTCCTTGGCAAGACGTTAAAGAACCAAGGTTGCCACGTGTGCCCCCGGGTGGACAACGGTCTATTGAACCAACGCCCGCCTTGGCCGCTCACAGCTCGCACTCGCCTGCTAATCTCGCAGGCACAGGTCCGGACAATACGGGTCATTCGAGGTTTGAAGATGCTGGACACTACAACCTACAGTCAGCTCGAAACACTTTGCGAGACAATGAACGGCAAGTCCTTTCTGGTCGTCACCGGCGCAGGTATCAGCACCGCGTCCGGCATTCCGGACTACCGCGACAAGGACGGCGTGCGGCGTGGCAAACAGCCGATGATGTATCAAGAGTTTGTCGGCAACCCCGCTGCGCGCCAACGTTACTGGGCGCGGGCGATGCTGGGCTGGCCGCGTATTCGCGCGGCGCAGGCCAATGCTGCGCATCGGGCACTGGCTGCATTGCAGGTTGAAAATGCCATCAGCGGACTGATTACACAGAACGTTGATGCACTGCACAGTCAGGCCGGAAGCCAGGACGTCATCGAGCTGCACGGCAGCCTGCACCGTGTACTGTGCCTGGATTGTCAGCAACGCAGCGAGCGGGCGGATATTCAAGAGCAAATGCTCGAGCAAAACCCCTATCTACTCGGCGTTGATGCCAAACAGGCACCCGATGGCGACACCCTGCTGGACCCGGCTTTCGAGGCCGGTTTCAAGGTACCCCGCTGCCCGCATTGCGACGGCGACAGACTCAAGCCGGACGTTGTGTTCTTTGGTGAGAACGTCGCGCCGCAGACCGCTGCCAAGGCAACGTCGAGTGTCGAGCAGGCGGAAGGCTTGCTGGTGGTCGGCACGTCATTGATGGCCTGGTCGGCGTTCCGTCTGTGCAAGGCAATGGTCGAACAGGGCAAACCGGTCTTCGCCATCAACCACGGCAAGACCCGCGCAGACGAATTGCTTGAAATGAAGATCGACGCCTCATGCGAGCAGGTACTGCCGTGGATCGCCGAGCAGCTCGGTGCGCGTTAGAACAAGCCTAATTGCCCGCCGATCAACGTGCTGAAATCGTCGTCGACAAACGGCAGGATCGCATCCGCCAGTGGTTGTAACTGGCGCGCCACGTAATGATCGTAGTCAATCGGCGCGTGACGAATCTCAAGAGGCTCCGGCCCGGCAGTGGTCATCACATAGCTGATCCAGCCGCCGCTCTGATATTGACGCGGACGCCCCTGCTGATCGTTGTATTCATCGGCGAGCCGCGCGGCGCGCACGTGTGGCGGCACGTTGCGCTGATAATCATCGAGCTTGCGGCGCAGGCGCTTGCGGTAGATCAACAGGTCATCCAGTTCGCCTGACAAGGTGCGCTGCACGTAGTCACGCACATAATCCTGATACGGCTGGCGCTTGAAGATGCGCAGGTACAGCTCCTGTTGAAACTGCTGAGCCAGCGGCGACCAGTCGGTGCGCACGGTTTCCAGGCCCTTGTAGACCATCTCCTCGGAACCGTCAGCGCGAGTGACCAGCCCGGCGTAGCGTTTCTTGCTGCCCTCCTCCGCGCCGCGCACAGTTGGCATCAGGAAGCGCCGAAAATGTGTTTCGTATTGCAGCTCCAGCGCACTGTGCAAGCCATATTCATTGTGCAGGTGCTCGCGCCACCACTGGTTGACCTGTTGCACCAGCGTCTTGCCGATGCTTGCCGCTTCTTCCTGCCCGTGAGGACGGCCCAGCCAGACAAACGTCGAGTCGGTATCGCCGTAGATTACGGTATAGCCCTGTGCCTGGATGAGGTCGCGGGTCTTGAGCATGATTTCATGCCCGCGCAAGGTGATCGATGAGGCCAGCCGCGGATCGAAGAACCGGCAGCCACTCGACCCCAGCACGCCGTAGAAAGCATTCATGATGATTTTCAGGGCCTGGGACAACGGCGCATTCTGCTCGCGCTTGGCGGCCTCACGACCTTGCCACACACGTTCCACTATCGCTGGCAGGCTATGGCGAGTGCGGGAAAAGCGCGCGCCGCGAAAGCCTGGCACCGACGCGCTGTCCTCGGGATGACGCATGCCTTCGATCAACCCCACAGGATCGATGAGAAAGGTGCGAATGATCGACGGATAAAGGCTCTTGTAGTCCAGCACCAGCACCGATTCATAAAGCCCAGGCTGGGAATCCATCACAAAACCGCCAGGACTGGCCTCTGGCATGCGTTCGCCCAGATTGGGCGCGACGAAGCCCTGGCGGTGCATCAGCGGAATGTACAGATGGCAGAACGCGGCCACCGAACCACCGCTGCGGTCAGCGGGCAGGCCCGTTACGGTGGCGCGTTCAAGCAGAAAGGTCAGCAACTGGGTCTTGGCGAAGATGCGCGTCACCAGCTCGCAATCCTTGATGTTGTAACGCGCCAGCGCAGGCTTGTCCTCGGCGAACATGCGGTTGATTTCGTCCATGCGCTGGTAAGGCGTATCAATGGCCTTGCCCTCGCCCAGCAGGGTCTGCGCGACATTCTCGAGACTGAACGACGGAAAGCTCCAGGTCGCGGAACGCAAGGCCTCGATCCCGTCGATGATCAGCCGCCCGCTGACCTCGGCAAAAAAATGATTGTTACGGCTGCCATGCTCGCGCCAGCCCATTGCTTCACCGCCACGCCCGAGCCGCAACGGCACTTGCAGACGCTGGGCATGTTCATGCAGAACGCGCAGGTCGAACTGCACAACGTTCCAGCCGATGATTGCGTCAGGGTCGTGCAGCGCCAGCCAGCCATTCAGGCACTCCAGCAACTGCGCGCGGGTATCGCAATAATCGAGCTGAAAATCCAGCACCTCGTCGCCACCATTGGGTGGCCCCAACATGTACACCTGGCGCTGACCACAGCCCTCCAGCGCAATCGAATACAGCTCGCCACGCGCCGTGGTTTCGATATCGAGCGACGCCAGCTTCAGGTTGGGACGGTAATCGGGGGCCGGCTTGATCTGCGCGTCGCAAAGCACGCCCTCAGCATTCGGCGTACCGCTGAATTGCACTGGCGCGGTGATGAAGCGCTCCATCAGGTAGCGCTCGGGTGGGCGAATGTCTGCCTCGTAAACGTCGACATTGCCTCTGCGCAGCAGTTTTTCGATGTTCATCAACTGGCGGTGCTGCTGGCAATACACACCAAGCACAGGTCGATGGCGAAAATCGCAAAGCTCCAGCGGACGCAATTCCACCCCACGCTCGGTACGCAACAACGACCGCGCACGTTCGCCCTGCTCGGCGGGAATAAAGGCGACAGAGGGCTGGCAAGGCAGGCGAATATGGCGAGGCCCCTGATCAGTGGCCAACCAGAAGTCGACCTCGGTCCCGGCGGGCGTATCTTGCCAGTGCCGACTCAGGATGAAGCCCTGCTGTAAATCCAACGCTGCTACCTCGACCGCATGGCGAAACCGTTGATTCTACTTGGCTGTGAGGTCAAGCGCGCGGTCGGCAGTCGAATTCAGGCCATTTTCAGGTGCCGTCAATTAATTGCGTCTATGCCCCTTATCCCTATTTATTTGTTGCTCGACTCTGCGCGCTGCACGATTCTGTAGTGCGCCTGAAAATGCACTACAGCCTTACAGGTCCCGATCACGGAGAGCAGCATGAAAACCGTCGCCCAACTACTGAAATTGAAAGACCTGCAGAACCAGCAAGTGCATACCATCGGCCCGGACCAGATGGTGCTGGATGCGCTCAAGCTGATGGCGGAAAAGAACATCGGTGCGCTGCCGGTGGTCGAGGGCAACGTGGTGGTCGGCGTCGTCAGTGAACGCGACTATGCACGCAAGGTGATCCTCAAGGGGCGTTCCTCGGTCGGCACGCCGGTCAGAGAAATCATGAGCAACAAAGTCATTACCGTCGACTCGCAACAGAGCGTCGAAGCGTGCATGGGGATCATGACCGACAGCCATCTGCGCCATCTGCCGGTCGTGGAAGACGGCCAGTTGCTGGGCCTGCTGTCGATCGGCGACCTGGTGAAGGAAGCCATTGCCGAACAGGCCAGTCTCATTCAGCAGCTTGAGCAGTACATTCGCGGCGAGTGAGCTGAACGGCACACCAGGCGCAGCGCGCGATCACCGCGCGCTGCGTCGGTCACTCAGTCATCCAGCGTCTTGCCAGGTGCCCCGCCCTTGACTGGCTTGGCCGGTTTTTCCGCCGGTGCAGGCTTGGCTTCCGGTTCTGGTGGCGGCGCGGAGGCCTCTTTCTCGCGCATTGGCATCTGGTCGACGGTGGCGAAGATCTCTTTCAGGTCTATCGACTCTGACTTGCCGATAGTCTTATCGATCTTTTTCTCGCCGTCCTTGCCCACCAGAATGACCTTGGTGCCGACACCCGCGCCCAGCTTCAATTCACGAATCAAGGCCATGGTCGACTGGGGGTCCATGCTCTTGCCGTCACGCTCGCCGATAGTGTTCACCACCGTGAACAGCACCATATTGCGCTCTGTGAAGTCTTTATGATTGGCAGACTCCTTCAGCGCGTCCTTGAGGTGGCTCAGCGCCGGATCAGCCGGGCTCGGTGCGATGATGATCAGCGGGCGCGACTTGCCGCGCTCCTGGGCCAAAGGGCCATCGCTGTCAGCGGCAAGCGCTGTACCGGCAGCGACAAGCAGGGTGGCGAGGGTCAGGGACCGGATTAACATGGTGGGCTCCTTTCAAATCCATTGGGTAGCCATCGCGTGCAGACATACGCGATGCTGGACTGTTCTACCGCATATGGGTCATCCCGGTACAGCCCGATGTAGTCCTTTTCCTTAATCCCTTGCTTCAGGCAGAGCGCTCAAGCGATTTGTAAAGGGCGCTGTCGAGGCTCGCCAGCAGGCCTTGAACGATCTGTTCCACCTCGGCAGCGTTCAGCACCAATGGCGGCAGAAGACGGATGACCTTACCGCGCGTGACGTTGATCAACAGGCCGTATTCCTCAGCCGCGATCCGGGTCAACTCGGGTATGGCCTGCCGCAATTCGATACCGATCATCAGCCCCAGCCCACGAATCTCCAGCACCTGCGGGTGAGCACCAAGCACGTTGCGCAGCCGCTCAAGCAAGTGGCGGCCTTGCAGCGCAGCGTTTTTCACCAGTGCCTGCTGTTCGATGATGTCGATCACCGTGCAACCGACCCGACAGGCCAGCGGGTTACCGCCGAACGTACTGCCGTGGCTGCCGGGGGTGAACAATTGCGCCGCCCTGCCCCTTGCCAGACAGGCTCCTATCGGCACACCGTTGCCCAAACCCTTGGCCAGGGTCATGACGTCCGGCACGATGCCTTCGTGCTGAAAGGCAAACCACTTGCCGGTCCGCCCCATGCCGGTCTGGATTTCGTCGAGCATCAACAGCCAGTCACGCCGCGTGCAGCGCTCCCTCAGCGCCTTGAGATACCCAGCTGGCGCGACCTGTGCGCCGCCTTCGCCTTGAATCGGCTCCACCAGTACGGCGGCGATGCGGTGCCCGTAAGTCACGCAGACCTTGTCAAACGCAGCCAGATCGCCAAAGGGTACTTTGATGTAATCCCCCGGCAAGGTACTGAAGCCCAGGCGCACAGCCGGTCCGTCACTGGCCGACAGTGTGCCCAGCGTGCGGCCGTGAAAGGCGTTCTCCATAACCACCACCAAAGGCCGCTCGATGTACTTGTGCCAGCCGTGCAGGCGCGCCAGCTTCAGCGCAGTCTCGTTGGCCTCGGCACCGGAGTTGTTGAAAAACACCCGGTCCAGCCCCGATAAAACGCTCAATTTCTGCGCCAGACGCTGCTGCCAGTCAATGTGGTAAAGATTGGAAGTGTGCAACAGCAAGCCCGCCTGATCCCGAATGGCCTCAACCAGCAGCGGATGCGAGTGGCCGACATTGGTCACTGCCACGCCCGCCACTGCATCCAGGTATTGGCGCCCGTTCTGGTCCCACAGACGCGTACCCAGGCCACGGGTGAAACTCAGGGCCAGAGGTTGGTAAGTGCTCATCAGGCAGGCAGTGGTCATGACGTGAAGCTCCTTGGGTATGTTTCGGTTTTTGCAGTATCGTTAACCACTCCTTATGGATAAACAGCCAAATACTTCAATAATTTTAAAGCAGGGCTTGATAATGGATTTGTTTCAGGCGATGCGTGTGTACGTAAAGGTGGTCGAAGCAGGCAGCCTTACGGCGGCGGCGCAGGCGTGTTCGATTTCTACCACGATGGTTGGCAACCACCTGCGCGCACTGGAACAGCGCCTTGGCGTCAGCCTGTTGCAGCGCACCACCCGCCGTCAGCGCTTGACGGAATTCGGCACTGCGTATTACGAGCGTTGTCTTGAAGTACTGGGGCTGGTGGCCGAGTCCGAGCAATTGGCCGAGCAGGCCCAAGGCGATCCCAGCGGCACGTTGCGCATCACCGCGCCGCTGACGTTCGGTTCGGAAGTGCTGGCCCCGGCCCTTGCCGGGTTCTCGCTGCGCTTTCCCGAGGTCAAACTTGATCTGGTGCTGACCAACCAGCGTCTGGACATGATCGACCATGGTTTCGATATCGCCATACGCTTGGGAAACATCCCGCAATCCTCGCCGCTGATTGCGCGCCCCATGCAGGACTACACCCTGACCATCTGCGCTGCGCCGAGTTATCTGGCTCGCAATGGAGCGCCTGCGCACCCCGAGGACCTTGGTGCGCACAATTGCCTGGCGTTCTCCTACCCGGCAGGAGACGAGTGGCGCACGGCTGGCACCCAATGGCGTATGACCGGCCCCGAAGGCGAAGTGCTGGTGGATGTCGACGGCTCGATGGTTGCCAACACTTCTGCCGGTCTTTATCAGGCGGCGTGCGCTGGAATGGGTGTAGTGATGCTACCGGATGCACTGGTTCAGCGAGACTTGCAGGAAGGCCGACTGGTTGCACTGCTGCCAGGCTATCACTTGCCCAGGCGACCGATGAACCTGCTGTATGTGCAGGATCGTTATCGGCTGCCTAAAGTGAGAAGTTTTGTGGAGTACGCGATCGGGCTCTGGGGGCGGTAAGCGCTTACCGCCCAACTATCATCGAACCGATTCCGGTGCGTGGCATTGCCGACCGCACCGGAGTTTGTCGGGGCTGACAGTCAGACCTTGAAGCGGCTGACCATGCTCTGCAGATGCACACCCAGGCGCGCCAGCTCGACGCTGGACGCCGCGGTCTCTTCACTGGCGGACGCCGTTTGCTCGGAAATGTCGCGCACGTTCAGAACGCTGCGGTTGATCTCTTCGGCAACCGCACTCTGCTCTTCGGCAGCAGCGGCAATCTGGTGGTTCATCGTCTCGATGGTCGAGATCGCCTGGGTCATGTTGTTGATGGAAACGCCTGCATTGCGTGTCAGCTCGACACTGTTTTCAGTCAGAGCCTGGCTGTTGTCGAGAATCGTAGCCACTTGCGATGTACGGCTGTGCAGGCCACTGATCAACGCAGCAATTTCTTCCGTCGATGTCTGCGTGCGCTGGGCCAGGCTTCTGACTTCGTCAGCCACCACCGCAAAGCCTCGTCCGGCTTCACCTGCACGCGCCGCTTCAATGGCCGCATTGAGCGCCAACAGATTGGTCTGCTCGGCAACCGCCTTGATCACGTCCAGCACGCCGCCAATTTTGTTGCTTTCGCTCTTGAGCTCGTCCATTGCAGATTTGGAGTGTTTGACTTCAGTCGCGAGTTTCTCGATCTGGGCAACCGCCTTGGAAACCACACCTTCGCCATCACGGGCTTCCTTCGAAGCATTAACCGCCGCATGGGAAGCCTGCTCTGCGTTGCGCGCGACCTCCTGAACAGTCGCAGACATTTCGTGCATTGCAGTGGCAACCTGATCCGTTTCGCTCTTCTGGCTGTTCACCCCGGCACTGGTCTGCTCTGTGACGGCCGAAAGCTGTTCGGCAGCGCTGGCGATTTGTGTCACGCCATCGCGCAGGCCGCCAATCAGCTCGCGCAGGTTGCTGGTCATGCGCAGCATGCTGCCTTGCAACAAGCCCAGTTCATCCTTGCGCGTGACCGGCTGGTTGTACGTCAAATCGCCATCCGCCACACGCTCGGCCAGCTTCAGTGTGTCCAGCAACGGGCCGACGATCAGGCGAGTGATCACCCAGGCCGCCAAGGCGCTCATGATCAATGCTGCAATCAGCCAGACAGACAGAAGGGTCTTGGCCTCGCCCACGTCTTCTATTCTCAGGTTGACCTGATTTGCCGACAGCTTGTCGGCGGAATCAAACAGAATGGCGATAGTTTTAGTGATCCCCGCCTGTGCCTGATCGATCTTCTCCTGCGCCGCGGTGAACTGAGTCAACGTGTTCTGATAGCCGAGCAGCGCGTCCACAAGGTGCTTGATCGTCGCTGCCTGGCCGTCGAAGCCTTTCAGATTTTTAACAAAATTAATCACCGCGTTCATCGACGCTTCCGCCGGTGCCCGGTTCTCGGTTTTCAGGGAATAGGTGTAACCACGCAAGTCGAAGCGCATTTTCTGAAACAACGTCATCGCCTGAATAATGTCGTCGCGCTGCGCGGCACTGCCGTCATCGGATCGGGCAATGGCGTTCAGCTTTTGCAAATCATCGGCGGCTGCATCAGCGTACTGGCCAAACACTGAACGGGTCGCCTCGCGGGCGGCAGTGGCCTGCATCAGATTGTCGTAGTGGACACGATAATCTTTCATCCCTTCAGCAGAAGCATTTACCAGAGGGGTGTTGAGCGGAGAGTCGAAAACCTTCTGCGCATATTTCACATGGTTTTCGAGACTATCGATAGCTTTCAGCCAGTTGCTGGCGCGCTCGGCATCGTAGTTGAGCGTATAAGCCAGGCGGGCTATACGGACATCACGGGTCAGCGTGCTCAGCTTGCCGATATCGGCAATCCTCTCGCTTCGTTCGCTCAGCGAACTGATCCCCGACCAGCCTGTGAGTGCAATCAGCACGGTCAGCACAATGACCAAGGCAAACCCGAGCACAAGCTTGGACCTTACAGAAATATTGTTCAGCATAGTGTTCACCGTAAATTGCTCTTGTCTGGTCATTGTGGGGGTTATAAGCGGCTTGTCCTTGCCATTGATACAACCCACAGTTGTCGGCGGGGCAGCTTCAAACTTTAAAAGTTGGCGTCAAAATTCATGCTCGAAAATAAACATCGGCTCGTCAAATAACCCGTATGGCCTTTCACGCCAGTCGGTTAGCATGGGCCGCTGTACCTACACATCGAGTATTTCGGAGAATTGCATGAGTCTGGAGTTGACAGCTTCTCGAGACGGCCTGACCACAGAGGAACGTTCTGCGATTGCCGAAATAGAGGCAACGACCAACATTTTAAGGCTGGTCACCCGACTGACAGGCATGCGCTTTGCAAGTATCGCAAAGTTCACCGACGCGGACTGGATCGCCTGTTCTGTATACGACCCGACTGACCTGGGCATCGACGATGGGGACGTGTTCAAACTGGAGACCACGCTGTGCAGTGAGTTTTGCGTCAACCCCGAAGCGTTGTTCGTACCGCAGATCAGCAAAAACGGCCGCTACGCGAACCGGCCGGTAGTAAAGCGCTACGCCATCGAGAGTTATGCAGGCGTGCCGATCCATCTTCCGAACGGACAGTTGTACGGAGCGCTATGTGCGCTCGACTCCGACGTGACGTTGTTTGACGACCCCGATCTGGCGGAAACACTGACTCTGTTTGCCAGATTGATCGGCTGTATTTTCTTCGCCAACATCAGCGAAACAGACTGATGTAGCTGCCGCTTGATGCGGGTGAAAAACACGTTTCATGCGGACGAAGCGTTGATTTTGCAGGAAAGGATGAAGCCGCTCGACTGAAAAATCTCTTCGCCCTGTGTGAAGTTTCCGAGAAGACTTCAGTTGCTTGCGCGGGCTGTATCGAGGATTTAAGGTGCGCCGTCGCTGCAAAATCAGCGGCCGGATTTAGCGATCCGAATACCTCACAGCTAGCTTATGTATGCTTCCAGCCTCAGTGCATTTGAAGCAACTGTTATGGCGGCTGTGCGTCGGAGACTCCAGGGTCTGCCGGCGTTGTGAGGTGCCGGTTCGCTAACCTTCGCACAGCCGCCACCCATTTCGTCCAGTGATGTGCAGGCGGCTCACTTTCATGAAAGGAGCTTTGCCGCGATGGATCTCCCATTCCCCCTTCTTCCCTGCACCGAAAACCACGAACCCACCCTCTTCCTGCGCCACCGTCGCATGTTGCGCGCTGTTGTCATGCAAGCAGAAGCCTGGTTCCCGCTGGAAGATATCGCCCGCCTGATGGGCAAGCGTCTGGACGAGCGCAACACCCGCAAGCTCGACGCCGATCAACGCCGCACCGCATGGTTGTTGACCCACGGCGAATGGCAAAAATGCCTGCTGATCAGCGAGTCTGCGGTATTCGCCCTGTTGATTCACCATTACATCCCGGAAAACCGCGCCCTGCGACGCTGGCTGACACAAGACGTGCTGCCCGCACTGAGCGCCCGCGCCTTTGATATCAATAACGACGGCCCCACTCACTGCCAAATGCAGTGGCAGGGCACAACCCTGGGTACGCTGCAATGGCGCGGGGATATCTGGGTAAAGTTGCGCGACATGCCGGAAATCGTTCAGGTCCGGACGACCGGCAAGAAAGATGGCTGGCTGAAACGCCTGAAGTTGCTGGGCAAACGGGCGGCCTGAGCGCTTCAAGCAGGCTCTGTACAAAAAGTGGCCGCGCTGGCCGACTTTTCGTACACAGCCTTAGGATTACTCTACGGTCGCATACATGGGCACGAGTTCAAGCATGGCGCTACTGAACTGGCTTTCATCAAATTGCGTTCGGTGTCGGGGCGACACAGGTTTGACCGGGCGCTCCCCTTCCAATAACGCCTCGGCAGGCAGATCAATCCCGAAATGAGGAAATGGCTCCTGAGCCACCCAGCCTCCAGCAGCCAGAACCAACAGTAGAAATACGCCCGCAATGGGCTCTTTAGGTCTGCACATTCTCGTTTCTCCAATCCGGCAAAACGATTCAGCTCACAATGAGCAACTCGATATAACAGCCACGGCGTCACCCGTGTGTCGCGCCCGGCAGATCACTCGAAAGGCTCTTCGCCCTGCAACTTGGTGCGGTGCATCATTCGCCCGCACGCGGGGTCGTAAGCTTCCGCACGGTGCATGGTGCCGGTGTTGTCCCATATCACCAGATCACCCGTCTGCCACGCATGGCTATAACTGAACGCCTCGGCTGTGGCCCACTCGCGAAGGCCGACCAGAATCTGCGCGCTTTGCGCCAGGCTGACGCCAACGACCTGCTGCGCAGTGCATCCCAGAATCAGCGACTTGCGACCGGACCGGTGCCTCCAGACCAGCGGCAACTCCTTCTCGCCGATAGCCTGCATGGCCTTGAGCATCGCAAGGCCAGGCTCGGGATTGTAATAGAGTAACGATGCCCATGGCGCGTGAATTACTCGTAAGCTTTCGTAACGTTGTTTATCAGCGCTCGATAATGCTTCGTAAGCCGCATAGGTATTACAGAAACCAGTGTTGCCTCCCCAACTGGCGGGCACCTTGCAAGACAGCAACGACGCCAGAATGGGCACATCGCTGCTCGTACCGTCGATATGCCAGTAGAGCGAGCCCTTGAGAAACTCAGCGCCTGCCGGGTTCTCTTTGACATCAAGGCTGATCTTGGTGATGTTCTGGCCATCACTGGCTTCCGGACAAAAAGTGCCCAGCGTGCGGGTGAAAGCGATCTGCTCTGTATCGGAAAAATCAATCTGCGGAAACACCAGCACACCTCGCTGCTCCAGCAGTTCCCGGATTTCCCCGGCGAATTGACCCGACAGCAGCTCCTGCTTGCTGTTGAAAATACGCGTGCCAATACCTGGCTTGATGGGCTCCTGGGACAGCTGAACGACCGAAGTGGCTAACATGATGCGACCCTCTTCATAAGTGAACACAACGGTACACTTATGGAAAAATCTGCGCAACACCTTATTGAGCAGACTGGCCGCACACCTTGCCTGCGCCTTACACTGGCCAGCCACTGACCGTTCAAGGAATGAATCAACGTGCACGCCCCTGCCCCGCAAATCCTCATTCAGCGCATGGCCGAAATCCACCTTGAAGGCGTCACTGCGCTCTACAGCGAGCCTGCAGTCTGTCGTCAGGTGCTGCAAATGCCTTATCAATCCATCGAAGTGTGGCGCAAACGCCTGGCAGCCAGCACAGAGCGACATGTGAAGCTGGTCGCGCTCAGTGGCGGCGAAGTGATCGGCAGCCTCGGCCTGGAACAATACTCGCGCAGCCGACAAAGCCATGTCGGCGCTATAGGCATGGGCGTAGCGTCCGCCTGGCAGGGCAAGGGCATCGGCTCAAAACTGCTGGCGGCGGCGCTGGACATCGCAGACAACTGGATGAACCTGCACCGGGTAGAACTGACCGTGTTTGCCGACAATGAGGCAGCACAAGGCCTTTATCGCAAGTACGGTTTTGAACAGGAAGGACGCCTGCGCAACTACGCCGTGCGCGATGGCGTATTCGTCGATGCCTTGAGCATGGCGCGGCTGAGGTGAGCGGTGCCCCTGAAGCTACTGCTGAAAGCATGCAAGGATCAGCCAAGAATCAATTTCTCCAAATGACTCGCTTGCGTACCTGCAAACCAGGCCTATCGCATTGGGCGAGCGACACTATATCGCCCTGCCACGAAGCTTTTTGAAGAGATCTTGTTATCTTGCGCTGACCACACCGTGCCCAAACTACGTCGGCAATTGATACGCGCAGAACTACTGATCACCGACGACTTGGGCATCGGCGGCATTGATGCCCAACTCGGTCCGTTACTCTTGGACGTTATCGACCAGCAGTCACAGAACGAGTCACTGCTGATCACAAGCCAGTAACCGAAAGAAAAATGGTATGACCTGTTCTCCGCCCCCACGATTGCCGATGCAATTCTTGACCGTATCGTTCACAAGTACCATGTCATCGAACTAAAGGGCGAATCGATGCGAAGAGTCAAACGTCGCAAGCGGGCGTAAGAGCATTCAGCGGGTGTTTCTGGTGGTCAATACGAATGCAATTGGCCAAGTCGGATGCAAACAGGCCATCCGACCCGGAGCACTATTGGCGTTTTCTTCACTGCGGGTGGTACTGGTCAATTTAGTCGTCTCATCGGTGCTCATCTGGCAAACTCATGCTGAGACAATTAATGAAAGCTAGCCTTGAGCCCGACTGACCGCATTTGGCTGAGAGCTGGCTCTCTGTTGGGAATCATCGCTTGGGATGCCTCTGCCGCCATACGGCATAGGATGCACTCAGGTCAGACTGGAGATCGCGTGCCAATGCATTGCCCTTACTGCAATTCGAATCTTGTCGATGCCGACGATGGTGGGATGCTGTGCTCTTCGTCAGGAGCCTTGCTCAGCGAACCTGTGAGCAAAGTTTTTCGCCTTCGTTACAGCCACTGCCAGACCATTGCCGGGGGCGATGCGGTGCGGCAACCTGCTCATCTTTTTTGCCCTGGCTGTGGCATCCCAATGACGGCAACAGGATGTCGATCATGCGGGCAATCCTTTGAACCGGCGCTTCTGCGACGCCTCATAGAACTCAATCCACATCCCAGATAACCGCCAGCAGATCAACCGCGGTTTTCGGCGCATGCTGGCCAGTCAAGCTTTTATCCCGTAACCGTTGCCGTACGGCAGGGGCTGCGGCGGGTGGCTGAGCGGGGCCGCAGAAACTCGGCTCCTGGCCGATTGCTGCTTTTCGCGACCGGCGGCTATCTGCCAGAAGCGGACCCGCTAAAACGCGCTTCTGGTAGTGAGATGAGGAAGAGTGACGGATCGGTTTTTTGTCAAGTCGATCCGTTTTTAAATTTCAAAAACAGGCCAGCCGCAGTCTCTTCGATAATGCCGATTAATAATGAATTAGCTTCGGACCACGATTATTGTTACGTGGCTCACAGTAAACGATACTAGGGTCGTTTGGCGCTAGCTGATTTTTTTCTTGCTCTAGTACTTTTCAGGCCGAGGTAATTGGTTTCGTATGTTGTAAGTAGTTTCCACATTTGCCGGTCAACTACATCGTGCTTTTCAGGACTCCTAAGTTTTTGAAGAAGCCTGCTAATGAATTTGGCGGGTAGCTTAACAATCAAGCATTGATGAGAGCCATGCATTTCCCTTGTCCAATCTAAATCCTTTCCAGAAGTAAGATTCTCGCTCTCATCCCTATTGATAATAAATCCCAACTTTCCGTACGAGCCTGTCAGATAAGACTGTAATTGACGATATTCATCTGGGCCAAGCTCTTGAAAGTTTTTTGCATCAAACACGATATTCCTACTTTTGTAATCGAGTAAAACCCTACTCCAAAAATCCGATTTACCACGATTTGTCCCAGTTATGTCTCTACGCTGAACAGCAGCACCATTTGGATGTAACTGGAGTCCAACAAGATGAGCGGCGAAGATGACTTTTAGCGCTTCGAGACTCCAGAGCTCAAAATCTCGCTCACCCTCTCGGCCTAACGGGATTTTGTCGAGCTGCGCAACAATCTGACCTATTTTGGTATTTCTGATTTTGGGATTTAGAGAATCCACCTTAATATCATACTCGTCATTTATCTCCTCTGCTTCATCTGGGGCTAATGCGTTACGGCTGAGATTCAAACCTAGCCAGTAACACGGATGTACAAGGATTCTGTCGGCGCTCTCGAACCCTTTATCCGGAGTTCTACCATCATGACAAAATGTGTATGAGGAGAGATTTTGATCGTGCAAGCCAATAAACCCTATACTATATAGCGATTGTAGTAAACCGGTAGGGCCCAGTAAGCGAGCTTCTGCCAGAGAAGCTTGATCATCACTGTCTTCTAATAGCTCGATTGCATGATCAATTTTCGCCATGGCCGCCATAACAGATATTTCAGGCTCTGCATTTTTGAAGGCGGAAGTAACTATCTGAATTGGCGGGAATATTTTTTGGTATTCCTTCCATAGATCTTCAAGTCTAGCCACGGAAATAGACTTTGCTGCGTACTCCAAATCTTCGAGAACTGCAGTGTCTCGTCCATGTCTAAATGAGCAAAAGAAAGATTCATTTAGCAGGGAAAGTAAATCTCTTGGCCGGTACAGAGTGAACTGCAGGCACCTTTTGAATCCATCACGACCCTGCAACTCTCCTGCTGTGCACCTATCCCAAATCCGTTGATCTTTCTCAATATCAAGTTTAAAGCTTAACTTCATTCTTGTTGCCGCCAGCTGTAAAAGGAGCGCCCAATCCCAGTGCAGCCTAATTACTTGGCCTTCCAAGTTCCTAGAGTAGTCAGGATCTTCCTTAGCAAGCGCCCTAAAAACATTATCCCGTAGAAAAATTATAGGTCTTATTAGATGTGATTTCTGATTTAGCTCAACAGCAGCATATGCTAGGCCAGCAATAATTCCGATACCAATCGCATCGGGCTCATAACCCTCGTCGAGCCTATCCATCAATATGACTACTCGTCTATCAGCCTTTTGTAAGATTTTCAAGACGAGATCTTCAATCATACTGAGGTCTAAGTTAAATGGGAGATCGCCTATTGCCTCCTCTGGCGACTCAACCGACAAAAATGCTTTCGCTATTCTCCTGCACTTTGTTAAGAAGGGCGCTTGCGAATCGTTCCAGCGGTCGACGTGCTCCTTTAATTTTGGTTCTTTAGATACAAGATCAGAAAGTTTATAGTGTCCGGAAATGTAGTTGGCGATTTCCATCGACATCGCATAGCGCCAGAGCATTTTAGTGGCGGCTCTGGAAAGGACAAACGAGTTAGAGAAAGGTCGCAATAGCGACCGAAAACCTATTATTTCCGTGTCGTCTGGAGAGAAAGTTAGTGTTATGACCTTTTTGTCGTTGATCCAGTGCCTTCTCAAGTTTATAAAAAGCGCGCTTTTGCCGGTGCCTCGTCTACCTACAACCACAGTCCGATCATCGGATTCAACTAGTGCGCGGAAATCTGGAGTTTCAATGAAGGCGCTAGACAGCATCCTTTCATCATTTTCCGCAGTTGTATCTCCTAACGGGTTTGTACGTACAGCTGAGGCTGCTGCTGTCACTTTAGGCTCTCCTTGGCTTATTTTTTTGTCCAAAACTTGGACTGTCAGCGGCGGTGCTTGGCGTCGTGAGCCCATTTTTATTGCCCCCTTCAAAAATCCAGCACCGCTCGATGGTCAGATTCCTGACGCGATGGCATACCCGTGCTACACAATAGACCTGCCACATTCCCACGTACAAGCCCCAGAGTTGGCAAATCTTTGAGATGGAGCTAATTAGTCTTCTACCCTTGCTGCGAGGTAAATGCTGCCTGCGAAGACATATACTGTTTCTAAGGAAGCCATTCCAAAAGCGCAACTCTCGGCCGATTTATGACCGTTGCGAAGGGCCGCTTCTGGCCGGTTAGCGACCGTTGCTCCGATTAGCCATCCTTGTGCTTCCGCACGTGGAGGACTTGTCATGAATATCATCGCCAACTGCAGACGTCAGCCCTGCAGCAAAGGAAAACTGGTTGGGCAGAAAACCCCACTCCGACTGAGAGACATCTGGGCCATCCGAGTAAGGCTTCAATTGCGGAAAGAACCCGAGATCTGGCTCTCTTCGATCTGGGCGATCGACAACAAGCTTCGAGCCTGCGACTTAACCAAGCTCCGCGTGCGCGATGTTGCTCATGGCGAGCACTTAGCACCACGAGCCATGGTGATGCAGCAGAAAACGCAGCGGCCTGTGCAGTTTGATATCACTGAGTAAACACGATCTGCTCTCGGGGCCTGGATACATCGCGCCCAGCTACGCAGCTAGGATTACCTTTTCCTAACCGGTTGCATACTTCAGACTATCTATCTACTCGTCAATACGCTCGTATCGTCAAAGGCTGGGTGAAAGCCGTGGGTCTTGATCCGGCCATGTATGTCACACACAATGAGACGTACGAAGGCATCACTGATTTATCGTAGGACGAAGAGCCTGCGGGCGGTTCAATTGCTGCTCGGTCATACGAAGCTTTATGGTATTGCAAGCGATGTCATAAGTACCTAGCCGAACGCATGTGATCAGCGCTGACGGTAGAAAAACTCATGTGAATTGACCAATTTTACAATAGTGCATAATATAATATTTCAGAGCGCTTTTTAGCCATGAGGCACTTTGCGCTATGACTGATCTTTATTTGATCAGTGCTGCATCAAAATCAAAGGTTATGCAGCAGGGTAAGGTATCTCAACGGCAAGACTCTTAGCCAACAAAAACCAGTAACTTTAACTGCCAAATGAGGCATGCGAAATGGACTTCTCAGGATTTACAAGTTTTATATTTCAGTTCAGCATCAGGGCTAATCAAGCTCTCGAAAACTTCATAGACTCGATAATGACTGCCTCGCAAGCAGCAATCCTAGACGAAAAGAGCGCGATCTGGGCAACATTAGTAACCGATATAATTACCATTGCCGCAGCCCTCGGCGCGCTTGCACTTCCAATATCTTTAAATGTCATCGAGACAACTAGAACGCGTTACAGAAGCCCCTCACTATTAAAAATAACCTCCTCGCTTTCAGGAATAGATGCCAAAAGGCTAAATCGACATCTATTTATGGTTTTAGCTATTTCCCTCGTAGCGAAGCTTCTTATTTCAATTCGAGCATTCGATTTGATTTCCTTAGTCCCATATTTATGTGGGCTAACGGTTGTGTTCGGCTTTGTGGTGCGCCAAATATACTGCCACCTCAGGTTCACTTACACTTTCATGTCCAATATAGAAGTGATTCACGAACTTATTTATCGGGATATAAATAATTACGCGAAGTCTAGTTTTTTACTGAGCGATGGTAAACATGGCCTGTTTGCTAGGAAGCTGCTAAAAATAAACGGCCTATTCTCTAGTCGGGTAAAAATACGGGATAATATCACTGCCTTGATTGAATTGGAGTCATATCTGCTCTGCGTAGACCCGACCAAAACCGACTTGGATAGCAGAATCAGAACTATTTCGTATAAAGCGTTCAACAATCTAGAAAACCATGATGCAAATGAGTTCGCACGTCATTTGCTAGCCTCCCTTCCTTCTGTCTTAGCGACAGTTGAGGTTTCTAGAGAGGTAGACGTTTATCAATCCATCGCGGGCTTTTATTTGAGTCTTGCCATGATGGCAATTCTCGCCAAAGAAGAATACAGATCACAGATTGGGGTGATTGAAAGAATAGCGAGATTCAGAGAGGATAAACTTCCTTCATACGGTCGTTTTTGCCGAAATGGTCGTTTATTCCTTAGCTTCGCTAACAAAGCTAAATCTGGCAATGAAGCATATACATATCTCCAAGCACACTTTAACTTACTGATCGAGACTTCCGCTCGCGAACAGCCAGAAAACATTCCGGAACTATTGAGAAACATCCGTCAAGTAATACAATTCAAGAGCAACTACAACAAAGGCGCCTGGGATCTTCCTGAAAAGGTTACAGAGTTGTGGGGGTACTCATCCATGCCAGAGCTTGATCAAGACGTTGGCAATACTTATGCTGGAAGAATAACAACAAACGAGCTTGATGAAAAAATAGAGACAAAATACAAGCCCGAGATGCGAGCATATATCGAAGAAAAAATATTAGACAAGATAATAGTCAAAGAAAAGTTTGATGCTATAGATACGGCTTTAGAGGAGTGTTGGCAAGGTATAGCACTAAATAGATTTTCTAGCGAAATAGAAACAGAAACCCTTAGAGCTCTAGCCACTTTGCTATCCACACATCCGGAGATATTCGTAGAGTGTAGGGAATTACGCAATCCAGCAGGATCGCGTTCATTCAACGTGGGTCATTCACCAGTCCCAACTTCGTTGGGCGAGTGCATCGAAGCATTTTTATCCGCGAAGAATTTTTCTGATTTTTATACGGTTCGCAATGACCTCCAAGAATATAAAATAGTAGATGCCATAGGGGCACTTGTAGTATATGAGCTTTGGAACATTTTCATATTGCGTGCAACTGGCGCAACTATCAAGCCTGAGATGTCTACACCAGTGATACCAAGTTGCCAGCTGGGCGAACTAAAAGCTGCAGCACAAAGGGTTCCCCTGCTTAAAACATCACTCCTAAAAACAATGATCAATGCTAGATTTATAGATCGACTTGGAATTCTACCAGAGCAAGCATTAACTTTGCGGGAGTATGCTTGTGAGTTTTGCGACTTGCTGAGTGTTGCACTCAAAGAAAAGACGATATCTCAGATTGCAAATCAAAAGCTGGATACTGCATCTCTAGAAAGATTTAAGTGCGAAGTTACTGAAAAGTTTAGCTCGTCAGTAAAGAGATTTGATTTGTTTAAAAGGCTCACAATAGGTCAAGTATCGCCAATAGTTTCAAATATTAGCCTCCCACGAGAAGCTTTTCTTTCGGGAACCGATACTTATTACGTATTCGACACATACGGCCCAAATCTGGCTCAAGAAGTTCACAGCTGGCTGAGCGTTCAAATACTACTCCACAATCACCGAACTGAAAACTCAGAAATCACACTTCCCACCCGCAAAGCTGAATGGATGATTTGCTCCTCTCACGCGCTGAAGAAATTTCGAGCAGCTGGGTTTACAACTTCGGGTCGAAATATTACATGGCCTGACGGGAAAGGCAGTATGAATTTCTTTGAAATAAATTGTGATGGCTATGGATATTACTTGGTCTTATCTGGCGAAAGTCTGATTACAGTTAGCTACGCTCATCGAAAAAACGAACTTCCGATGAATATCAGCTTTACCGATAATGGTGAACACGTCAGCTTTAAAATTGAATATTATGTTGGTGCGCGGCAATGATACGTAACACTCTGCCTCATATTGTCTCAAAAAATACTTTGGGGGTTATATTGTTATATCAAGTGTTAAACCATCCCTAAGATAGACGCCTAGCATTATGTCGAATATATCCAGCTACCACACTGTCGTGCATACCCTCATACTAGGGCATGGAGTCGAGGGGCAGAGCCACTATGTACTCTATCTCTTTGATGACTATCAGGGCCAACCAACTGCCATGTGGCCATTGCTCGAATATTTTCTTGACCTGGGGCGTACCCGTTCTGCTGCTTGGCAACGAGATGCCTGTAGGGCAGTTGGCCTATTCGTCGACTACCTAAAAGCAAACTAGGTTGATTTCCGCGAACAAAGTTCTAGACCGCAGGTTTTAGCTAGCTTCGCAGAGTCCCTGCTTGGGGAAACTGTAGACCGCAATGGCAACGACCTTACGGGCATATACTGGCAACCAAAATCAATTAACCGTACGACATTCCTGCTGATCGAACCCATCCCGAGTGGGCAGACGAAGTAGTGAAACTCACCGACGGCAAGGGTGTGGACCTATTACTGGACGTAGCCGGTGGCGACGGCATCAATCATTCGATTGCGGCCACCAAAGCGGGCGGGAGCATCGCGCAGATCGGTTTTCTGACCGGCCAGACTTCGGCGCTGAACCTGATGCCAATGATCTTCCGCCAGACCACCTTTCGCGGTATCGCCGTAGCACCTCGCTCGTCGTTTGACCGGATGAACGCCTTTCTCAACGAGCACAAGATTCGTCCGGTAATCGATCATGTCTATTCATTCGAACAAGCTCGCGAGGCATATGAGCACTTGGCCAGAGGCGCGTTTGGCAAGGTGGTGATCAAGGTTGGTCAGGCCTGACACGGTCTTGAGGTTGCGACGCGCGGGTACTTCCTGAGCGTCGCACGCTACAGTCCCCCATCAACCATTCGAACTCAAAGGGTTACACTGCCTCCCTACCCCGCTCCTGACCCGAGGCCCCTGATGAAAGTTGGCGTGATTTCCGACACCCACGGACTGCTTCGTCCTGAAGCCGTTGCGGTACTTGAGGGCTGCGAAGCCATCATCCATGCCGGTGACATCGGCAGCCAGGACATCGTCGACCAACTCAGCGCCATCGCCCCGCTGCACATCGTGCGCGGCAACAACGATGTGGACGCCGAGTGGGCAAAAAATATCGCCGATCACCTGCGCTTCGACATTGAAGGCTGGCAAACCCTGCTGGTCCACGACATCGCTGACGTTCCGGCGCTGCTAGATGAAAGCGTGAAACTGGTCGTCACCGGCCATTCACATAAACCCCTTATCGATTGGCGCGACGACACGTTGTACCTGAATCCGGGCAGCGCCGGGCGGCGGCGTTTCAAGTTGCCGGTGACGCTGGCGCTGCTTGAGATGGGCGCGAATTCGATGGAGCCTGAGCTGGTGCAATTGGTTGACTGACAGGTCAGATCGGCGTCGAGTGCGAGTTCGCTTTCGGATGTCATCAAAGCTGAGCAGGCATACGAAAATCACGTAATACACTCATATCGAACGGATTGGGCGCACGCTGGCTCGACAACAGATAGTTCGCACGCATGCCACCGACATCGGCCTTGAGCACAAGAACATCACGGCCCTTCAGGGGCTCGGTCTGCATCAGGTCAAAGAGGCGGAACAATGACCATGGGCCGCTATTCTTTTCGATGCCCAGCGGCCGGCCGACCATGCCTTCCATCACCAGACTTGTACGTCCATCCTCAGTATCAGCGGGCCACCTGAATAGCATCGGTACGATGGGGCCGTGACGATACTCAAGTGACTGATCACCCAGGCGGAACTCGGCGCGGCGTACAGCAGGGTCGAGGGTGTGAGGTTCAAGAGTGAATTGCACCTGCGGTTCCTGCGTTCGGTGAGCAAAGAAGCTACTGCGGATTTTATAAACACCCGCCATCTGATCCAGATAGGCACGACTCATCGGCAGACTGTGGCCGTCAATCGTGCGCAGTCGATAACGGCCAGGATCGCCACTGACGAAGGGCTTCAGGTAGCTATCGAAGAAGCGCTCGGCTATGCCCTGCGCGCCGAAGAACTCGCGAAAATCATTAAGCGCCACATCACTGCTGCTGTGCGCATGGAACGGATAGCGTTTGGCGAGAGACTGTTCATAGAAACTGTAAAGCTCTGCCTTGTAGCGTTGGTTGAGGTAATGGTGAGACTGATACAGCACAAAGCTCCAGGTATCCTCAGCCAACGCGTTCAACCAGCCGCCCAGAGGCTGGGGTAACACAGTCGCGGCATTGCGCAGATTGCTCAAGGCGTCTCGCTGCCCGGACATTCGTCCCTTTGCCATCTCGTAGGCCGCCAGTTCAGGCTGACCGGAGCGACCCAATGCGGCCATTTGCATCTGCAATTCATTGATGGCGTTCAATGCTGTAATCAGATCGGCGGCAGGACCATTTTCGGCATCCAGCAAGCGGTGCAAAGGATCGAAGCGACGCTGCAATGATTGCTTCGCCGTTGTGGGCAGGCTATCGGTCACCGTCTGCTGCAACGTATCGCCAATCGCGGCAACCTGGGTGAGCGCCACAGGGCCCGGTGCAATCTTTTCAGCCTCGGTTTTCATAGCACCGAGACTGTCTGCAAGGACCGGGAAAAGTGTGTTGTCACGCACCTCGACAAGCAACTGCAGCAAAGGCGAATGCGCTGCCGTCAGCCCGGCCAGTTGCACGGCAGCCTGGCTGGCTCCTTCAAAGGGCTGCAGCGAAACCCGACCGATCGCTTCGGCCCAATGATCGGCATAATCACGAAAGTACAATTTTTCCAGTTCGACCATCAATGCTCGCAACTGATGTGCGTTGTACTGTTCACTTTCACCCAGGACCCAGTTGTCACGCATGATTTCAGTTACCACGGCTGTACCACGGGTAACGAAATACTGCTCGTAGCCCTGGCGTGTATAGAGCCCGGGAATCCGATAGTCAGTACCAGCCAAATGCTTTGCCTGAGGGCCGGTGTGGTGGCCAAGGCTGTAGTCCGGAAGTACACGCGCTTTTTCACGCAATACCCGATAAACCACGTTGGCGAAGGATTCGTTACGCAGCACCTGCCGAGCCTGCGCCACTAATGCGTCGTTTAGCGGATAGGCAAAAGACTGTTCGAGCAAACGCCCAAAATGCTGATTCAACTCGTCCTGAGCCTGTGCATGCCCGACATAACGAATTGACCAGTCGGTCGCCACCCGCTCCTTCAGCGCAGAAGGTATCCGGTGTTCACGCTGAATCAGCATCAGATAGGCGCGCAAGTTGTCCAGTAACTGCTCGCGATCCTGCAGGCTGGCCATTATGCGGGCTTCAAACATCCGCGCCACTCGAGGCAGCAACTGACCCTGCAACTGGGCATGATAAGCGCGTAAAAGCACATCATTTGCAGGCTCGCCCTGATAAAGACCGTTGCGCTCATACAGAGTGACATCACTGCGGTCCGGAAAGACTTGAGCGGCCTGATAAAGGGTGTTCAGGCTATCAAGGACTGTCAGTAGATCATCCTCGGCGGTGAGCGATGAACGTTGTTGCGCCCACTGCTCACCCAGAATACGAAGCCGTTCCAGCCGGTCGTGGTTAGCACTGAAACCGGTCGCCCATAGCACACCAAACCCAGACAAAAACAATAGCGCAGCGCAATACACTGCCCTCTGACGCCAAAGAATCTTTCCGCGTGCTTCCTTGTTGAGCACAGCGAGATCGTACTCAGGGAAAATCACATGTCGCAACAGATCATGAATGAACCGTGCTTTTCCAGGTTGTGGAACCTGTAATCCGGTACCTCCCTCCCCATCAGCTCTTTGAGAGCTCTGAGCAAGTTGCGGCGCACGGGTCAGATAGAACCCACGAAGGTGATTGGCGCGCTGATAGCGATTTCCGGAGAACGCGAGTTCGACAAAAACACCCAGTCTGTGTGCGATACCTCCAAGCAAGTTGGGGAATTCAAGCATTTTGCCGCGGCGCTGGCTGTCTCGTTCCTGATGAATGCGGGTAATGACCTGGCTGCCAAGCCGTTGCAGCAACGTTTCAAACTCCTGAATGAGAACACCGCTATCAGTGCCACTCTGACCGTTTTGAAATGTGCCCCCAAGGACCTGCTCACTTTCCTCGCGGGACAGTTGATCAAAAAAATCATCGAAACCTGCTATCGAATCGGCCTTGGTCAGTATCAGATAAACCGGTACATCAACGTGCAGCTGCTGAAAAACTTCGTCCAGGCGCGCGCGCACATCTTCAGCCATTTTCTCCAGACGCTTGTCACGCTCGTCAACCAAAATGTCCACTGGCAATGTCACCAGCACACCGCTGAGCGGCTGTACGCGGTGGCGGCCCCGTAACAACCCCAGAAGGGTCATCCAGGCGCTGCCGTCGACCTCGGGTACAGGCTGGTCAAGATAGCGGCCCGATGTATCCAGCAAAATAGCCTGCTCGGTAAAATACCAGCCACAACTGCTGGTGCTGCTCGTGTCGTGCGTCAGTTTGCGCCCGACCCTGTCGAGGGGAAAGTCGAGTCCGGAAAAATCCAGCAGGCTGGTCTTGCCGCTGCCCTGCGGGCCGATCAGTGCATACCAGGGCAGCTCGACTCGACCCCGGGCACCCAATTCGCCATACAGCGCAGAATCCTTGAGCACGCGCAGGGCATCATTGAAACGACTGACAAGCTCCAGGTGCTCTTTTTCAACGGCGACAGACTTACGCAGAAGTTCTTGACCTGCATGACTGCCTTGCGCTTGTTTTTTCTGCAAACCAACGCGCCAGTTGTTGAAGACAATCCCGAGCCCCCAAACCAGAAACAACACACTGATCGATACGAGACGCGCAATGGGGCTCTCCCAAAACCTGTTATCCGCCACCGCCAGCAGTGGCCCAAATATCCAGATACAGACAGCCAGCACAAGCACCAACAGCAGCGACCAGGCCCAGGTACTGCACAGCAGCGCGATGAATTTTTTGAGCAGGGTTTTCATTGCATTTCTCATTTCAAGATCGGAGCTCAAGCGCTGCCAGATATGCTGACTGATAGGATTTGAGTACGACCTCACGCTGCTCGCCGAGTACCCAGGTAAATCCGCAATACAGCACAGCCAGGCTGATAACGGTGAACAGCACGACCAGCCATACCGGTACGACACGCAGCCGTTCAGAAGCCCTGGATGGTGCGCCCTGCCAGCGAGGTGAAAGCGTTCGGGACACGTCGCCTCTCACATGCCTTATCTGCCGATAAAGGCTGTCGCGGATGTCTTCCAGTTCATGGCCATTAAGGCGGTGCGAGCGGTATTTCCCCTCGAACCCGAGCGCCAGACACAGGTACATCAGCTCGAGCATGGGCAGATGCTTGAACGGATTGGCAGAAAGCTTTTCGAGGAGTTGAAAGAATTTTTCGCCGCCAAATGTCTCCTTGTGAAAACGGCTCAGCAGACTGATCTTCGACCAGTCACTCTTGCTGCCCCAGGGCGTGTTCAACACAGCTTCATCCACGACCGTACACAGCACGTAACGCGCAGCCAACAGCTGATCATTTTCTATAGCGTTTCGCCGGCCCACGGCCTCGAACAGCTTGATCTGGTCCGACAGCTGTACGTTCAGCAGTGCAATATCGCCAAAGCCTTCGGCTGCAGACAGCCTGGACACCTGAGCCAGCAGTTCGCTCGCGGCAGCAACCAGTGGATTGACATGGATACTGACCCGCTTTTCGGCTACCTGCCGGGGATTGTTGATCAACCGTTCCTGCAGACCTTCGAAAAGATTCGCATCGTGGGGACTCGTGAACATGTCATCACCCGGCCAGACATTGTCCCGGCCATAGGTAACGGCATGGTCTTCGCGACTGCTTTGCATATCCATCACCCTGCTCAATTTCTGATCGCCCAGAACTGCAACTCAAGCCCCGGAAATTCACCTGATACATGGAAAGCAAATCCCCCTGACTTATCGATTCCGCTTTGGTCCCGGTCATCGATATCGAGAATGAAATAGGCTTTTGCAGCGTGAAACGGTATTTGCCGCGGAGCCACAGGCAGCGGCCTGAGCCGCATACCCGGCAAGTGCAGACTCACCAGTTCGCGAATACTTTCCACAGAGCCTACTTTGAGGTGCGAAGGCAGTCGCCCACGCAGCTCTTCGGTATCGCAATCAGCACGAGCGGCAATGACAAATGAGGCATCCCCCAGCAACTCACGATCCACCCGAGGCGACACCAGAACGCCGTACTGTCTGGGCTGCAACTCAAGCTCCTGCGCGTGCTGCTCGATAACCATCGACAGCATTTGTCGAATGGCAAACATTAAACGTTTGAACGTTGCGCCCTGATCACTGTGCTGATAGCTGCCCTCCAGTCGAGGACGTCTGCTTTCATCGCCGAACGTCGACAACTCGCCAAAAAGAGACAACAGCGCCCGATACAGTTCTTCGGGGTGTACCTGCCGGGTATCGAGATAGTGTTGAAGTACCAACGCATTGCGGTTGATCAGTTGCAACATCATGAAATCGCCCGTCTCTGCACCACGCGCCTGGCCGTATGTACCGATGCGCTCGGCGATGATGTCGCCTCGATGCTGCAGCAGACCTACAACCTCCTTGAGGCACGACATCAAGTAGCGTGAACCACTGGCGCTGATGAAAGCCGGTGAAAAACCGGTGTCCAGCGTTATTGCCTTGTCAGGGCTGCAGATAAGAATATGACCCAACTTGAGCAGGGTGTAGGCGTGCTCTCCCCGAGGCTCTCCCACTAACAGACGAAATTCCGGGCGCGCGCAAAACACCGAAGTGGAACAGTCTGCTCCGGCGTTCGAATCCAGGACATCCGTTGCGTAGGCTGTAAAGCGTGCGATCACTTCCGCCTGTTCATGGCTGCGTGCCTCAATGCAATTGCCCGCCATTGTCGGCAGCGCTATGTACACCGGCATGTTTGAAGTGTTTGCAGGAATATCCAGCGCCAATGGACTGTTACGGTCGCGTATGTCGAACACGCTACCGTCCGGCAGGATGCCCGAGGCCTGAGCAAGTACGATCTGTCCCGAGCCCAAAAAGTGCGGATCAATTTCAAGGGCTGTGAACCCCCAGTTGTAGGCGCCCGCCAACTGAGTGCGAACCCGCAATTGATGGTCGTAGTAACGATCGTTATGTTGAAAGTGCTGCGGCCGCAGCAACATGCCTTCCTGCCAGATAACCTTGTGCGCGTTCATGTCGGATTTCCTGTGCCTGTCTGGCTATCTGCCCGTTGAAGGCCGGATTCACCCAGTACGAAAACGGCTCGATTCTGCTGTTTGGGGTGAACCTTGATCACGTGACGCCATTGGGTTTCCGGCAAATTTCGATAGGCAGCCAGTACACCGATGTAACGACTGCCTTGATCCAGTTTCAGCTTCAGTTCAATACTCTCGCCTGGACGAAGTTCAAACTCTTCGCTTGCAATCAGGTCTTGCCCGAGTGCCTGAGCAGTCCGTTGGTAAAGCGAAAAGAAATCCATATTCTCGAAGGTCACCGGACGCCTGAGTTCCAGGACCTTGAGAACAATCGGCGAGGGCCTGCCATTGACATCAGGGTTAAGCTGATTGTCTGCATTCAGTCGAATATCCATACGGGTTTGCGTTGAGTACGGTGAGAGAGCTGAACAACCGTTGAGCATGAGTAACAGCAGTAACAACAGTGACCGTTTGACTCGGCTAACGTGAAGACTCATTGAATTCAGCCCTGTAAATCCTGATGGAGGCAGCGATACAACCGAACGGCGGCTCATAACAGCTCACGCCCATAGAATGCGCTGACACGGGGGTGGGCAATGTCCAGGAGCCCCACACTCGATTCGTCTGCTACTTCGTTTCGGCTGGTGGGTTCAGGGCTGCCCAAAGCCCGGTATTGATCATCGCTGAACTTGAAATGGCCAGTGCACCCTCCAAGGCAAATCATCGCAGCGAGCATAAAAGGCGCAGAGCGCCGACAATGAACGTTCATTGGAAAAAGGTCCCAGATAATGAGTTAGGCAATCGTGGTGATTCAGCAGTTAATCAGGCCGTCCGTGAGCAGCACCGATCTTCAAATGCGCCAGACGATAAAGCAGCGTGCGTCGTGACACCCCGAGAGTGCGTGCTGCACGACTCCGGTTGCCGTTACAATCGCGCAAACACTCAAGCAGTACGTCGCGTTCGAACTGTTCGATGCGCTCACGTAGCGAAAGGCAAGTCGGATTGCTTATCGGGTTGGCGGGGATGGGAAAGTGTTCCGGTTTCAACTCACCGTCTTCGCATAACAACACTGCCCGCTCGACGAACCCCTTCAACTGTCGAACGTTGCCCGGAAAGGCGTATCCCGATAAAGCAGTCACGGCAGCCCGCGACCATTGCAACGGATCTCGTTGTGAGTGCTGGCATGCCTTATCGGAAAAATGCCGGGCCAATATTTCTATATCACCCACGCGTTGACGTAACGGAGGAAGCTCAATGGGAAACTGTGCCAGACGGTAGTAAAGGTCTTCACGAAAACGCCCTTCTGCAATGAGCGTTGGCAAATCGCGATGAGTAGCGGCAATGATTCGCACATCGACCTTGCGAACCTTGTTGGCGCCCAGCGGCCGAATCTCTCCTTCCTGTAACACTCGCAGTAGCTTTGCTTGCAGCAGCATCGGCATATCGCCAATTTCGTCGAGTAGAAGCGTGCCGCCATGAGCAACATCGAACAAGCCAGGTCGATCACGATCAGCGCCGGTAAACGCCCCTTTGCAATAGCCAAACAGCTCGCTTTCCAGAAGAGCTTCGGGAAACGCAGCGCAATTCTGTACAACAAATGCGTTGGAACGGCGAGGTCCGTACTCGTGGATAGCACGAGACACGACCTCCTTGCCCGTTCCGGTCTCGCCAGTAAGCAATACAGTGCAGGTGCTGTCGAGAATCTTGCCCAGAAGATGGGTTGTTCGGCCCAGGGCAGCGCTACGTCCTGTAAGCCCATAGTTATTCGAATTCACAGACAACTCCGCCTGAGCTGTCCAGCGTCGCATGAACTCTGCACAAGGCTTTACCGCTGCTCATGGCGCTGAGCAAACGGTCCGCTATCAACGGGGTCAGGGAGGACTCGAGTAACTGATCGATCAGTCGGGCGCCGCTGTGGCTTTGTGTGCAATGCTCCAGTAGATGACAAACCAGACTCTGCGAGTAGCTGAAGGTGAGGCCACGGGATTCAAGTCTCTCTCCAAGGCGACTCAGCTTTAGTTCGACCAGTTCACGAAGCGCTACACCCGTGATGGGGTAGTAAGGCACAACGCGCATTCTGGCCAGCAATGCCGGTTTGAAATGTGCGCTGAGTACTGGCTCTAGGTGAATCGCCAGCTGTTTGGCATCAGGGAGTGTGCTCTCGTGGCAGTTGGCATGGATCACCTCGGCGCCGAGGTTGGAGGTCATCAGAATGAGTGTGTTGCGAAAATTGATTTCCCGGCCCTCTCCGTCGTTGGCTACGCCTTTATCGAAGATCTGATAGAACAGATTCAGTACATCCGGGTCCGCCTTCTCCACCTCATCAAGCAGAATCACCGAGTAAGGCTTCTGTCGAACAGCGTCAGTCAACATGCCTCCCTCGCCATAACCGACGTAGCCCGGCGGTGCGCCGATCAAACGGGAAACGGTATGTTTTTCCTGAAACTCGGACATGTTGATCGTCGTGAGAAAACGCTCGCCGCCATACAGCAGGTCAGCCAGAACAATAGCTGTTTCGGTCTTGCCGACGCCGCTGGGCCCTACCAGAAGAAATACTCCGGTTGGGGCACCGGGTGTATTCAAACCGGCAGCCGATGCCCTCACCGATTTCTCGATGGTCTGCATCGCCTGCTCCTGGCCCCTGATGCGCAAACGTAGTTCTGAAGAGAAACGGTCAATCCGTTCACTGTGTTCCTGAGCCAATCGCGACACCGGAATTCCAGTCCAGGCACTCACCACTTCTGCGATCAGTCTGGGGCACACTTCAAAGCTCACCAGACGCTCATTCACTTGCGTATCGATCAGGGCCTGTCGGACCTCAGTCAACTCGGACTCCAGCGCCTGCGTGTATTGAGAGTCGCTACCCTCGCCTGCCTGCTGTACTTTTCGGTCGGCCAGTTGACTGCGCAGATCAATGAGCCGCTTGACGGCTGCGAGTTGATCAACCCACCTGCGCTCAAGCGCATCCGCGTCGCTCTGCATTAGTGACAGGTCAGAAACCAGCGTATTCAGCAAGCTTTCATCAACCGACAACCCGGCATTGGCATCACGCTGTATTGCCTCGAAATGCCTTCGTTGCCGAGCAAGTTCACCTCGCAGATGCTCAAGACGTTCAGGCACGGCAACCAGACCGATTCGCACACGAGCACACGCTGTATCGAGCAGGTCAACTGCCTTATCCGGCAACTGACGCCCGGAAAGGTAGCGGGCCGAAAGCCGGGCAGCGGCAACCACAGCGTCATCGCGCAGATAGACGCCATGACTGCGTTCATATAACGGCGCGAGCCCACGCAGAATGGTGATGGCCTGCTCCACCGTGGGTTCCATTACGCGGACCGGTTGAAAGCGACGTGCAAGCGCCGGATCCTTTTCGAAATATTGTCTGTATTCGGCCCACGTTGTCGCTGCAATGGTACGCAGCTCCCCGCGTGCCAGCGCAGGCTTCAACAGGTTGGCCGCATCCGACCCTCCGGCCTGAACACCGGCCCCGATGAGCGTGTGGGCTTCATCAATGAACAGAATGACAGGCCTGAGTGAAGACTGGACTTCCTCAATGACACCCTTCAAACGACGCTCGAACTCACCCTTGATACTGGCGCCCGCCTGGAGCAACCCCATATCCAGAGACAGTAGCTCGACATTCTTCAACAGATCAGGCACTTCACCATGAACGATCCGCAGCGCCAGTCCCTCGACAACTGCGGTTTTGCCGACACCCGCCTCGCCCACCACAATCGGATTGTTCTTGCGTCGACGAGCCAGTATGTCGACCATCTGGCGCAAGCAGTCATCACGACATAGTACGGGATCCAGCAAACCCTCTCGGGCCTGCTGCGTCAGGTTATGAGTGAAACGTGCAAGTAGCGATTCACTTTGATTCAGGGCTGGCTTTGCTACGTCCGGTGATTGCTGGGCAAGGGCGTAATCGCGAAAGCGTTCAATGTTGATCCTGCCCAATAACGACTGGTATGGACGGTCCGCATAGCGCGAAGGATTGCGCAGCAAGGCAAGAATCAACGCAGCCTGGTCAATGAGGCTTTCGCCCAAATCCAGATTGGAAATCAACAGCGCGTCTTGAAGCCACTGAACAAGCTCGGCAGAGAATACCGGGTTACGGATTGCACTTTGCTCGATCGGCTGGCGAAGGAAGCCTGCAAATTCGTCAGCTGCAACATCGGCCTCCAGCAGCGCACGCGCAAGCATTCCATCAGGCCGTTCCAGCAGGGCAACCAGCAGATCCTCAACCGAAATTTTACTACTGCCTCTGGAAACACAACGTTCGGCGGCCCCCTCAAGCTCGCTGCGTGTAGGGGCATCAAGGGCTCTGACGAGCTGCTGCAGGTCTACATCGATCATGAATAGTCCTTATTAGTCGGTCTGTTGAACGTCACAAGCCCTTGGGCATGCTCGCGCCCGAGCCAACTGGTCCAACCCAGGTGGCAGGTGTTCGATTGGCCAATGCGCAGATCCCTGATATCCGAATTAAGAAGCTCGAGACAAACGTCGTAATCCAGTGGATCGCGCAACGTGAACCGCACAAGTGCGCCCAACGGTTGGTAGCTCCGGCCGGCGGGTAGAAATTCGTGGAAGCGCTCCCAATCAAGCTGCTTTATATGAATGCGAAACTTGCCACTCCGATCTGGAACACGCACACCCAGCACCATATTCCGCCCTGGCTGGTTGTTGGCTTTGCCAAGGCAATTGAGCTGAGCACGACTGATCTCAACCGTTCGCTCGACACATTGTTCGATGAACATCCGGGCATGCTTGAAGTAGTAACGAAGCACCGACTCGATCAACGCGGCAGAATGAGCACGCAGGCTCAAGAGCCCCAGATAGGGCAACAGCCGCTTCCAGTTCAACTCGGTTGTTTCTCGAATGCGCGCGCCATGTAAACCGATCAATGCAAAGAGATGTTCGGAAAAAGGATCGGTTGCGCCACTGGCAAACACCGCGTGATAGCGGTACTTGCGCCAGACAGGCAACATCAGTTTTTGCAGGCGATGATTAAAAATATCCAGGAAATCCCGAGTGGCATTAGGCTTGTCCCGTTCCCCCAACGCCTGCTCGGCATAGAAAGCCGGCAGCGGTGAACCGGACCCGACCAGGCTCATCACGTTGAGGTACAACCGGACATACAGGTCAGTGTGCTCATGAAAAAAATCCAGACGTTCTATGTCGCTACATGGAAATCCAAGACTGGGATTTGCCCTTAATTCAAGAAAAGCATGCAGTTGCTCATCATCGGCATCCGGGTGAACTTCACGTAAAACCCCGAGGATCAAAGGAATCGCCTGATACACCGAATATTCCCGTATATGCTGGCTGAGCGTAGTCAGAGCAGCGGCTGCTGCCCCATGCGTGGCGTCCATTCGTAACCACCTCCCTGAGCGGTTTTTACATGCAGTTCATGGAAAGAATTCAAACTGGCATAAAGCGCAAAGAATTCGTTTAGGACTGACGCAAACAGAAACAGACTGGCTTCGTCTGCAAGCGCGCCAGGGGCAATGAGCAGCTCGGTTTTAATGCCTCGCACCGGCCGGCCATCATGCAAGCGATCAACGTGCTGGTGACGTATCGATTTCAGCCCACTTAACAAATGCTGACTGACCTTCTCCGCTTGCTTGTCGTAATAACGCGGCAAGTCGTAGGTCTCGATAATGACCTTTAAAGCTTCGATACTTGCCAGAGACAGATAATTCAGCGACATGTTACTAATGACGCGCCATAGAAAGTCACGTCCAATCGGCGGCGCATAGCTTTTAGTTGCCGGTGTAATATTTCTGAACCGCAGGAAGTCTGGAGTGCCTTCGCACGGCTTGCATATCCCGCCGGCCCTGATCTGCTGTGGAAGATTATGGTTGGTGCAGGTCAATCCAATCGAGATCGTTTCGTTGTCTCGGTCGCCACGCGTATCGAAACTCAGGTAAGTATCCAGCCCTCCATGCGCTACGGAGTCACGATGACGCACGCTGTAATAAGGGGCGTTGCTCTGCACATCGACGGCCGGATCATGTTCGAAGGACTCAAAGGGCACATAGTTCTGATATCCCCTGCCTCCTGGCTGCCATCCGGTGACGCTATCAACCGAGTAAACCCCGCACTTGCCATGACCGTAGTGCGCAGGAATCAGCAGATACTCATCCTGTCGTGCGTCGGCCAAAATGGGGAGTGCATCCTGTTTGAACAAGTTGACCACGGGTGTGCAATATAATTTTATATGTTCAACCTTCGGCCGAAGGTGCAGCATATCCTCGCCATGCATTTCAAAGATTAGCTGAAAGCCACGAGCAACTTTCAATAGATCTTCACCCACTGATGTGATGATCTGAAGACCGCCAATATCAGAAAAAAGGAATTTTTCCGGAAAGCAAAAGTACTCTTGCAGGTAGCGATAACCGCGAAAAGTGTTCAGCGGATAAGGGATCAATGACTCATCTTCTGCAAAGCCCACTGGCTGTACTTGATCTGCAGAAATGCTCAGTTCATATGATTTGCCATCCCCATTCAGAAGCGGCTTGCCCTGTTCATCCAACAGTAATAACTTAACGCTTTTCAGTTTGCGCATGAGGCCAAGATACAGCGCTTGGCTAATAGCGCGATCGCCTGCAAAGTGCAGGCGTAGCCTATTCAGCTCCAGCGCCCCCAGGTGCCCGTCACCTGTCATCTCCAGAGACAACGTCAATGTCGCCGCCTCCGCGCTGGCCGAGTAGGAAACATTTGCCAACTTCAGTGGAAGAATATCGGTTGGAAAACAGGTACGAAATTGACAGACCTGCCCCTTCACGGGCTCACTTTCTACCGGGGTATCGCGCTCGACCCTTATACCAGGTCCTACAGCCATCAACGGATCGAACTGCAACATGCTCACTGCCGGCATCGGTCGCATATAATTGGGCCATAACAATTGCATAAGCGAATGAGTCAACTCAGGCAGATCATCATCGAGTTTTTGACGCAAACGACCCGTCAGGAAAGCAAACCCTTCAAGCAACCGTTCAACGTCGGGATCCTGACCTGCCTGCCCCAAAAAAGAAGCCAATGCCGGATTCCGATCAGAAAACTGCCGGCCCGACTGACGCAGGGCCATCAGTTCCTCTTGATAGTAATGGTTAAATGACAATGCTCACCTGCCGGATCTTGTTTTATGAATGAATAACGGAGTTTAGGTAAAGAAACAGAAAGCAACTGATTCGCGAGAATCACTTGGCATACTCAACTCACCCTTACCCTTCCGGCTTCGCTGACAGTTGCGGAAAACCGAACAGCCTTTTTAATGCCGTCAGCTTTTAAAGTTGCGTCAATAAAAAATTGCAGTGTCAACCTATTTTCCGAGTGCCCTTCAGACATAACGTAAACCTCTGACAAGCGTGGCTCATAGAGCCTGACAGCTTTCTCGATTGCCACTCGGGACTGCCTCAATATATCGTGAGCGCTCATGCTCATGTCATTCAAGTCAGGCAAGCCATAATCAGGTAGCATTTTCACGCTTCCTGCACGAGCGCCAAGCATGTTCGACAAATGTGTCGCTATCGATGCCGTTAACTGTTCTTGCTCAGAAAAGCCTGGCGGCTGTAACCTCACTTCGGCAAGACGTTCAAAAAGACTACCGAGGCCTCTCATGGCATTACCTATTCCTTTTCCATTTTCCCGACCAGCGACAGAGTAAAATCAGCACCCATATATTTGAAATGAGGACGGATATTCAAACTGACACGGTACCAGCCAGGATCACCTTCAACGTCGCTAACAATAATTTGCGCTGAGCGTAACGGGCGTCTTCCTCGCACTTCCGCGCTCGGGCTTTCCTGATCTGCAATGTACTGGCGAATCCATTTATTAAGTTGACTCTCCAGATCCGCTCGCTCTTTCCAGGACCCGATCTGCTCTCGCTGCAACACCTTGAGGTAGTGCGCGAGGCGGTTGACAATCATCATGTAGGGCAGCTGGGTCCCTAGCCTGTAATTAAGCTCGGCTATTTTGCCTTCCGAATGGTTGCCAAAGAACTTGGGCTTTTGCACCGAACTTGCGGAAAAGAACGCGGCGTTATCGCTTCCTTTGCGCATGGTCAGCGCGATAAACCCCTCTTCTGCGAGTTCATACTCTCGGCGATCAGAGACCAGGACCTCCGTCGGAATCTTTGTCTCGATTTCACCCATGCTGTGAAATCGGTGCAAGGGAAGGTCTTCCACCGCACCACCACTCAGTGGCCCGATGATGTTGGGACACCAACGAAATTGGGCAAAACTGTCTGTCAGCTTCGTCGCAAATGCATAGGCCGTATTTCCCCATAGATAGTGCTCGTGGCTATTCGCAACGTTTTCCTTGTAGGCAAACGTTTTTACCGGGTTTTCCTCTGGCTCGTAAGGACTGCGCAGCAGGAAACGCGGCACGGTCAAGGCAAGATACCGAGCGTCTTCTTGCTGCCGGAAGCTCTGCCATTTGGCGAACTGCGGCCCTTCGAAATGATCGCTCAGATCCTTGAGGTCAGGCAGACCGGTGAACTGCTCAAGCCCGAAAAAATTGGCACCCGCAGCAGCGATGAAAGGTGCATGCGCCATACAGGCAACGCTTGAAACGTATTGCATGGTTTTGACATCAGGGGCGCTTGGCGAGAAGAAATAATTGGCGATGATTGCGCCAACGGGATTACCGCCAAACTGGCCGTACTCAGCGGTATAGACGTGTTTATAGAGGCCCGACTGAACCACTTCAGGTGAATCTTCGAAATCCTCTAGAAGATCCTGTTTGGAAACGCTTAATAACTCGATTTTTATATTTTCACGAAAATCGGTTCGATCAATCAGTAACTGTAACCCACGCCATGAAGCTTCCAACGCCTGAAATTCTACATGATGGATGATCTCGTCCATCTGGCGACTCAGCTTGACGTCAATCTCGGTAATCATCCGATCAACCAGCGCTTTTTTGACAGGCTCGTTGTTATTACGCGGCTTCAGCAACTCTTCAATAAATGCTGCCACCCCTCGTTTGGCAATGCCATAGGCGTCGTCACAAGGCTCTAATCGGGTATGCGCAATAATCTGATCGAGAATTCCATGGTGAAGCTCATTTGCGTCGCGCTGCGGTATGGCTTTTGTGTTCATATGTTAATTCCTGACAATAAATCCGACATTACCGTTGCGACGCGACATCCAGGCCAAGCTCATCCAGCACGTTCTTACGCGATGTTTCATCCGTAATGACATGCTCGATGGCCTTGCGAAAAGAAGGCATGTTCCCCAGCGGCCCCTTGAGCGCCATTAGGGCGTTGCGGAGCTCCATCAGCTTTTTAAGCTCCGGAATCTGTTCGACGAGACTGGCAGGGTTGAAGTCTTTCATCGAAGAGACCTTGATGCTGACAGTCAGCTCGTCAGCCCCGCTATCACACTGCAAGCGGTCAGGCACATTCAGTACCAGTTCAAGCTCCTGTTTCGCCAATACATCATCGAAATTATTCTTGTCGATACTGATTGATTTACGCTCTTCAAGCTTTCGCTCGTCCGCGCGTTGTATGAAATCGCCAAGAACCAGCAACTTCAGCGGCAGCTCTATTTCTTCCTGCGCGTCACCAACAGCAGGCTTGAACGTCACGTTAATCCTTTCTTTGGGCGCTACAGAGCCTTCTCTGGCCATTTTATTTCCCCTCAATTCATTCAACTGTACATTAGCTATCAATAAATCGTTCAAGGTCGTAATGACACAGCCTCTGGTAAATTACTTCTTTGCGCGCTGCTGCCTTATCGTTCAGAGCAATTCGCTCATAACAGCTATATAACAAGCGCGATACATCCAGGAAGACCGTGGGTTCCCATACCGGCAAGCGTGCTATTTTAAGTTCTTGATCAAGGTACTCAAGTTGAACCTTCGCCAACTCGTATTTTTTTGCATCTATACAGAGACGTGCGATGCATAGTTTGCAGAAAAATCGCTCTCGCCCACCCTCTACGCCGTTCAAATGATCATTCACCAATCGCACAGCGGCCTTAAGCCCTTTTTTCTGCAAAACAGGCAGGACGTCTTGGTACAACGAACTTTGTTCTGACACGTCATTCTGACGTTCGCTGCTATGTGCGTTACTGACATGGACCTCGGGAAGCAGAATATAAGCGGCGATCCACTGTAACGTCTCCACGTCTGCAAACGGCACACCATCGTGGAAGCGAAGTTCAACAAGGTCTGGAACGCGATTTAAAAGCAAAGCAAATTGAACCTCCACCTCGCGCATTGCCGCTTCGCCACCTAAAGCTTTCAGACAGCTCCAGACCATTCGCTGACCATCAAACCAAAAAGGCGAGCCTGCAAGACTTGCTTCAATATCTACAATAAGGTCTGCGTAAAGACCCTGTTCGAATCGCTCTTGGTAATTACTCAGCTTGTCAGCCGGCAATCTCCTTAACTGCGTTATTTTCTCACTGTTTCTCTCAGGAAGACTGTCCACCGCGTACCAGACCTGCGAGCGACCAAGGCGAAAAGCCCGTGGGTCTGTAGTTTTTTGCTTGAGCCACCATCTGCAAAGGCTGCGTACGGTACTCTCTTGCAGACTTAAAGTTCGCTGAGCATCTCTCTCGTTGTCAATGTCGGAGTCACTTGAAAATAACTGAACCGCAGCCTGCTTGACGCGCTCCACCACCTTGACAGGCTCTTTCTCAACCTGCTCAGCGCGCAGAATCATACGGGCGAGCCGTCTTCTCAACGGCAGCAACAACGGGGCATCACTTCCCAGATACAGATTGAATATTTCATCCAATCCATCAAGCTGTCTGAGCAGTTGCTGGAATTCAGGAAGCTGGTGAGTAATGGAAATATCTTCTCCCAGTGCCTTTTCAAGTTTTAGCAAGAGCCATTGCATGCTCGCCGAACGTGTTCGTAACTTTCTGGGATGAAAAAGCAGCCAATGCTCCTTGCACAAATAATGAATCAATCCCAGGCCCGCAGATAACCCAATAACAGACTCGCATTCATATAGAGCCCAAGCCAGCCAGCTGGCGACGCGTAAGTCTTTGGAGTGGTTTGAAAGAATATGTTCACAGCCCTCTCTGATCCGCAGCCAGTCTACGTTCACCTCCCCGAAAATAGCCTGCGCACCGCCCAACTCACGCTCCAGGACTTCAAATGCCGTAGAAAAACGAATGTCTTCGCCTGCGTAATCGCCCGTCGCGACAGGGTGCCGAGCCAGATCCAGATATAGAATGGAGAGCTTGTCTTTACTGGCCACTGCTCACACCCCCACATAGCGTGCACTTCATTGTGAAAAACTTTTCCAGCCACTCATAAAACCAGGCAGACTTTATCGCCATAAAAACCAGCAAGCAAGGAGACACCCGAAAGATATTAAACTTTCGGAAAATTCTTACACCCGAGCAGAGCAAATATGTAGGAAGCAATTAATTTATGTACCAAAATATTTATAGCTTTAATCATCCATTGACCGGATACGCATGCCACATGCCTATCAGAACTCACAGATGTATTCGATCTAAAATTCACCGAAAGGGACTACTGAACGGCCAACAACCTTGTCAGGAGAACGTGCGAAAAATGTGACCCTCCACACAGAAAGACCAGATATGAAAATATTAATATTTTTAGATGGCCGCTTGGAAAACTGCGCAAAAAAATGATAACGGTGCGCAAAAGCTTGCACAATTTACTTGAAGAAAACTCACTACAAGCGTCTTCTGCATATCCTGTAAATGGCCAAACCAGCTGACATTACTGACTTAAGAGATACCTGGCACGTAACTTGTTATAGCAATGCTTCGATCTCCAAGCCGATTCGCTTGTGAGGCGCCATCGACTGCAAGGAAGGACGTTAATGCCTACACCCGCCTATATGACTGTCATAGACGCCAATCAAAAAACGCTGACAGCTGGAGCTTTCACAGCAGACTCTGTCGGCAACGTCTATCAGGAAGGCCATGAAGATGAAGCGATAATCCAGGCATTCAGCCATAACATTATTACACCCTGTGATACGCAGTCAGGTCAGCCTGCTGGCCAACGCATTCATGGGCCTGCTTGTGTCACAAAAATTTTTGACAAAACCTCGCCATTGCTTCTGGAGGCCCTTTGTTCGGGCTCAACACTGAGCAAAGTCGAAATCAAGTGGTACCGGACGTCTATCGATGGCAAGCAGGAACACTATTACACCACCACCCTTGAGGATGCGGTCATCGTCAACATCAAGTCTTACATGCACAACTGCCAGGATCCAAAGAACTCGCACTTTGGACACCTCGAGGACGTTCAATTCAGCTATCGCAAAATAACCTGGGATCACGTAAAGGCCACTACTACCGGATCTGATGACTGGAGAAGTCCAAAGTCGGCTTAACTCCACTGCCCCGTCGGTCCGACAGGATCGGCGGGGTTTTCATAAACCGGCTAGGCACGGTGGTCCATATGACGCTGAACCCCGCTGATCGACCTTACTTCAGCCTGAGCGTCGACGGCTTTGAGCATGACTTTCAAATCCTTTCATTTACCGGCCATGAGGCCATCAACAAGCCCTTCTGCT
>NZ_LKEK01000003.1:0-745 GCF_001466905.1 Pseudomonas sp. ICMP 3272
CCAAGTGCTCGTTCATCACGCCTTTGGGCGTGCCAGTGGAACCGGAGGTGTACAGCACATAGGCCAAATGATTCGGCTGAAGACCCAGCGACTTGGCATCCGGGTTGCCGGTCGGCTGTGCGGCAAGCTGTGCGCTGTCCTGGTGGTCATCCAGAATCAGTACAGGCAGCGTCATGGCCGGCAGGTTTTCGCTCAGGTCCAGAGTGGTCAGCACCGCCTTTGGCGAGCTGTCCTCAAGCATGTAGTCCTGACGGGCGCTCGGCAGGTCCGGATCGATCGGCACATAGGCGCCACCGGCCTTGAGGATACCCAACAGCGCCACGACCATTTCCGGACCGCGACGCAGGCTGACCGCAACTCGCGTATCCGGCTCCACGCCCAGTTCGATCAGGCGATGGGCGAGCTGGTTGGCCTGTTGGTTGAGTTCGGCGTAAGTGAGCNCGCGTACGGCGCAAGTACCCGGACGCTGGGCGGCCTGTTGCTCGATCAGTTGGTGAATCAACACATCGCGAGGATAAGGGTGGGCAGTGTCATTGAAGCCCGCCAGCAACAGCTCGCGCTCATCGTCCGGCAGTATCGGCAGGCTGTTCAGCGCTGCTTGCGGGGTGCGTTCCAGTGCTTCCACGAGGCTGCGCAGTGCAACCTGCATGTACTCGCCGATGCGCTGGGCATTGATTTGCTGGACGGCCTGAATGGTGAGCATGAAGTCATCGCCCAGGTCATCGACGTTCAGGCACAACGGATA
>NZ_LKEK01000004.1:0-696 GCF_001466905.1 Pseudomonas sp. ICMP 3272
TCAGCAACTGGGCGACACGCACGATCAAGGCTTTGTCGCTGATCACCGAACCTTCGGTGTTATCCAGCATGGTCGCGGCCAGCGTGAAGCCATTGGCACTGGAAATTTCGCCGTTCCGGTTGTTGACCGCCGTGAGGTTTTTCAGCAGCAACTGACCCGGCGCATTGATCAGGCCGCCCTGGTTAGTCAACAGGCCGTTGCTCAGGTCGAGGCTGACATCGCTGTTGCCATACAGACGACCGTCGTTGGTCTGATTCAGGCCGGTGACTACGGCAGTCAGCGCCATGGCGCTGGCAATGCGACCGGCATCGCTGTTGTTGACCAGCCCTGCATTCAACTGGAGTGCGCCGGTACTGGTCAGGCGACCGTCCTGATGGTTATCGAAGGTACCGGTGGTGAGTGCCAGACCGTTACCGGCAATGCGACCACTCTGGCTGTTGTCCAGGCTGGCGCTGGTCAGTGTCAGCGTTGAATCGCTTAGGATCTGCCCGCCGCGGTTGACCACCGCACCGCTCGTGCTGACTGACGCCGTGCAGTTGAATCGCTTAGGATCTGCCCGCCGCGGTTGACCACCGCACCGCTCGTGCTGACTGACGCCGTGCTGGCACTGGTCACGCTGCCGGTGTTATTGCTCAGGGACGCCGCACGCATATCCAGGGTGCCGTCGCTGCGCAGTGTGCCTTGGTCATTGTTCAA
>NZ_LKEK01000005.1:0-683 GCF_001466905.1 Pseudomonas sp. ICMP 3272
GGCGTTCTGGCTATAGATCAAGCCATCAGCATCGTTGAGGACACTGCCACCCGCGACGACTTTTAGTGTGTTGTTGGCAGCAACAGTGCCGCGGTTACGGTTATCCAGTTGCCCGGACGTATTGAGGGTCATCAGGCTTTGGCTGATCAGTTGCCCGGCCTGGTTGTTGATCGCCGCGCTGCGCCGCAACAATTGCCGCTGGTGTTGGTCAGGCTGCCCAGCAGGTCGAGTGTCATATCGGCCTTGCTGCTCAGGTTACCGGCGCTGTTGTCGAGGCTGCTGCCTTCGAAGCTGAAACCCTGCTGGGCCGTCAGGTTACCGGCCGCGTTGTTCAGGGCATTGGCTTTGATGGTCAGCCCGGCACCACCGTCGATCAGGCCGTTCTGGCTGTTGTTCAGCAGGCCCGCGACGGTCAGGGACTTTGATGGTCAGCCCGGCACCACCGTCGATCAGGCCGTTCTGGCTGTTGTTCAGCAGGCCCGCGACGGTCAGGGTCTGACCGGTTCCGCTGGAGAGGATGCCGCCGCTGTTGTCGAGGCTGTCAGCGGTTACGCTCAGTGTGTTCTGGCTGACCAACGCACCGTTGCCGCCGTTGAGCAATTCACCGGTCAGGGTTGTAACAAGGTTGCCGTTGCGGCTGGACAAGGTGCCGTTGGTACGGTTATCGAGGCGGTTGCCAGAGA
>NZ_LKEK01000006.1:0-613 GCF_001466905.1 Pseudomonas sp. ICMP 3272
AAAGTAATTTTTTGACTCTTGATTGGCTCTGCAGAGTGAATGATATAGTTAGCGCGTCAAGTGAAATGGCGTGTCGTTTAGCCTTTGAGCTTATATAGGACTGCTGGCGTGATATGAAAATATGAGTAAATGGCGGTTGCAGGAACCGAGTACAACATGGTCGTTGAGTTGACCCGACCGGTGCATTGATTGCCGGTAACGNGATGTCTCGCTGATCGCCGGCCAAAACCTCGACAACGTTGGCACCTTGCGTGCGGCCAATAACCTGTCAGCGGTTGCCGGTAACAATCTGGTCAACGCCGGCTTGATAGAGGCTGGTAACCGGCTCGATCTGCTCGCGGGTAATGACCTGATCAACACCGCTGGGGGCATCATCAAAGGTCGCGATGTATCACTGACCGCGATCAATGGCGACGTGGTCAACGAACGCAGCATCACCTCGATGGACAACAGCGCGCGCGGTCAGCGACATAACGAGTTCGCCGACAGTGCCGCGCGCATCGAAGCCGCCAACGACATGAGCATTTCGGCAGGCCGCGACGTCATCAACAAAGGCAGCGTGCTGGAAAGCGGCCGCGACATGAGCATCCAGGCCGGACGCGACGTCACCATT
>NZ_LKEK01000007.1:0-589 GCF_001466905.1 Pseudomonas sp. ICMP 3272
CCACCAAAGATGACTTTCTCCAGCGACATCGACACAGGCGAATCACACGCCACACGCATCAACTGCTTGAACGCCGACGGCGTCTGGTTGAGCACTGTGACGCGCTGTTCAACCAGCAGCGCATGGAAGTCTTCCGGCGAACGGGTCACTTCGCGGGGCACGATCACCAGTCGGCCACCATGCAGCAGCGCGCCGAAAATCTCCCACACCGAGAAGTCGAAGGCGAAGGAATGGAACNGGAATGGAACAGCGTCCACACGTCTTTTTCGTTGAATTTAAACCAGTCATCCGTGGCAGCAAAAAGGCGCATCAGGTTGTGATGGGCGAGCAAGGTGCCTTTCGGTTTTCCGGTCGAGCCGGAGGTGTAGATACACGTAGGCCAGGTTGTCTGGCGAGATCTGGTTGACCGGGTTTTCCGTGCTGTAACCGTCCAGCGCACCCGCCAGATCCAGTGTCTGAACATGTGCAGGAATAGGCAGTTGGCCAAGTAAATGCGCCTGGGTCAGCAACAGTTCGATACCGCTGTCGTGCATCAGAAAGCTCAGGCGATCCTGCGGGTAGTCCGGATCCAGCGGCACGTACGCGCCAC
>NZ_LKEK01000008.1:0-578 GCF_001466905.1 Pseudomonas sp. ICMP 3272
CTGAAGTCAACAGATTATCAGCAACCCAAGTTACTCCGCGAGAAATCAAAGATGTAACCAACGATTGCTGAGCCAAGTTTAGGGTTTTCTCAAAACCCAGTTAGATGTTTGAACTGAAGAGTTTGATCATGGCTCAGATTGAACGCTGGCGGCAGGCCTAACACATGCAAGTCGAGCGGCAGCACGGGTACTTGTACCTGGTGGCGAGCGGCGGACGGGTGAGTAATGCCTAGGAATCTGCCTGGTAGTGGGGGATAACGCTCGGAAACGGACGCTAATACCGCATACGTCCTACGGGAGAAAGCAGGGGACCTTCGGGCCTTGCGCTATCAGATGAGCCTAGGTCGGATTAGCTAGTTGGTGAGGTAATGGCTCACCAAGGCGACGATCCGTAACTGGTCGGAGAGGATGATCAGTCACACTGGAACGGAGACACGGTCCAGACTCCTACGGGAGGCAGCAGTGGGGAATATTGGACAATGGGCGAAAGCCTGATCCAGCCATGCCGCGTGTGTGAAGAAGGTCTTCGGATTGTAAAGCACTTTAAGTTGGGAGGAAGGGCAGTTACCTAATACGTG
>NZ_LKEK01000009.1:0-554 GCF_001466905.1 Pseudomonas sp. ICMP 3272
CGATGGTTTCAGTGATCACCAGTTTCAGGAACCGGTCAGCCATGACCTGGCCAGCGGCGTTGTCGAGGCTCAGCGCATTCAGGGTCGTGTTACCAGCGCTGGTCAGCTCGCCGCTGCGGCTCGACAGCTGGCCAGTGACGTTTACCAGCAGGTCGGCATCGCTGCTCAGGCTGCCGCTGTTGTTATTCAGCTCATTGGCCGTCAGATCGATACCGTTGCCAGACACCAGACCGCGCAGGTTGGTCAGCAGTTGATCAACACGCACAATGAGCGCTTTGTCGCTGAGCACCGAGCCTGCGGTGTTGTCCAGCGACGTAGCGGCCAGGGTGAAGCCGTTGGCGCTGGAAATTTCACCGCTGCGAAACTGGCCCGGCGCGGTAATCAGGCCGCCGTCGTTGTTCAGCACGCCATTGTTTAAATCGAGACTGACGTCACTGTTGCTGTACAGACGGCCATCGTTGGTCTGATTCAGGCCGGTGACCACGGCAGTCAGGGCCATGGCGCTGGCGATACGACCGGCGTCACTGTTATTGACCAGCCCGGCATCGAGCTGG
>NZ_LKEK01000010.1:0-512 GCF_001466905.1 Pseudomonas sp. ICMP 3272
CCGATCTCGACGCCGCCGCCAATCTTGATGTAACTGCCGTCATCGGCGACCAGGCGAATGGTCGGCGCGGTGATGACCACTTCGCCTTCGACGGCCGAGACATGCAGGTTTTTCTGGGCATTGAGGGCGATGTCGTCTTCCTGGGCCTGCACCAGCACTTTGCCGCGGTTGGCGATGGCGCTGATGCCAGCGTCCTGGGCGAAGGCTGACAGCCCTTTGCCCGCTTGCAGGTGCATGGCCGCGCCGCTGGTCAATTGCAGGTTGTTCTGCGCGGTGGTGTCGTGATGTTCACCGGCATAGTGAACCTGCGAGCGCGGCGTGGCGCTGGCAATACCTGCTGCTGCGGTCATGGCCAGTACCGGGTCGCCCAGGCCGTTGCTGTCCGGCGCGGGCCATTGATTCAGCGACTGACGCAAGGCGTCGATGCCTTGAACATCCACGGCCTGACCGCCGCGCGCGGCAGCGGTTTCGCCGAGGGATTTGAACAACTCGCCGCACTCGGCCAGCAGTTT
>NZ_LKEK01000011.1:0-479 GCF_001466905.1 Pseudomonas sp. ICMP 3272
GGCACGCATCTGGATAACCAGAACGGTCTGCTCAACGCCGCTGGCCTGATGCAGTTGCAGGTCGACAGCGCTCTCAACGGCAGTGGTCGTATCGCCAGTCAGGCACTGGTTGCGCAGGGCAATCTGACCCTGACCGGCAAAACCCTCGACAACCAGGCAGGCGGCCTGGTGGGCTCTACAAAAGCGCTGAAAATCGATGTTACCGATATCGACAACAAGGCCGGTGAACTGTCCAGCCAGATCGGTGTGGACATCATTGGTCAGACGCTCGACAACAGCAACGGCGGCAAGGTAACTGCACTTGGGCTGACCGTGGCGCGCGTGATCAACCTGAATAAAGGCCTGTTGTTCGGTAACACCCTGCGTCTCGACGGTGCACGCCTGGATAACGCAGGCGGTACGCTGGCGAGTCAGAAGGACATGAGCATTGATGTGTCCGGTGCGCTGGACAACAGCGGTGGTCTGCTCAGCAGCGAAGC
>NZ_LKEK01000012.1:0-477 GCF_001466905.1 Pseudomonas sp. ICMP 3272
ATTTCGCCGTTCTGGTTCAGAACCTCGTTGACGTTTTTCAGCAGCAGTGCGCCCGGTGCGTTGATCAAACCACCCTGGTTGTCCAGCTGGCCGTTGTTCAGGTCCAGGCTCAAGGAGGTGTTGCTGAACAGGCTACCGCCCTGCTGANAACAGGGTACCGCCCTGCTGACTCAGGCGGCTGACACTCGCGGTCAGTGCCTGGCTGCTGCCGATGCTGCCACCATCGCTGTTGGTCAGTTGTGCGCTCGTCAGGTCCAGACGATCACTGCTGCTCACGCGACCATTATGGCTGTTGTCGAAATTCCCGGTCTTGAGGGTCAGCAGGCCTTTGCCGCTGATATTACCTTTCTGGCTGTTGTCGAGGCTGGCACTTTTCAGGTCCAGCGCACCATCAGTCAACAGTTTGCCGCCCTGGTTGCTGATTGCTCCGGTGCTGTCGAGGGTCAGTTTTCCAGCGCTGGAGACGCTGCCTGCGGT
>NZ_LKEK01000013.1:0-162255 GCF_001466905.1 Pseudomonas sp. ICMP 3272
CCCCCGGATCAGCGCCAGGACTCAGCCGTCACTAACGTCGCACTCTGCGTCGTCAGTGCCATCGTGATCGAAAAGCACGTTATGGTGTCAGTCGGTGCCATCGCGGTCGAAAAGCACGTTAAGGCGTCAGTAACCAGAACCAGACCCCGGAATCCAAGATGTCCCGGCCAGGGGCACTCGGGCCATGGCCGCTGATTCGACGGTCAGTGCCACCAGATCTTCCGGGTCGAGGTTGTGCAGGTGTGATTTACCGCACGCGCGGGCCATGGTCTGGGCTTCGAGGACGAGTACGCGCAGGTAGTTGGCCAGACGCCGACCGCCTTCGACCGGGTCGAGACGTTTGGACAGTTCCGGGTCCTGGGTGGTGATGCCCGCAGGGTCGCGGCCGTTCTGCCAGTCGTCGTAGTAACCCGCTGCCGAGCCGATCTTTCTCAGTTCTTCGTCGAGACGCGGATGGTTGTCGCCCAGGGCTATCAAAGCGGCTGTACCAATTGCCACTGCATCAGCACCCAGCGCCATGGCCTTGGCCACGTCGGCACCGTTGCGGATGCCGCCGGAAACGATCAATTGCACCTTGCGGTGCATGCCCATTTCCTGCAATGCCTGAACCGCCTGCGGGATGGCAGGCAGAATCGGAATGCCGACGTGTTCGATGAACACTTCCTGAGTGGCCGCAGTACCGCCCTGCATGCCGTCGAGCACAATCACGTCAGCACCAGCCTTCACCGCCAGCTTGACGTCGTAGTACGGGCGGCTGGCACCTATCTTCACGTAGATCGGCTTTTCCCAGTCGGTGATCTCGCGGATCTCGGCAATCTTGATCGCCAGATCGTCGGGGCCGGTCCAGTCCGGGTGACGGCACGCAGAACGCTGATCGACGCCGACCGGCAAGGTGCGCATGCCAGCCACGCGCTCGGTGACTTTCATGCCCAGCAACATGCCACCGCCGCCCGGTTTGGCGCCCTGCCCCAGGACGATTTCGATGGCATCGGCCTTGCGCAGATCGTCGGGGTTCATGCCGTAACGCGATGGCAGGTACTGGTAGACCAGATGCTGCGACTGACCGCGCTCTTCCGGGGTCATGCCGCCGTCGCCGGTGGTGGTGCTGGTGCCTGCGATGGTTGCGCCGCGACCCAGCGCTTCCTTGGCGTTGGCCGACAATGCGCCGAAGCTCATGCCTGCAATGGTCACCGGAATTTTCAGGTACAGCGGCTTTTTGGCGAAACGATTACCCAGCACCACGTCGGTGCCGCACTTCTCGCGATAGCCTTCCAGCGGGTAGCGCGAGACGCTGGCGCCAAGCAGCAGCAGGTCGTCGAAGTGCGGCAGTTTGCGTTTGGTGCCGCCGCCTCGAATATCGTAGATGCCGGTTTCCGCAGCACGCTGAATTTCCTGAATGGTCAGGCGATCAAAGGTGGCCGACTCGCGCAGGACTGGAGCAGGTTTGTTGCTGATAGGGTCGCTCATGGTAATGCTCCTGAATCAGTACGCGGAGGCGTTATCGACTTTGAAGTTGTAAAGCTGACGGGCCGAGCCGTAGCGTTTGAAATCCGCGGCCTTCTCGTTGAAGCCCGCGCGATTGAGCAGCTCCTGCAACTCCTGCAGATGCTCTTCGCGCATCTCCTTGGCGATGCAGTCAGAGCCCAGCGACTCGACCTTGCCTTTGACGTAGATCCGCGTTTCGTACAACGAGTCGCCCAGCGCATCGCCCGCGTCGCCGCAGACCACCAGCCGACCGGCCTGGCCCATGAAGCAGCTCATGTGGCCGATGCTGCCGCCGACCACAATGTCGATGCCTTTCATGGAAATACCGCAACGCGCTCCGGCATCGCCTTCAATCACCAGCAAACCGCCGTGCGCCGTGGCACCTGCCGCCTGCGAGGCGCTGCCCTTGACCCGGACTGCGCCGGACATCATGTTCTCGGCGCAACCAACACCGACATTGCCGTGCACGGTGATCGAAGCTTTCTGGTTCATACCCGCGCAGTAATAGCCGGCATGGCCCTGAATATCGATGGAGATGGCCTCGTTGACGCCGACCGCCAGGTTATGCGCGCCGTCAGGGTGGGTGACCAGCCATTCGCGCTCTTGCAATGCCTTGACCTGATCGTGCAGAGCCTGGTTGAGATCACGCACGGTGGCGCTGGAAAGATCGACGGTTTTCATGAGCGTGCTCCCTCGGCTGGCTCGCGTTCCCAGATGTACATGGTCGCCGGGACCGGTTCCCAGACCCTGGCGTTTTCGATCCCCGGCAGGCTGGACAGCGCCTGATATTCCGAGGCCATGGCGACGTAATCGTCGGTTTCGGCGAGAATGGCCGGTTTGCAGGCAATCGGATCGCGAATCACCGCAAAACCGTTGCGCGTGCCGATGGCGAAGGTGAAAAAGCCATCAAGGTCCTCCAGCGATTTATCGAGCGCTTGCTTGAGGCTGTCGCCCTGTTGCAGGCGCCAGGCCAGATAACCGGCGGCCACTTCGGTGTCGTTGTCGGTCTCGAAGTGAATGCCTTCACGACGCAGGTTCTGGCGCAGGCGAAAGTGATTGGACAGCGAGCCGTTGTGCACCAGACACAGGTCCGAGCCGGTGGAAAACGGATGACTGCCTTCCATGGTCACCGCACTTTCAGTGGCCATGCGCGTGTGGCCGATGATGTGGCTGCCCTTCATGGACGCCAGACCGAAGCGCTCGGAAATCTCCCTCGGCAACCCCATGCCCTTGAGGATCTCGATACTCTGTCCGGCGCTCATGATCCGTACGGTAGGCGCCAGCTCCGCCAGCGCGGCACGCACCGGGGCTTCTTCGGCCTGAATCTTCAATACCACGGCGCTGGCGTTCTGAAACCAGTCCAGTGGTGCATCCAGTGTGCTTTGCAGCGCCGCGATCAGCGCCTTGAAATCATACTGTTCGGTGGTGGCCTGCAAGGTCAGCTTGACCCAGCCCTGCGCCACTTCATCACCATAAATGGCAAACCCGGCGCTGTCCGGCCCGCGGTCCGTCATAGCCTCGAGCATCGGTTCGAACAACCTGCCGAGTTGTGATTCCAGCGCCGGGTTCTTCAGATACAAACCAACGATTCCGCACATAAGCCTCACCTTGTTCGGAAGCGGCAAGCTTTTAGCTACAAGCTGCAAGCCAACCGCATAGACAGAAAAATTCAATACGCCGCAATCCAGCTTCTTATTGCAGCCTGAAGCTTGAAACGTGCAGCTAGAAAAACTCGATATAACGCTTCACTTCCCAGTCACTCACGTGGCGGCTGTACTCCACCCATTCCATGCGTTTGAGGCGGATGAACTCACCAACGATCTCGTTGCCCAGCACCTCGGCGAACAAAGGGTCGGCTTCGAGTGCATCGCAGGCTTCCTTGAGCGACTGCGGCAGGGTCTTGATGCCCCGTGCGGCGATTTCTTTAAGGCTCAATGTGTAAAGGTTCTCGTTACAGACGTGATCGATTTCCAGTTGCCGGTCGATGCCGTCCAGCCCTGCGGCGATGATCGCGGCGCTGACCAGATACGGGTTGCAACCGGCGTCCGGCAGGCGAAACTCCAGTCGGCCATAGGGCACCCGCACCATCGCCGAACGGTTGTTGGCGCCGAAGGCAATGAACGCTGGAGCCCAGGTCGCCCCCGACAGCGAGTTGCCGACCACCAGGCGTTTGTAGGAGTTGACCGTGGGTGCCGCGAAGGCACACAGCGCGGGGCCGTGAGCCAGCAGGCCAGCCGCAAAGTGATAGGCCATCTTCGACAGGCCCATGCCGCTGGGGTCGCTGGCGTCGTGAAACAGGTTCTTGCTGCTGGCACTGGCGATCGACAGGTGGAAGTGCATGCCGTTGCCCGCACGCTTCGGATCGGGTTTGGGCATGAACGAGCAGATCATGCCCATGTCGTTGGCGATCTCCCCGGCCGCCATGCGGAAGAAAGTGAAGCGGTCCGCCGACTCCATGGCCTCGCTGTAGGTGTAATTGATCTCGAACTGGCCGTTGGCGTCTTCGTGATCGATCTGATAAATGTCGAAGCCCACCGGCTGTAGCGCCTCGGTCAAGCGCTCGAGAAACTCACGCGAACGCGACAGCCCCTTGTAGTCATAGCAAGGCTTGTCGAGGTTATCGCTGGCATCGACCATTTGCAGGCTGCCCGCAGCATCGCGCTTGAACAGGCTGAACTCGGGCTCCAGCCCGGTATTGAGGGTCCAGCCACGCTGGCTGAGGCGTTCGACCTGCTGTTGCAACACATAACGGCTGTCATAGGGCCACGGCTTGCCATCCACATGACCGATGCACACCACCCGCCCATACCCCGGCTGCCATGGCACCGGGGTCAGCGACGACAGGTCGCCCCTGGCCATGAAGTCCGGGCCGTGGGGTTCCATGCCCATGCCGCAGATAGCGAAACCGGCGAACCCGGCACCGTCCTCTGCAACCATTTCCAGGCCCGTCACAGGAACCGACTTGGTCTTGGCCGAACCATGAATATCCACGAACTGAGCCAGCACGTACTTGATGCCGTGCTGTTCGATCAGGCGCTGTGTTTCGGGTGGCAACATGGGACGTGTCTCCTGGCATGGCAAAACGTTTCAGGGAAGGACCGTTTTTTCACTACCTGCCGAGAATATATTCTGAACAGGAAAGTTACTTTCCCTTTAGGAATGCAAAGCGCTTGCCAGTTTGGTATGCCAGCAAATCGAAGAGACGTGGAAGGGGCAATTCAGCTGTTTATATGGGAAACTCGTTTTCCCTCCGGGAATAATCTGCAACTGAAGCACGCGATGACAGCGGCGAAATGCACATTCCCAGTGCGAAATAAAAATTATTGAACGGAAACTGTGCGCAGCCGATGAATATGCCGACCGAACCGCATCCGAAATTGAAGCTTGAGCAATACCTGGGAATTCAGATCAAACGCCAGCGCCAGGCTCAAGAGCTGAAGCTAGCCGACGTGGCGCGCATTGCCGGTATCAGCCAGGGCATGCTGAGCAAGATCGAGAATGCGCAGGTGTCGACCAGCCTCGACAACCTCAGCCGTCTTTGCGACGTGCTGGGCATGCCCATGTCCAAACTGTTCAGCCAGTACGATCAGCAAGGCAGCAGTGCACTGCTGGTGAAAGCCGATGAAGGGCTTGAGGTGGTGAGGCGCGGCACCGAGAAAGGCCACACCTATCACTTGCTCAACCATACCCGTGGGCCGAAGAAGAGTTTCGAGGCGTACATGGTGACGATGGACGATGCCAGCGAGGAGTTTCCGACCTTCTCACACCCCGGCACCGAGTTTCTCCACCTGCTCGAAGGCGAACTTATCTACCGCCACGGCAACCAGCTGTATCCGATGCAGGCCGGTGACAGCCTGACCTTCGACGGCGACATTCCCCACGGACCCGAGCAACTGGTGCAGGTGCCGATCAAGCTACTGTCGATCATGAACTATGGTGCGCAGGGCGATTGAGGCCAGACCGGCAGCGGCGCGCCTGCTGGCGCGCCGTGCCTACGGTGGTTACAGGTATTTCAACCAGCTGATATCGCGACGACGCGCCTTCAGCGCAGCGAACCAGCGCACCGCTGGAAACAGCAGCACCGCCAGTACCACCGAGGTCAGCCAGACACCCCACATGTGGTCGAAACCGAAGTACTTGCCCTGATTGGTTCCACAGATCGCTACGGCAATCAGGTACAGAATCTTCAGGACATAGAGATGCAACAGGTAGAAAAACATCGGTGCCGAGCCGAGCACCACCAAGGGCCGCAACCAGCTTTTTTCCTGACTGCGTTCGAAGGCGATGAGAATCAGCAGACCGATCCCCAGCGTCAGGCTGATGAACAGCAACGACGGTGGGTATTTGGTGATGTTGAAGAAGCTCATGACCGTTTGCATACCGGTCTCGCCAACGCTCCACGGTTTTTCACCGTAGCCGTTGATCATGCGCAGGACCACAAAGCCCGACAGTGCTCCCCCACCCCACATCCACAGGTTTGCACGTCGTTTCGCAGCATCGTAACTGCCGGCAAACCAGGGGCCTGCTGCATAGCCCAGCGCGATAATGCCGATCCACGGCAATAACGGGTAAGAGGTACGGAAACGCAGGTTATCGGACACTTCGATCCAGCCCCGATCATGCAGAATCGCCCACGGGATGTGCATGGCCGACTCGACACCGAAGTGCAGTGAGTCCAGCAGGTTATGCCCGGCAATGATCACCACGCCAATGACCACCAGCGCCCAGCGCGGCAGATACACCATCAGCGACAGCGCAACCATGCTCAGGCCGATGGCCCAGATCACTTGCAGGTAGATGATGGTCGGCGGGAACTGGAAGGTCCAGGCGAAGCTCACCAGGGTGAACTCCAGGGCAATGAGGAACAGCCCGCGCTTGAGCAGAAACGCCGACACGTCAGTCTTGCCCTGATATTTCTCGCCATACAGGTACGCCGAAAGCCCGGTCAGCAGAACAAACAGCGGCGCACATAAATGCGCCAGTGTGCGGCTGAAAAACAGGGCGGGCTCGGTGCTCGCGACCTCCATCGGGTCGAGGACCTGGCGGTGCAGGAAGAAGGTTTCCCGCACGTGGTCCAGCAGCATGAAGAGAATGATCAGCCCGCGCAGAGCATCGATAGAGCGCAGCCGTGATGCTGGCGCGCGGGTTGGTTGAACAACTGCTGTCATGAAAAATCCAGATCCGTAGCCGGAAGTGCAATGAGTCTATTGTGTTCTGTGTCAGAACTCGTTCTGAAGTGCCTTGTAGCCGCGCACCAGGTCAATGTTGGTGTGCGCCACGTCTTCGGAAAACTCCGAAGCCGAAATGCTCACCGGCGGGAATTGCGAGAGATCAGTATTAGGCCCGATCCGGGTGGTGGACGGCACGTAAAAATTCTCCGGCAAATCGCGACCGTCTACCACCGAGTTGTGTCTGACCACACTGCCGTTGCCGACCTGGCAGTTGAACAACACGCTGTTGAAGCCGATAAACACGCGATCTCCGACCATGCAAGGTCCGTGCACGATGGAGCGGTGGGCAATCGAGGTGAACTCGCCGATGGTCACCGCAGCACCCGATTTGGAGTGAATCACCACGCCATCCTGAATATTGGAATTGGCACCGATGACGATCGGCTCCATGTCCCCTGTAGCGTCGACTTCGTCGGCGCGGATCACGGCATAGGGGCCGACAAACACGTTGTCCTTGATGATTACCTTGCCGCAGATGATCGCGGTTTTATCGATGTAGGCGGATTCGGCGATGACCGGCAGATGGCCGGAAGGATTTTTACGGATCACGGTATGAAGCCTCAGGACAGGTAGTTGGAAGTCTGGGCGGCCGCATCGTGCGGATGCAGGCTTTCGAAGTGACGCACACTGACGCTGGAGGCTGCATAGCGGCCTTCCAGCGCTTGCTGGACCTTGCGTGCGGCGTCTTCGACGTACATCAGGTTCTGGCCGTTGAGCCGGGCGAATGCCTGCTCGTCGGCACGCTTGACGGCGGTTTGCACCGGGGTGCCCAACGCCTGCTCGACCGCGTCGATCAGCGTCATCAGGCCCAGTTCGGTCGCCTGCTCGGCCACCCGCACCTGAACGGTAGCCACGCTGCGCTGGCTGTGCGGCGTAGCGAACGAGGCGTTTTCGCGCAGCCAGGTCGCAACCTGCATCGGGTCGACAAACGACTGCCTGCCAAAGCGTGCCGTAAAAGCGCCTTCCAGCAATTGTCGAGACAGTGCAGCCGAGCACGGGCAAGTAGACGAATAAGTGATGTCGGCTGAAACGTCGAGGCACAAACGGCCAGCGTGCCAAGTGGCGTCAAGCTTCACAGGGTAGGATTTCCAGCCGCTGAGCCCTTCGGTAATCAACGCCGGGCGACGGCACAGCAGATTGAAGCTCAGGGTGATCCGGGCGCGGCTGGAATGGCAGTCCAGGTGACTTTCGACCATGGCTTCCATCAGCGCAGACAACGTATCGGGGCTCAGTATCTGGTGCTCGGCAAACCTGTCGAGGAGCCGGTAGAGCCGCGACATATGGATACCCTTGACACTCGGATCGGCCAGATCGACTTGCAGATCGACATGCGCATGGACCGGGTGCCGGACGCCCGCTTCGGCCAGCCTGACAGGCACTTCGACGCCCTGCATGCCGACCCAGTCAAGTGAAACCAGGGCCGAGGAAACTTCCGTCAGGGCAACGTCTGGGAGGGGGTTGTTCATGTGCGTCAGTCGTCTCTTTGGCAAACCTCGCCCAAGGGCGAGGCCTGATGTTGGCGGTTCACGGCTATACAGCGTGCAGCCGTAAATTCGTTACACTATAACATCATGCTTGCGAACTTCATCAGCCAAACGCTCCCAGCCCGTTACCGCGCACCACCGACGCCACCTGCGTGTCAGGTCTTTGCCAGTTCCTCGATCAGAAAATCCCTGAAGGCCGCAACCGCTGCGGGCAAGTTGCGCCCGGCCATGCTTTGCAGCTCGATACGACGCGCCTTCATGCCTTCGTCGCTGATCGGCAGCGACTTGAGCTGTTTTTCGTGTGCGCGCTTGTCCAGCGTCATCTCGCTGGACAGGCTGATACCGCCCTCCTCACGCACGAACCGCAACAGCGCGCCAATGTAATTGCTGGTCAGCACCGGATCGAACAGCAGGCCCTGCACCCCGCAACAGATGTCGAACAACTGGCGCAAGGTCGTATCGGTATTGGTCAGGGCGATGGCATAGGGTTGCAGCTCGGCCAGCGAGACTTCTGTGCGTGAGGCCAGCGGATGGTTATGACTGACCACCGCGCAGATCGCGCCGCTGTGAATGTGCTCGACCTTGATTTCGTTCTGCGGTGTCAGGCTGAAGGTCAGACACAGGTCCGCATCCCCGGAGCGCACCCGCTCGGTGGCCTGGGCCGGCGCGCAGACCTCCATCGAGAAATGGATGCCCTGATACAGCCGCCGGAACCGCGCAATGCACTGTGGCAGGAAATCCAGGGCAAAGCCCTCCGAGCAGGCAATTCGCACATGACCACGCTGCAAGCCTTGCAGCTCGGTGATTTCCAGTACGACCTGCTCGGCTTCCAGCTGTGATTTGCGCGCATAGGCTGCCAGACGGATACCCGCCTCGCTGAGCATCATGCCGCGTGCCTGGCGCTCGAACAGCACGGCATCCAGCTCGCGCTCCAGTTTGCTGATCTGCCGACTGACTGCCGAGGACGCGACATTCAGCCGGATCGACGCCTCGCTGATCGACCCGCAACGCGCCACTTCGAGGAAGTAGCGCAACGCGGTGGACTGTACGCCGTAGAGTTGCATCGCGGCTCCTGCCTTGCCTTTTCGGCAATGAAAGGTTCGAAATATTGTGCTTGTGGCATTGATACGCTTTGCCTAGAGTCATGTCGAGGCGCAACATCAAAACAACCCAATCAAAAGAACACTGCAGCCTCGCTTCTCCCCTCTTCTCGCATTTGCGACCCCACTGCCCTTTGATACATCCACTTTGCCTATTGGAGACGACGGCATGGGAATCAAGGGTTTCGCTCGCAGCATCGCGCTATTGAGCCTGTTCAGCAGTTTTTCCGCCCTGGCTGGCAAGGCCGACGACACACTGGTCTACGCCTCCGACAGCGAACCGGAAAACATCAGTCCGTATCACAACGACCTGCGCGAGGGCGTGATTCTCGGTCGCCTGATCTGGGATAACCTGGTCTATCGCAACCCCGACAACGGCGAGTACCAACCCATGCTCGCCACCAGCTGGAAACAGGTCGACGACACCACCATCGATTTCCAGCTGCGCGAGGGCGTGAAGTTTCACAACGGCGATCCGTTCACGGCAGATGACGTGGTGTTCACCCTCAATTACGTGGTATCGCCCGAATCCAAGGTGGTCACCGTACAAAACGTCGACTGGATCAAGAGTGCCGAAAAACTGGGTGACTACAGCGTGCGCCTGCACCTGAAAAAGCCTTTCCCGCCTGCGCTGGAATACCTCTCCAACGCCGTACCGATGTTCCCGAAAAAGTATTTCGAAGAGGTCGGGATGGCAGGCTTCAGCCGTAAACCGATTGGCACGGGGCCTTACAAGGTGACGGCCATTGCTACCGGTGAAGGCGTGAAGATGGACAAGAACCCGGATTACTTTCAGGGCAGCCCACAGGGCCAGCCGAAGATCGGCCACATCAACTTTCGCGTGATTGCTGATGCAGAAACGCGTCTGGCCGAGCTGATGACCGGCGGCGTCGACTGGACCTGGCGCGTAGCGCCGGATCAGGCAGAAAACCTCAAAGCCATGCCCAACCTGGTGGTCACCAGCGGCGCGACCATGCGTATCGGCTTTCTGATTCTGGATGCGCGCGGCACCTCCAGCGCCGACTCGCCGATGAAGCACCTGAAAGTACGCCAGGCCATCAACTACGCGATCAACCGTGACGGTCTGGCCTCGCAACTGGTCGGCGGCGAGAGCAAGCCATTGCAGGTCGCCTGCTATCCCGGTCAGTTCGGTTGCGACACCAGCGCAGCCACGGTCTACAACTATGACCCGGCCAAGGCCAAGGCGCTGCTCGCCGAAGCGGGTTACCCGAACGGCTTTGAAACCGAAATATTCGCCTACCGCGACCGCGACTACGTTGAAGCCATCATCGGCAACCTGCGTGCAGTCGGCATCAACGCCAAGCTGCGCTACCTCAAGTACGCGGCCCTGCGTGATCAGCAACGTGGCGGCAAAGTGCCAATGTCGTTTCAGGCCTGGGGCTCGTTCTCGATCCTCGATACCTCAGCCTCGGCCGGCACCTGGTTCAAGGGCAACCCGGACGACAACATCAAGGACCCGCAAGTCCAGGGCTGGCTGCAGACCGCCGACAATGCACTGGACCCGCAGGTGCGCAAGGACAACTACCGCAAGGCCTTGCAGCGCATCAGCGAACAGGCCTACTGGGCACCGTTGTTCAACTACTCGATGAACTACGCCTACGTCTCGGACCTGAACTTCAAGCCGTATCCGGACGAGCTGCCGCGCTTCGTGCTGTCGAGCTGGAAATAGATCGTTAGTGAAGTTATTTGGCGAGACCGGCTGTGAGGTACGTGACGTGCCTTGCAGCATCGTCAGCCAACCCGTCATTCCCTGAACACAAGGTCACTTGCCATGTTCGGATTTCTCTTGCGCCGCCTGGGCATTGCCCTGTGCGTAGCGATCACCGTGTCGGTGATCAGCTTTTCCCTGCTGCACCTGTCCGGCGACCTGGCCACCGCCATCGGCGGGCCGGAAGCCAGCAGCGAGCAGATCGAACAGATCCGTGTGCAATACGGCCTCAACAAACCATTGGTGACCCAGTATTTCGAATGGTTGGCCGACGTGGTACGACTTGATCTGGGCGACTCGTTCTTCTTTCAGGAATCGGTCTACAACCTGATCGCCTCGCGCCTGTCGATTACCCTCGGGCTGGGCGCAATGGCCCTGAGCATTGCGCTGCTGATTGCCATTCCGTTGGGCGTACTGGCCGCCGTGAAGCGCGACACGTGGATTGATCGCCTGGCGCTGAGCATCGCGGTACTGGGTCAGGCGATGCCGAGTTTCTGGTTCGCGCTGATGCTGATCGTGGTGTTCTCGGTCACCCTGAAATGGCTGCCGGTATCGGGCAACTCGACCTGGGCGCACTTCGTCATGCCTGCCATCGCGCTGGGTTATTACGCCACACCGGCGATCATGCGCCTGACTCGCGCCGGCATGCTCGACGTGCTCAATTCCGATTACATCCGCACCGCGCGTGCCAAGGGCCTGCGCCCCGCCACCGTGCTGTTCAAGCATGCGCTGCGCAATGCGTTGATCCCGGTGGTGGCACTGGTCGCCGTGGAGTTCGGCTTCATGCTTGGCGGTTCGGTGGTCATTGAAACAGTGTTCTCGCTGCAAGGCATCGGCCAACTGGCCTGGGATGCGATTGCCCGTGACGACTTCCCGGTGGTGCAGGCGGTCGTGCTGTTGATCGCGGTGATCTACATCGTCCTCACCCTGCTGGCCGACGTGCTCAACGCATTGCTCGACCCGCGCATTCGCGTGAAATAGGAGGCCCCATGAGTACAACTACCTCATCGCCGCTGCTGATCAACGATTACCAGCCACCGGCGCGCAGTGCCTGGCGCACGTTGCGCAGCAGCTTCGCGCACCGCGGTTTTGCCATCGGCGCGGTACTGCTGTTGATCATTCTGTTTGGCGCACTGTTCGCCCCCTGGCTGGCCCCCTACGACCCTTACACGCAGGATGTAATGCTGCGCATGAAACCACCGGTATGGATGGCCAACGGCACCTGGGACTATGTGCTGGGCACCGACAAACTGGGCCGCGATTACTTGTCACGCCTGCTGTACGGCGCACGCATCTCGCTATTCATCGGTTTCTCGGCGGCGCTCATCTCTGGCGTCATCGGCACCATCATGGGCCTGCTGGCCGGCTACTTCGGCGGCAAGACCGACGCTGTGATCAGCTACCTGATCACCACACGCCTGGCGATGCCGGTGGTGATGATCGCGCTGGCCTCCGCATCGCTGATCGGTGGCTCGCTGAAAGTGGTGATCGTGCTGCTTGGCTGCCTGCTCTGGGACCGCTTTGCCGTAGTGGTGCGCGCTGCCGTGCAGCAGATTCGCGATGCTGAATACGTCGCCTCGGCCCAGGCGCTGGGCTGCTCGACGCTGCGCATTCTGGCCAGCGAAATTCTGCCTAATCTGGTCGGCGCACTGATCGTGGTTGCCACGCTGGAGATGGCCCACGCGATCCTTCTGGAATCGGCGCTGTCGTTCCTCGGGGTCGGCGTACAGCCACCGATTCCGTCCTGGGGCCTGATGATCGCCGAAGGCAAACCGTACATGTTCTTTTCCCCTTGGGTTATCGCGATTCCCGGCATCGCCCTGATGGTGCTGGTGCTGGGCATCAATCTGGTCGGTGACGGCCTGCGCGACCTGATCCTGCCCGACGGGCGCAACTGACAGAGGAGATACGCACATGGCGCTGTTGCATGTTGAAAACCTGCGTGTCGAGATTCCTCTCGGCCAAGACACGCTGCACGCAGTGCGCGGCCTGGATTTTCAGGTCGAGCGCGGCGAAATGCTGTGCATCGTCGGCGAGTCCGGCTGCGGCAAATCCCTGACCTCGCTGGCGCTGATGGACCTGCTGCCGCGCAAGGCACGGCGTACCGCAACGACGCTGAGCCTGGACGGTATCGATATGCTGACCCAGAGCGAACGGCAGATGTGCGACCTGCGTGGCAACCGTCTGGCGATGATTTTCCAGGAGCCGATGACCTCGCTGAACCCGGCCTACAGCATTGGCGATCAGCTCAGCGAAGTGCTCACCCGACACCGCAAGGTATCGCGCAAGGAAGCACTGCAACGTGCGGCGCAGATGCTTGAAAAGGTCGGGATCAGCAACGCTGGCGAACGCCTGCGTCAGTATCCGCATCAATTGTCGGGCGGCCTGCGTCAGCGGGTGATCATCGCCATGGCCCTGATGTGCGAACCGGACGTGATCATCGCCGACGAGCCGACCACCGCACTGGACGTGACCATTCAGGCACAGATCCTGCGCCTGATTCGCGACATTCAGAAAGAGCTGGGTCTGGCCGTGATCTTTATCACACATGACCTGGGACTGGTGGCACGTATCGCCGACCGGGTTGCGGTGATGTACGCCGGACAGATCGTCGAAACCGCCCCGGCGGTCGAGTTGTTCGAGAACCCGCAACACCCTTACACCCGTGGCCTGCTGGCGAGCATACCGATCCCAGGACGCACTCAGCCAGGCCAGCCGCTGGGTTCGATTCCGGGGCTGGTGCCCAGCCTGGTGGGCGAGCAACACGGCTGTGCCTTCCGCAATCGCTGCCCGCAAGCAATCGCAGCGTGTGCCGATGATGTCCCTCAGGTTCACAGCCACGACCACATGACTCGTTGCCTGTTTGCTTCAACGGGCACAGAAACTGTATTGCACCGTGAGGGCATGACGTCATGAACAATCAGGCCCTTAATACGAGTGTCAAAAAAGACATTGCTCTGGAGCTGTGCGACATCCGTCGCGAATTCAGCATCAGCCGTGGCTTTTTCAAACCCAATGCCACTTTGAAAGCTGTCGACGGAGTGTCGCTGCGCCTGATGCGCGGCGAAACCCTCGGGCTGGTCGGCGAATCGGGATGCGGCAAGAGCACCCTGGCCAAGATGCTGCTGGGCCTGCTCGCGCCCAGCAGCGGCGATGTACTGGTCAACGGCAAACACCTCGCCGGAACCGACCGCAAGGAGATGGCACGGCGCATTCAGCCGATCTTTCAGGATCCTTACTCGTCGCTCAACCCGCGCAAGACCCTGCGCGAAATCGTCACTCTGCCGCTGATCGTGCATGACATCGGCACCCATACCGAACGTCGCCAGCGTGCCGAGGCGATGATGGACGTGGTCGGCTTGCCCAAGCGCGTGATCGACAGTTACCCGAGCCAGCTTTCCGGTGGCCAGCGCCAGCGGGTAGCGATTGCCCGGGCCCTGGTGATGCGCCCGGATGTGTTGATTTGCGACGAACCGACCTCGGCGCTGGACGTTTCGGTGCAGGCGCAAATTCTTAATCTGCTACAGGACCTGAAACAGGAATTCGGCCTGACTTACCTGCTGATCAGCCACAACCTGGCCGTCATCGAACACCTGGCCGACCGCGTCGCGGTGATGTACCTGGGGCGGATTGTCGAAGAACGCAGCCGCGAATCGCTGTTCGCCAGACCCGGTCATCCCTACACCAAGGCGTTGCTGGACTCGGTACTGACCCCTGATCCGCATCTGGGCATTCCCGATCTGGGTTTGCACGGGACCTTCCCCAACCCTATGTCGCCGCCGTCCGGCTGCGCCTTTCACCCGCGCTGCCCGGCCTGCATGGCGGTGTGCAAGGAGAAGTCTCCGGTGATTGGCCGCATGGAAGGCGGAACCGTGCGCTGCCACTTGCGCGACACCTCGAAAACCCTGGAGCTGATGCCCTCATGAGTAGCCGTTCGCACGCCATCGAAAACGTCACTGAACAGTTCGACAACGGCACATTTTTCGCCCTGCTTGGCGAAAGCGTCGCCTATCCGACCCAGAGCCAGGAGGCCGAGAGCCTGCCGGAGCTTTATCGCTATCTGCACGAGTTCATTACACCGCATGTCGAGCGTCTGGGTTTCAGCGTCGCGGTGCATGACAACCCGGTCGCCGGACGTGGCCCCCTTATGATCGCGACCCGTATCGAAGACCCGGCCCTGCCGACCTTGCTCAGTTATGGTCATGGCGATGTGGTTCGCGGTTATGACGCGCAGTGGCAACCGGGCTTGTCGCCGTGGCAGGTCAGCGAACGTGGCGAACGCTGGTACGGACGTGGCACCGCGGACAACAAGGGCCAGCACCTGATCAACCTGACCGCTCTGGAGCAGACCCTCAAGGCACGCGACGGCAAGCTGGGTTTCAACGTCAAACTGCTGCTGGAAATGGGCGAAGAAGACGGTTCCCCCGGCCTCAGCGCGTTCTGCCAGGCCCACGCAGAAGAACTCGCTGCGGATATTTTCATCGCCTCCGACGGCCCACGCCTGGCAGCGGCGCGCCCTACCCTGTTTCTTGGCTCGCGCGGGGTGTTCAATTTCGAACTGACGGTGAACCTGCGTGAAGGCGCGCACCATTCCGGCAACTGGGGCGGCCTGCTGGCCAACCCTGGCATCATTCTGGCCAACGCAATTGCCAGCATGGTCGATCAGCATGGCCGAGTGAAAGTCGCGGGCCTGATGCCGACAGCCATCCCCGATGCCGTGCGTACTGCGTTGGCGGATATCGAGGTCGGCGGCGGCCCCGGCGACCCGGACATCGACGCTGACTGGGGCGACCCGGCGCTGTCGCTCAGCGAAAAAGTCTTCGGCTGGAACACCCTCGACGTTCTCGCTTTCAAGACCGGCAACCCGGACGCCCCGGTACACGCCATTCCCGGTAAAGCGCACGCGCTATGCCACATTCGCTTTGTGGTCGACAGCGATTACAACGCGTTCATTCCCGCCGTGCGTGCGCACCTGGATGCGCACGGTTTCACCCAGGTCGAAGTCCGTCAGACGCGCATGGACGTGATGCATGCCACGCGCCTGTCACCCGACAGCCCGTGGGTCGGTTGGGCACTGGAATCGCTGGCCGCCACCACCGGCAAGAAGCCGGCACTGCTGCCCAATCTGGGCGGCTCGCTGCCCAATGACGTGTTCGCTGAAGTGCTGGGCCTGCCGACCGTCTGGGTGCCACACTCGTATCCAGCGTGCTCGCAACATGCCCCCGACGAGCATTTGCTGGCACCGGTGGTCAAAGAAAGTCTGCAAATCATGGCCGGACTGTTCTGGGACCTGGGAACGGACGGCGCACGGCTGACCCGCGAGCATCGGGCACAGGAGCTGAGTGAATGAATGAAGCACAGCGGCAGGCCAGAGACTGGCTGAGCGGGCAGTACGAGGCGATGGAGGCGCTGTTGCAGAGCCTGGTCGATACCGACTCCAACAGTTACGACAAGGCCGGAGTCGATGCGGTCGGCGAACTGCTCGCCGCGCAATTGCAGGCCGACGGGATCAGCGTCGAACGTATCCCGGTTGAGGGTTTTGGCGATGTGCTGTTGGCTGAATTGCCCGGCGGCCCCGGCAAGCCGGTGCTGCTGCTTGGCCATCGCGACACGGTATTTCCCAAAGGCACCACGTCTGCTCGCGGTTATACCAAAGATGCTGAACTGGCTTATGGCCCTGGCGTGGCGGATATGAAAGGCGGACTGGTGCTGAACTGCTTTGCGCTGAAAGCGTTGAAGCGCATCGGCCCGCTGCCATTTCCGGTACAGATCCTCTATACCGGAGACGAAGAAATCGGCTCGGCCAGCGCTCGTGTTCACATCGAAAAGTATGCCCGTCAGGCCCGCGCGGTGCTCAACCCGGAACCGGGACGCGCCAGCGGCAATGTGGTCAGTGCCCGCAAAGGCGGTGCCACGCTGATCATCGAAGTCAGCGGCCGCGCGGCGCATTCCGGGGTCAATCACGCCGACGGTGCCAGCGCGATTCAGGCGCTGGCGCACAAGGTAATCAAGCTGCATGCGTTGACCGACTACGCAGCAGGCATTACCACCAACGTCGGCTTGATCTCGGGCGGCACCTCCAGCAACACCGTTGCACCCAGCGCCACGGCGAAGCTCGATGTGCGCTTTGTCGAACTGCGCCAATGGGATGAAATTCTCGTCGCCGTCCAGGCCATCGTCGCAGAAGAGGAGTTGCCCGGCACATCGGCCAGGCTGCTGGAGGCCACGACCTTTCTGCCCATGGAAGCCCGGCACAGCACTGAACTGCTGAGTATTTATCAAGGTCTTGCGCAGGAACTGGGTTTCAGCGTGGAAGGTGAGTTCACCGGCGGCTGCGCCGACTCTGGCTTCACCGCCAGCCTGGGCATCCCCACGCTGTGCGGCCTCGGCCCGGTCGGTGGCAAGGTACACACCGACCGTGAGTATCTGGAGCTTGATACCCTGGTGCCCAGAGGCCAGGCGCTGGTGGCAACGATACTGGCGCTGGGGGATGTTTGAAGAGACTGCCCACGTGCGCCCAACCTGGAAAAAGAGGCGCGACGAGATGTGTGACGCAGAGCGTCACGAAATGCATTCCCACGCGGTGAACGATTACATTCGGGAGAACATCCATGCAAAACCCGTCCGAGCTGCTCGGCAAATCCGCCACCGAACTACGTGCGTTGATCGGCAACAAACAGATCTCGCCAGTGGAATTGCTCGACGCCTGCATCGAGCGCATTGAAACCCTCAATCCGAAAATCAATGCGTTCGCCGCCACCTGTTTCAAGCGCGCCCGCGACGAAGCACTGCTGGCCGAACATGCAGTCCTGCAAGGCAAACCGCTGGGGCTGCTGCATGGTCTGCCAATCGGCATCAAGGACCTGGAAGAAACCGCCGGAGTACTCACCACTTACGGCTCACAACTGTTCCGCGACAACATTCCAGCGCAGGACAACCTGTTCGTCGCGCGCCTGCGTGCTGCCGGGGCAATCGTCGTCGGCAAGACCAATGTCCCGGAGCTCGGTGCCGGAGCCAACACCCGCAACGTCGTCTGGGGCGCGACCGGCAACCCGTTCAATCCGGAACTCAACGCAGGCGGTTCCTCGGGCGGTTCAGCCGCCGCATTGGCTGTAGACATGGTGCCGCTGTGCAGCGGTTCAGATACCGGTGGTTCGTTGCGCATTCCCGCAGCACTGTGCGGCATCGTCGGCCTGCGACCTTCACCCGGCTTGGTACCGAGCGAACGCAAAAAACTCGGCTGGACGCCGATTTCCGTTGTTGGCCCGATGGGTCGCAATGTCGCCGACACGCTGTTGCAACTGCGCGCCAGCGCCGGGCTGGGGCAGTCCGATCCGTTGAGTTATGCCATTGCCGATGACGCGTTTGCAACGCGCACCGTCGACCTCAGCCAACTGCGGGTCGGCTATAGCGAAGACTTCGGCGCGTGCGCAGTCGATGACACAATCCGTGCCGTCTTCCGGGAAAAAATCAACGCACTGAAGCCGCTCTTCAAATCCTGCGAAGCCATCGACCTGAACCTGGGCAGCGCCCATCGCACCTTCGATGTGCTGCGTGCCGAAGCCTTCGTTGCCGGGTTGCAGGACGCCCATGACCGCGACCCCGATGCGCTGGGACCCAACACCCGCGCCAACTTTGAGATGGGTGCCGCCATGTCGCTGCAGGACTGCGTAAAGGCACATGGCGAGCAGAGCTGGCTCTTCCGCGGTTTCCAGAAGCAATTCGAACACTACGACCTGATCCTCGCGCCAACCACACCAGTCTCGCCCTTCCCCTGGAGCGAACTGTACCTGCGCGAAGTCAACGGCGTGCCACTGGACAATTACTATCGCTGGCTGGCGCTGTGCTACACCATCACCCTGACCACCAACCCGGCCCTGTCCCTGCCCTGCGGCACCGACCACAACGGCATGCCGTTCGGGCTACAGATGATCGGCGGGTTCCGCGGCGACGCAAAACTGCTCGCCTGCGCAGCGGCGCTCGAGCAGGCAACACTGAATGATCCACGCCTGTCACGTCCGCGTCCCGACCTGCAGAAACTGCTGGCCTCGGCGGTCGACCTGACGCATATCGTCACGCATCCACCGGTTTACGGCGGGTCGAGAACGGGCAAGCCGGAGATTGGTGCGATGTAGTTGGGGATGTGTGAAGGAGCAAGACCAATACCAGGCGTTCAAAAAACGTGCCGCACTTCACTTTTTAGCGATCAACCAAAAAAACTTTCAAACCACAGCGGTGAGGAAAAGCGCCGGGAATTCAATGCGTCACCTAGCTATCACAGTCGTGAACACCCAACTGCTACCTCATTGACATCATTGCGATCGTCGCACAAATGAGAAAAATGGCAGTATCTGAGATCGAATTGGCATGCCAGACGATCAGGCAAAGGTTACCTCTAGCGCAGGCTGTAGTCCGATGACTCAAGGATCGAGAATCGGAATTTACTCTTTTCAAGGACAGAGATGAATAAATGGATCTTTTAGCCAACGTCCCCAAATGGGAAGACATCGAGCGAACCCTCGATAACAAATTCAACCATCTGAATCAGTCTTTCGATCAAGGCTGGGAAAGCGCTTTGGATGGTTGGAACGGTTTCACTCGACGAGTCAGTAACGAGGCCACACTGGCCTTTGGCAGTATCGGCGGAAACCGCATTGAGTCGGTGAAGCTGGCGATGTCCAAGTCTTACCCAATCATCCAGCTGAATCTGATGCGCAAGTGGGCTTCCATAGACATTACGGAAATCCTTCCCGTCTTGCTGCAACTGGTAAAAGAGGTCGCCATGATCATGGGCGGCAGCGTAGCCGTAGGAACTCTTGTTGGTGGTGCGGCTGGATCGCTAGCATTCGGGGCGGGCGCTGTACCAGGGGCCATAGCAGGCAGCGGCATAGGCTTACAGGTCGGCAACCTAATTCTGCTGGGCATGGGGCTTTCAGCCATTGCCGAGTACTTTTATCAAGGGCTCCCTGCCTGTCTTGCAACTCTCTATGAAGGTATTGTGACTGCCTGGAATGCAGAGGAAGGTGTCAAACCGCCAGGGCTTGATCCCACAGGAGCCTCCGCGTGGCTGATTGATGAGCGTATAGATGCCGCCGCGCGGCAACTTGCCAGAGGTCAGGAGCAATTAGTCATGCTCCTACTGACTGCCATCGTTACCTACATCACACGAGGTCAGGTCAAGGCTGGGATCGTAGGCAGTCTGGACGGCATCGCCGCAAGAAGCGCGAAGCTTCAAGCAGACATGACCAATAAGCAAATTGCGGGTTGGTTGGCTCGAAATGAGCAGAGATTGCTGGCTCATCCTGAGTTGCAGAGGAGTGAGCCTTCACCGTTCCGGGGAGTAATGGACACCCAAGAGCCGCCAACTACACCCTCGCCATCTAATCGGCCAGATGCAAAAAAAGAATCCAACGACGTGGCAAATACCTCATCAAAACCAGAGTGGCTGCAGCGACTCGATGCAGGTAACGAGTTTAATAGAGTTCAATCAAAAAATTACCCCTACAATGAGGTCTACATACAGAGGCCTGACGGCAATGGCTATTACCGACTAGATTCATACAACCCAACAACTGGAGAAATCATATCACGTAAATTAACTCAATTTTCAAAAATATCTGAATCCACCGCCAAAAGCTATATAAATGAAGCAATATCAAAGTACCCGAGCGGCTCTACTATAGCGAATGTTCCATCCAGTGGCTCTTTGGCAGGACAAAAATTACAGGGCGCTTTGATACTGGAAGTTCCACCTCAAACAGGTATAATACCCCAAACTATTTTAGACTCTGCAGACAAAGCAGGAGTTTTAATAAGAGATATCAACGGAAAGGTGTATTGATGAGTCCTTCTATTTTTTATTGCAAGTCCTGGTTCCGCCTCAAGCATCGTGCAATCGACCCTATTGACGAGGCTACCTCCAACGCTTTGCATTTGGCTAAAAAGCCTTATACAGCGTTGATAGGCTCAGACTCTAAACCAGCTTGTTTCGTAGAAATGATTTTAGACAAGAACATGGTGGGCGTTGGATTTCTGGATGACCATCAGCGCGAATACCTTACCTATCAGTTTCAATGCCTGGATTCAGAAACGCTTTTCCTCACGATGGCAACCCATCGTGAATTTGATGACGCTGGGAAAATCTCAGTTGGAACCAGCTACATCTTCAAAGAAAGCGGCGAGCTTTTGATTCGTCGGGAGCAGCTAAACCCACATAAGCTTGAGGAAGCCAAATCGCATTTCGAGCCTAAAGACAATTACGAAAAAATCCCCGAGTTCGGCGATTACTCAAACGTAACCAAAGTCAACAGATGAGCGTGGAAAGCCTCTAGCAAATACTGAACTATTTGAATTTTCAGGAGCAGATACAGGAGGTGGAACTAGATTTAACTGCGCGAATACTCACGAGTAATGAAATGACTAATTTGACAGCATTTGATCTTGGAAACCTTATGAAGACAAATGAGGATGTAGCAGCATTCGGAACACCTGCCGACGCGGTGGCCGACGAGTGGATTATTAAGGCAGAACAGCGTTTAGGTCACCCATTGCCTGACTCCTACAAATGGTTTTTACGAAATTATGCGGGAGGAGAAGTAGGCACCGAGGAAATTTACAGCATCTACGGCATGGACTTCGATGACATAAATGGTGGAGATATTGTCTTCCAACATATTAACGGACTCAAAAACAAGTCGACAACTCCAGAAAAAGTAGTCATCAGCAAAACGGACCTGGGCGAAGTTTTCTTCTTCAACTATGACACCTACAAAGATAATGAATGTCAAATCTTCTTGCGAATACCTTCAGGAACAGCGATCCACTATGCAGAAAATTTTTATGAGTATCTTGCCAAAAGAATAATAGCCAACGCCTAGACATATAGCCAAACTGCGGCCTAACAACACTCTACCAACAAGGCCGCTCCGCCCCCTATTAGATAGATTCGCACCAGACATCAACAATAATCAAAGATTGAAGCCAGCTCCCAACAATAAAAAGCCGGACATCATGATGAAAAAAGAACAATACGCCAACTTGAGCCGATTACTAGGCTGCTATTTTCATCAGGACTGGACGGAAGAGTTCTCGGACAGCAATCATGTGTTTGAAGAGATCGTAAAATGTGAACCCTTGAGCTGTTTGCGAGATAGCGTAAAAGAAATTGAGCATCTGTTAAGCCAGCCCATGACGGAAACAGACTACAGCGAAATAATGACAACCACATTGGGGTGCTATTTCGAGCCCAGCAGTGAACACACTCATTATTCGGATTGGCTATCCAAAATGGCCATTTACTTCAAAAGCCAACAATAGCATCCATCTGTCCGCGAGACATTGAGCGTGTGACATAACAAATCGAGGGGCAAAATCTGCCCCTCAACGTTGAAGCACGTTACTTGGGCAACGCGTAGGCAATCACGTAATCGCCACGATCTGGCGATTGGCGGGCGCCGCCGGCGGTGAGCAGGATGTACTGCTTGCCGGTCTTGGGCGACACGTAGGTCATCGGGCCGGACTGGCTGCCTACGGGCAGACGGGCCTTCCAGATTTCGTTGCCGTTGCCGCTGTCGAAGGCGCGCAGGTAGAAGTCCTGAGTACCGGCGAAGAACAGCAGGCCCGACTGGGTGGACAACGAAGCGCCCAGCGTCGGCATGCCGATCGGAATCGGCAGGCCCATGCGGATGCCCATCGGGCCTGTGTCTTTCACGGTACCTACCGGAACCTGCCACATCAGTTTTTTGGTTTTCAGGTCAATCGCCGACATGGTGCCGAACGGCGGTGCCTGGCACGGAATGCCGACGGCAGACAGGAAGCGCTGGCGCATGGCACCGAACGGTGTACCGGTCTGCGGCACGACGCCCATTTCGATACCGCTGGCACCGGCGGCGATCTTGTCGCGCGGGATCATGTAGTTGGCCAGGCCCAGGCGCATGTCATTGACGAACATATAATTGTTGGTCGGGTCGACCGAGACGCTGCCCCAGTTCATGCCACCCAGCGAGCCGGGGAACTGCAACGCAGGGTCCAGGCCTGGCGGCGTGTAAACACCCTCGTGACGCATGCCTTTAAAAGCGATGCGGCACATCAGTTGGTCAAACGCTGTGGCACCCCACATGTCGGACTCTTTGAGGGTCTGGTTGCCAATCGACGGCATGTCTACCGAGAACGGCTGGGTTGGCGAATAGCGCTCGCCCGGCACATTGCCCTGCGGCACAGGGCGTTCTTCGACACGCGAGATCGGCACGCCGGTTTCGCGGTTGAGCAGGAAAATCTCGCCCTGCTTGGTGACTTGCGCCAATGCTGGCTGCGTACCGCCCTTGCCGTCCGGGATGTCATACAGCAACGGCTGGGCCGGAATGTCGAAGTCCCACAGATCGTGGTGGGTCATCTGGAAGTTCCAGCGCACCTGACCGGTTTTGACATCCACCGCAACGACTGACGAAGACCATTTGTCGTCCTGCTCGGTACGCGTCCCGCCGAAGAAATCGGGTGTGGCGTTACCGGTCGGCAGGTAGATCAGGCCGAGCTTGTCATCGTAGGACATTGCCGACCAGACGTTCGGCGTACCACGCGTGTAGGTTTCGCCCGCTGGCGGACGCTTGTTGGTATTCGGGTTACCCGGATCCCAGGCCCAGACCAGCTCGCCGCTGTGTACGTCGAAAGCACGCACCACGCCTGGAGGTTCGCCGGTGGAGAAGTTGTCGGCAACACGACCGCCCACCACCACTACATTACCGGCCACCAGCGGCGTCGAGGTCTGCTGGTAGTAGCCTTCCTTGACTTCGCCCATGTCGGTTTTCAGATCGACTACGCCTTGATTACCAAAGTCCTTGCAGGTCTCGCCGGTCCTGGCGTCGAGTGCGATCAGGCGAGCGTCGCCAGTCGGCAGAAACACGCGTGTGGCGCATGCGGCGGCTGGCTGGGCTGGTGCGTCGGCTGCGGGCGCGGCAAAGTAACCCAGGCCGCGGCAGCGCTGCCAGTTGGGCGCACTGCCCTGCGGGTCGAACTTCCAGCGCTGGGTGCCGGTGTCAGCATCCAGTGCGAACACTTTGCCGTAGGCGGTGCAGGTGTACACCGTGTCGCCGACCTGCAGCGGGGTGTTCTGGTCTTCTGCACCGGCACCTGTGCTCTGCGGAATGTCGCCGGTGTGGAAGGTCCAGGCAACCTGAAGCTGGTCGACGTTGCTCTTGTTGATCTGATCCAGAGCCGCGAAGCGGTTACCTGCCGGGGTATTGCCCCAGTGTGCCCAGTCCTTCTGCTCGGCACCCGGTGCCACCGGGACAATAGCCGGCACGCTGCTGGCGCTGACCACATGGCTCGGAACGAACATGTAGCCGATGGTCGCCACAACACCGATGGCCAACAGACCGGCCAGACCATAGGCACCGCGGCCTGCCTGAGCACCCGAAGCGCGAACCAGTGTCGGGTAGATCAGCGCAATCACCAAGCCGATCACGGCAAAGGTCAATAGGCGGGACACCAGCGGCCAATAATGCAGGCCTGCATCCCAGACAGCCCAGACGGCGGTCAGTATCAGGGCGATGCCATACAACACGGCACCTTTGGGTTTGCGCACGGCGATCAGCGCACCACTGACCAGCATCGCCAGCCCCATCAGCAGGAAGAACCAGCTGCCGCCCAATGTCACCAGGTAGCCGCCGCCACCTGCCAGACCGAGCCCGATCAGGGCGATCAGTACTCCCAGCCCGAGCAGCAGCAACCTGCCGCCAGTTCCTGTGTCTTGCTTGTTTGTCATTTTTTAAACCTGTCGGATTTTTACAGCCGAACAGAATGTACCAAACGGTTCATAATGACAAATTGTCGCAGCCTGCCAAGCGTCTGGAACAGGCGTTTGCGGGCGATCAGCGCACAGTTTTTGCGTTTATGCGCACGCCTGTAGCGACATACCGTCCCGACCGATCAGTACATCCCCTGGCAGTCCTTGCGGCTGCCCCATCAACCACGCATCCAGCGTGTGGCCGATGTGCGTCAATACCGCCTTGCCCGGTCGCAACTGGTCGATGGTTTGCAGCGCCAGGGTCAGGTCATTGTGATTACGTGGCGGCTGAAGCTGTGGAGGCATCGAGCAGTCGAGCACCAGCAGATTCAGCGGTGCACGTTGCAGATACTCGCGGGTGCCGTCAGGCAAGCCGACGGTGTCGGTCAGGTAGGCAAAACGTTGCCCGTCACCTTCGAACATGTAGCCGAACGTGGGCTTGGAGTGCGTCAGCGGCAGCGCCGTGACCTGCAGTGCGCCCAAGGCTCTGGTTTCGAAGGCTGCAAACGGCTGGCTGAAATCGAGAATACCGGGGTGCTTGTAGAGGTCGGCCAGGCCTTCCGGATCCGCCGGGCCGTGGACCGGAATTACCAACCCCTGCCCCCAGCGCAGATGCAACAGCCCCTGGGCATGGTCGGCATGGTAATGCGTCTGCAGGATGCCACTCAGGCTGCGCGGTGGGAAACGGTCGGTAAGGTCGGTCAGGCCGCTGTCGATCAACCAGCGCTGATCGGCGCATTCAATCAGCGCACTGCACGGCAAGCGCCGCAGGTCCTGATTCGCCCGCGCCGCCGAGCAGGCCGGGCACTGGCAACCGTAGACCGGCACCTGTCGTGCATCAGCGGTGCCCAGCAGGGTCAGGCGCATGCGTCACGTCGCTCCATCAAGCCGATAAGCGTGACGACGGTCTGTTGCAGATCGCCCGAATTATCCAGCGGGAAGACCTGCGGATTGTTCGCCAGTAAATCCCCGGCAAAGCGCGAGTTGCGCGCTAGTCGCTCCTCGATTTCCGCAAGGGTTTCCCTGTTGCGCGCCAACAGCCGTTGGCGCAGCACGTCCTGGTTGACGGTCAGCAGCACCGCCAGCAGCGTCGGGTGACGTATTTGCGCCTTCTGCAGATGCGCCCGGGAGCCGTTGATCAACACGTCGTGGCCCTCCAGCAGCCACTGATCGATCTCGATGGGGATGCCGTAGTGCAAGCCATTCGCCTGCCAGCTCAAGGCAAACGCGCCACGCTCGCGCATCTGCTCGAACTGTTCGACCGTCACCGCCTGTGCCGCCTCCCCCACCGCTTCGGCAGAACGGGTGATCACCCGCCGTACAACCCGGCAGTTGCGTTGTGCCAGCGTTTCACGGGCTGCATCCAGCAGGCTGTCCTTGCCTGAACCGGACGGCCCGATGAGATAGATCAACCTGCCAACCATCAAAACACCCTCTTGCCTTGTCGCCAGACCTTGTCGATCACCGGCAGGCCTGCATGATTGCGCGCCTGGATCAGATCAGCGCGCAGACCGATGCGAATCTCGCCACGATCCGCCAGCCCTGCCGCAACAGCGGGCGTGCGGCTGACCATATTGATCGCGTGCGGCAGCTCGCAGTCGTTGTCCTGTTCGGCCAGCATGAACGCGGCCTGCAACAGGCTGGCCGGGTAGTAATCGCTAGACAGAATGTCCAGCAGCCCATTTCGGGCCAGCGATGCTGCCGCCACGTTACCGGAGTGCGAGCCACCGCGCACGATGTTCGGTGCGCCCATCAGCACGCTCATGCCCAGTTGCCGACAGCCGCGGGCCGCTTCGAGAGTGGTCGGGAATTCGGCAATGTTCATGCCGAAACCTGCTGATTCCTCGACATGCGCCATGGTTGCGTCGTCGTGGCTCGCAATCGACAGGCCACGCGCCAGGCACAGCTCGACAATCGCGCGCCGGTAGCGGTCGGCGTACTCGGTGGAGTTGGCGACCTGTTCGACGATGAAGCGATCCATTTCCTCATGATTCATGTGGTACTTGCCCATGTAGTACTCGCGGTACTTGGACTCCAGGGCAAACTGACGCTGGCCAGGCGCGTGGTCCATCACCGAAACCAGTTGCACCAGCGGCTGGTCCACCAGGTCACGAAACACGCTCAGGGTATCCGGATGACTGACCTCGCAACGCAGGTGCAACAGGTGCTCGGCGCGGGTCAGGCCCGCTGCGTTGGCGTCGGCAATCGCCTGAAGCATCGCGGGCAGTTGCTGCATGCGCTTGCCCTTGGGGTTGATGTCGCCAATCGACAGCGCATCGAACACCGTGGTAATACCGGCCGCGACGATTTGCGCATCATGGCTGATCACCGCTGACATCGACGGCCAATCGACACCCGGCCGCGGCGACAGGTGCTTCTCCAGGTTGTCGGTGTGCAATTCCACCAGCCCGGGCAGCAGATAATCACCCTGCATGTCCTGAGCCTGGCTCAGTTGGCTACGCCCGCTCTGAACCTCGGCAATCAGGCCGTCACGGACCACAACTGTGCCGACGAACACCTGCTCGGCAGTCACCACATGGGCGTTACTGAAGATCTGTTCGTTCAGCATTGCAGCAACTCCTTGGCGGTGAGGTCCACCGGGCTCATGTCGAGTTGACGATTGGCGACTGCCTCGCGGGCGTCGCGGTCATGAAAAATACCGATCAGTGCGGCACCGGCCTGTTTGGCCTCATCGACCAGCTCCAGCACCACCTGACGGTTGGCGTCGTCCAGCGAAGCCGTCGGTTCGTCGAGCAATAAAACCGGCCACGGCACCATGAATGCCCGGGCGATGTTGATACGCTGCTGTTCACCACCGGAAAAGGTGCTGGGCGCCAGAGGCCACAGGCGCTGGGGAATGTTCAGCCGGCTCAGCAGCAGTTGCGCGCGCTCCTGAGCCTGTTCGCGCGACCAGCCGCGTGCGAGTGCTGGCTCCATCACCACATCCAGGCTCGATACACGCGGAATGACGCGCAAGAACTGACTGACGTAGCCGAGCGTTTTGCGCCGCACCTCAAGCACCTGGCGCGGCGTTGCCCCGACCAGTTCAGTCCACTCGCCTTCGTGCTGTACGCGGATGCTGCCAGCGGCAGGCAGGTAGTTGCCGTACAAAGTGCGCAACAATGTGCTTTTGCCCGCGCCGGAATGCCCGCTGAGCACCAGGCATTCGCCAGCGCGCACCGAAAAATTGAGCCCGCGCAGCACATTGAGGACCACGCCATTGTGCTGGTGCAGGGTGAAAGTTTTCGACAGATCGCGGACCTCGATCAACGTCGTCATCGGATTCACCTCTTGTCTATGAACGGTGTCTGATCGGGTTGTCTGGTTCATGGCTGCAATACCGAGGACACCAGCAGTTGTGAATACGGATGCTGCGGGTCATCGAGAATCTGATCGGTCAGGCCGCTCTCGACCACTTCCGAGCGACGCATGACCATCAGCCGATCAGCCAGCAACCGCGCGACCGCCAGGTCGTGAGTGACGATGACCACGGCCAGGTCCAGCTCCCGAACCAGGCCACGCAACAGATCGAGCAACCGCGCCTGCACCGACACATCCAGCCCGCCGGTAGGTTCGTCCATGAACACCAGTCTGGGACTGGACACCAGGTTGCGGGCGATCTGCAGGCGTTGCTGCATGCCGCCGGAAAACGTGCGCGGCAGATCATCAATGCGCAGCGGGTCGATCTCGACCTGGCTCAGCCAGTCCACCGCCGCACTGCGCAATTGCTGATAATTGCGCACGCCCTGAGCCATCAGGCGCTCGCCGATATTGGCTCCGGCAGAGACGCCCATGCGCAGGCCATCACGCGGGTTCTGCTCGACAAAGCCCCACTCGGTACGTAACAAGGTGCGACGTTGCGCTTCACTGGAACTGTACAAATCAAACCAGTTGCCATCCTTGCTTCGATAATCGATGTTGCCGCGATCCGGCGGGCAACGTCCGCTCAACAGCGACAGCAGCGTGGATTTCCCCGAGCCGGACTCGCCGACGATGCCCAGCACTTCGCCGGGGTAAAGGTCAAAACTGACGTCCTGACAGCCCTTCTGTACCCCGTACAAACGGGTCAGGCCGCGCACCTTGAGCAACGGTTGCGCAGGTTCGGGCTGGCGGTCGCCCGCCGGGTTCAATGAGAGAGCACTGATCATCGGGCGTTCTCCTGCTGCTTGACGCGTTGGGCGCAGTAATCGGTGTCCGAGCAGACAAAGCTCTGCGTCCCGGCGTCGTCAAGAATCAGCTCGTCAAGAAAGGAGTCATGGCTGCCGCAGATTGCGCAGCACTGCTCCCAGCGCTGTACTTCAAACGGGTGATCTTCAAAGTCCAGACTTACCACTTGGGTAAACGGCGGCACGGCGTACAGACGCTTTTCCCGTCCAGCACCAAACAGCATCAGCGCAGGGCTCATGTGCAGCTTGGGGTTGTCGAATTTGGGAATCGGCGACGGGTCCATCACGTAGCGCTCATCGACCATCACCGGGTAGGCGTAACTGGTCGCGATGTGGCCGAAGGTAGCGATGTCTTCGTAGAGCTTGACGTGCATGACGCCGTAATCGTCCAGCGCGTGCATGGTGCGGGTCTCGGTTTCCGAGGGCTCGATGAAACGCAGCGGTTCGGGAATCGGCACCTGATAGACCAGGATCTGATCGGCGTGCAACGGTGTTTCCGGAATGCGGTGACGGGTCTGGATGACAGTCGCCTCGGGGGCGCGCTCAGTGGTGGCAATGCCTGCCGTACGGGCAAAAAAGCGCCGGATCGAGACGGCGTTGGTGGTGTCGTCAGCGCCCTGGTCGATGACCTTGAGCACATCATCGGCCCCCAGGATTGCAGCGGTCAGTTGCATCCCGCCGGTGCCCCAGCCATAAGGCAGCGGCATCTCGCGCCCGCCGAACGGTACCTGATAACCGGGAATCGCCACCGCCTTGAGCAAGGCACGGCGAATCATGCGTTTGGTCTGCTCGTCCAGATACGCGAAGTTGTAGGCGTCATCCCGTGCGGGCCTTTGCTCTGCGGTGTTCATGGGTGCATTAGTCATTGGTCGCTCTCCGGTTGCGGTGCGGACTTGCGCAGCTTGCGGATCAACTCCAGCTCGGACTGGAAGTCGACGTAATGCGGCAGCTTGAGGTGCGAGACAAAACCGGCCGCCTCGACGTTGTCGCAATGCGCCAGCACGAATTCCTCCTGCTGGGCCGGCGAGCGGACTTCTTCGTTGAATTCCCCGGCGCGCAACGAGCGGTCCACCAGCGCCATGCCCATTGCCTTGCGCTCTGCGTTGCCGAATGCCAGACCGTAGCCACGGGTGAACTGCGCAGGTTCGCTGGCCGAGCCGACGAACTGGTTGACCATCTCGCATTCAGTCACTTCGATGTCGCCGATCACAATCGGAAAACCCAGTTCTTCAGGCTCTATCCAGACCTCTACCTCGCCGATGCGGATTTCCCCGGCGAACGGATGGTTGCGACCGTAACCGCGCTGGGTCGAATAACCCAGCGCCAGCAGGAAACCCTCATCGCCACGGGCCAGCGCCTGCAAACGCTGGGCACGACTGGACGGATACTCGAGCGGTTCGCGGGTGATGTCCGCAACGCTCTCACCATCGTCCACTTCAGGTTTGATCAACCCTTCTTTGGCCAGCAACCCCAGCACTCGCGGGCAGGGTTGCAGCGTTGCATCCGGCGCCACGTCCGGGCCAGGGTGCTCGCCTTCGGCCAGCAAGGTGAAATCCAGCAAGCGGTGGGTATAGTCAAATGTCGAGCCCAGCAGTTGCCCGCCGGGTACGTCCTTGAACGTGGCGGACAAACGCCGGTTGAGCTGCATGTTCGAGGTGTCGATGGGCACGCTGGCGCAAAAACGCGTGAGCGTCGTGCGGTAGGCGCGCAGCAGGAAGATCGCTTCGATCAAATCCCCCGCCGATTGCTTGATCGCCAGTGCGGCCAGCTGCGGGTCGTACAGCGAACCCTCGCTCATGACTCGCGCAACCGCCAGTGGCAACTGCTGGCGGATCTGCTCGACATCGAGCTCGGCAATGCTTGTATCGCCACGGCGCTTGTTGGCCAGCAGGCGGTGGGCGTTATCGATGGCCTGTTCGCCACCTTTCACGGCGACGTACATCAGGCACACTCCTGCACGCGGGTGCTGCGTGGCAAGCCGAGCATCTGGTTGCCCGACACAAAGAACACGTCCATCCCGCAGGGGAAGACATTACGTGCCTCACGCTCGGTCCAGAACGCTTCGTCCAGCGGCAAGGCCACAGAATTTTGCTGCTCGATGCCGGGACCGCTCCAGGCAAGGGCCGGTCCGCCTTGCAGGCCTGGCAGCTGAATCAGCAAGGTGCAGGACTGATCAGGATAACGGTCGTTGCCGGTATCGAAACCGTGCAGCTCACCGACAGTCGACGCATCAAGCAACGCGAAGCGGGCAGCACTCCGGTCAGTGACAATCGGGCTGCCGCAATGAAAGGCAATGTTCGCGCGAATCGCCGGGGTATCAAATGCAGGGGCGAGCCAGAGCGGAGTGTCCAGATCCAGCAGCGCCAGGCACAAGGCATGAGTTGCGCTGTCCAGGCCCTGCAAGGCAGGCGGCTGATGCCTGGTGGGCAGGGTCTGAATCACACCCGGACCGGACAAGGCCTTGAGCGCTACGCGAAAACTGCGCTGGGCATCCAGCACCGGATCGGTGAAGGCAGGTTGCAGAAGGACGGCATTCATCAGTCTTCTCCTCGGACCAGGGTAAAGAATTCCACTTTGGTTGCAGCGGCTTCGGCGTCCTTGCGTGCCCGACGCTCGGCTTGCGCACGTGCCAGTGGCTCGATCAGCTCGGACAGCCACCAGGCCTGTTGCGCGCCTTGCAAATGGGCATCGGCCAGTGCCGCCAGTTCGGCATGGCGCTTGTCGCGTCCGGCCAGATAGCTGTAACCCGTGCGGCCATCGGCCAGACGGACCACGCAGCGGGTAACGCTCATCTCGCCAAGGTTGAACGCCGAACCGGTGCCGCCCATGCGGCCACGCACCAGGGTCATGCCGATTTCCGGGGCGCGGATCATCTGGTAATCGGTGTCACGCAACGCCGCTTCGTGACGCTGTAATTGTTCGCGGCTCGGCTCATCGACAAGGGCGCGCGCCAGTACGCCCATCCAGTGCTGCCGTGCGGCCGTTTCAGGGGTTGCTTGCATGGAACACCTCGATGTCAGTCAGTCGTTGGGGTAACGGCGATCTGATTGAACGCCACCTGATACTGGAAGCGGTCGCAGCGGCTGACCGAGCGGGAAAGCTCCACCGGCTGCCCCGACCGGTCACACGAAACCGTCAACACCGTCAGCGCCGGCATGTGCCGGGGCATCAGCAGCAGCCCGGCCTCTTCACGGGACGGCAGGCGTGCTCCGATCAGGCTCTGCGCGCGGCTCAGCGACAACTCGCGCTCAGCCAGATACTGGCGAACCGATCCACCCTGATAGTCAGCCAGCACATCGCTGTAGCGGGCGCTGTAGCGATGGCAGATCAGGCTCACAGGCTGGCCATCCAGCTTGCGTAACGTCTGCATTTCGATCAGCGGCGCATGCTCGGCCAGCCCCAGATGCAGCGCATCTTCGTGACTGGCGAGGCATTCGCGGCGCAACAGCAGAATCGCTTCCACGCCGATGCCTTGTGCCGACAGTGACTGGCTGTAGGCGCTGTCGGCCTGCATCGGGTAGATCAACGGACGTTCCAGCACTTGCGTGCCCTTGCCCTGGCGTCGCAGCACACTGCCCTCACGGACCAGTTCATCGACCGCTCGGCGGATCGTATGGCGGTTGACACAGAAGCGTTCGGCCAACTGAAACTCGGCAGGCAGATAATCGCCGGGCCGATACGAAACCAGCTCATCGCGCAGGGTTTCAGCCAGTTCGAGGTACATCGGCTCAGCTTGTCTAGACAACTGCATGATTAAAAAAAGTGTTCATTGAACACCCCTCTTCTGTCAGATGAATTGCTTGCGCAGGCGCTGCGACATGATGTCGATGACGCTTACCACAACGATGATCACCAGCAGCACGGCGCTGGTCTGGACGAACGCAAAGGCCCGGATATTCTCCCAGAGAATGACCCCGATGCCGCCAGCACCGACCATGCCCACCACGGTCGCCGAGCGCACATTGGATTCGAACCGGTATAAAGCATAGGAGATCCACAGCGGCATGACCTGAGGAATTACACCGTAGATGACCTCTTGTAAAGCACTGGCACCGGTCGCACGTACCCCTTCGACAGGACCGGGCTCTATGGCCTCCACCGCTTCGGCGAACAGCTTGGCGAGCACACCGGTGGTACTGATCCAGAGCGCCAGCACCCCGGCAAACGGCCCAAGCCCGACCGCGACTACAAACAACATCGCAAAAACCATCTCATTGATCGAGCGAAAGGCGTCCATGCAGCGCCGCAATGGCAGGTGAATCCACCACGGCGTGATGTTCTCGGCGCAAAGAACGCCCAGCGGTATCGAACAGACAATCGCCAGCGCCGTACCCCACAGGGCAATCTGGATGGTCACCAGCATTTCCTTGAGGTAGCTGCGCCACTCACGGAAGTCCGGCGGGAAGAAATCGGCGGCGAAGGTCGCCATGTTCGACGAGTCCCGAACCAGCGTCATCGGGTTCATTTCCGCGCCCTGCCAGGCCCAGGCCAGTGCCGCAAGCAACAGCCCCCAACCCAGGTAACGAGACCAGTTGGGCTTGCCCGCAGCCTGGGCATAGGCAACTTGAGTGGTCATGGCGAACTCCTGATAGTGATCGATTGGCTCAACCTGCAGAGCTGTCTGCCGTTTTCTGGTTCAGCTCGGTGATGCGCTCCTGCAACTTGTTCAGGCTGGCGTCGATGTCCTTGAGGCGGGTCGCTTTCTCCTGAGCATCCAGCGTGGTGCTGGCGGCCACCTCAGTACGCTGTTTGAACAGCTCAAGCTGGCGAATAGGCAACAACTGGTCGTCGCTGGACTTGAGGAACTTGCCCATCTGCATGTTCTTCAGGACGGTTTTCTCTTCAGCGGTATTGCCATAATCGGCGAAGAAATCACGGATCTTCGCCTTGTTTTCGTCCGACAGCGCCTTGCTCCAGACAATCGGGTCGGCTGGAATCAGCGGCGACTTCCAGATCACTTTCAACTGCTCGACCTTGTCCGGTTGAGTCACGGCCAGGCGGTCCCAGCTTTCGGTATTGAAGGTCGCAACGTCCAACTGCCCCTTGGCAACACTGAGGGCGTTGACCTCATGGCTGGAGTTCAAGGTGCGCTTGAAGGCAGTGGAGGCATCCACGTGGTTTTTGGCAAATACGTAATAGCCAGGCACCAGATAACCCGACGTGGAGTTCGGGTCACCGTTGCCGAAGGTCAGACTCTTGGCGTTCTTGAGCATGTCTTCGACGGAGTTGATCGGGCTGTCCTTGCGCACGATCAACAGGCTCCAGTAGCCCGCATCGCCGTTGGCGGCAGACGTCTGGGCAAAGATCTCGCCATTGGAGCGGTCTACCGCTTCCATGGCGGCCTTGTTGCCCAGCCAGGCCACATCGACCTTGTTGAAGCGCATGCCCTGAATCAGACCGGCGTAGTCCGAGGCAAAGGTGGCATTGACCTTCAGACCGGTTTTGCGGCTCATGTCATCGAGAAACGGCTGCCAGATACTTTTCAGGTTCTGCGATGACTCGGTGGACATGATGCCGAAATTGATGGCTTTTTCTTCTGCAGCCTGGACCGTGCCCAACGCGCAGGCGGTCAGCAAGGCGGCAGAGGCGAGAAGACGACCGATACGCTTGAACATGCAGGCTCTCCTGATAAATAGGGTGATGTTGAAAAGCTTCAGACTTTGGCCAGTTCCAGACGCGGCTTCTGCCGAACGCGACGGCTTCGTTCGGTGATCATCAGGCTCGCGTCCGCGTCTGCACCGTAGAGGTCATTGAGGAACTGTTTGCTGAGATCCTGCGCCAGGCCATCAAAATGGATCCGCCCGCCCTTGAGGGCCACGGCACGCGGGCAATAGCGCACCGCGTAATCCACCTGATGCAGGGTGACGACGACGGTCTTGCCATCGCTGCGATTGATGTCGGCAAGAATTTCCATGACCCTGCGGGCCGATTCGGGGTCCAGCGAGGCAATCGGTTCGTCGGCAAGGATCACTTCGGCGCGCTGTGTCAAGGCACGAGCAATCGCCACTCGTTGCTGCTGGCCGCCAGACAGGGTCGAAGCCCGCTGGGTGGCAAGATCTGCCAGCCCTACCCTGTCCAGCGCGGCCATCGCACGCTGTTTTTCCTCGCGATTGAACAGCGCCAGACTGCCGCGCCAGCGCGGCATGCGTCCCAGACAACCGAGCAAAACGTTGTCGAGCACACTGAGGCGATTGACCAGATTGAATTGCTGGAAGATATAGCCGATATCGGCGCGCAGACGTCGCACCTGACCGTTGAGACGACCAGACGACTGAACCTCGCGCCCCAGCACCTGAACCTGACCGCCATTGCTGCGATCACAGCACGCCAGGCCGGCAAGATGGCGCAGCAAGGTTGATTTGCCAGAGCCGGAAGCGCCAATCAGCGCAACCATCTCACCAGGTTGTATAGACAACGCAAGGTCAACCAGCGCACTTTTGTGCGAGAAGGTCTTGTTCAGGCCTTGTACATGAATGGCATCGTTCATGAGGCTTCTCGGTCTGCGCACGACCCGGGACAGGTCGTATTCGGTTGTCAACCAAACTGGACCTGTGTTGTTGCAGCCTCATGAACCGTGAGTGAAGAGCTGATAACAGTTTGTCGCAGAAGGTGTTGCAGCTCAGATCTTTGAAGCAGAGCGCGCAGACGTACGGCTTGCCTACGCGCTCGAGTTATACACGCACCTATGAGATGACTATCGTGCCAATGCTCCGCGTGGTAACGATCATCATCATAGTGGACAGCTGCCGGATCAGATCCGGAAGCTGCCGACCAGTTGCTGCAAGCGGGCCGCCTGCTCTTCCAGCGAGTTGCAGGCGTCCAGGGTCTGGCGCAGGTTGTCGACGCCCAACTGGTTGAGGGTGTTGATATGGGTGATGTCGACATTGATCGACTCCACCACCGAGGTCTGCTCCTCCGTTGCGGCGGCCACCGACTGGTTCATGCCGTTGATCTCTTCGATGCGTCGGGTCACGCTGCTCAGGCGTTCGCCGGCGAGGTTGGCGATGCCTACGCTGTCCTCGCTCTGACGCTGGCTTTCAGTCATGTTGACCACTGCCTCACGAGCGCCGACCTGCAGCTCTTCAATCATCTTCTGCACTTGTTGCGCCGAATCCTGGGTGCGGTGCGCAAGGTTACGCACCTCGTCAGCCACCACGGCAAACCCGCGGCCTGCTTCACCGGCGCGCGCCGCTTCGATGGCCGCGTTGAGCGCCAGCAGGTTGGTCTGCTGGGAAATACTGGTGATCACTTCGAGAATCTGCCCGATGTTGGCGGTCTTGCCATTCAGGCTTTCGATGTTCACGCACGATTCACTGATCTTGCCGGACAACTCGTTCATGGCCTTGATGGTCTGCTGCACCACACCTTGGCCGTCGCTGGCCAGGCCGCTGGCATCGCTGGACTGTTGCGAGGTGCGCGCCGCATTCTGGGCGATTTCCTGGGCGGCGGCACCCAATTCGTTGATCGCCGCTGCCACGCTTTCAGTGCGGTTGGCCTGCTGGTCGGAGTTGTCCATCGACGCGTTGGAGACCTTGACCACTTGTGTGGCCACCGCCCCCAGTTGCGCGGCAGTCGAGGCCACTTCGCGGATCGAGGTATGGATACGTTCGACAAAATGGTTGAAGGACTCAGCCAGTGCGCCGAATTCGTCTTGCGATGTGATGGCCAGACGCTTGGTCAGATCGCCCTCGCCATCGGCAATATCACGCATCGCTCGGCCCATCTGATGCAAGGGTTGCATCAGCACCCGGATCAACAGGCCCAGCAGCAGGATGATCACCATCACCACAACCACCATCGCGGTGATGGCCGAGGTACGGAACTCGGTCAACATGGCGTAGGCGGAATCCTGCTCCAGTACCAGCGCCACGTACCAGTTGGCCGTCGAGACACCTTGAACGGGCGTGAAGGAAATGATCTCCGGCTTTTTACCGGAGTCGATTTCCGTTACACCAGTGGCAATTTTCGGCGTATTGACCGGGTACGCTTCATTGATGTTCTTGAGCACCAGCTTGCTGTCCGGATGCACCAGAATCTTGCCGTCGGCACTGACCAGAAACGCGTAACCATGGCCATCAAAGTTCAGCGAGTTGATGATCTTGGTGACGTTGTCCAGAGCGATATCAGCACCGGCCACACCCACGAACTGATTCTGAAACTTGACCGGTGTGGCCATGGTCATGACCAGCTTGCCGGAAGATGCCGCTATGTAGGGTTCGGTCACAATGGTGCCGGGCGCATTCTGTGCCGCCTTGTACCAGCCACGCGCACGCGGATCGTAGTCAGCAGGGCGATTGGCCGACGGCACCGAGAACATCACGCCATCGGTGCTGCCAAAGTAGCTCAACTGAAAACTTTCGCTGTAGGCAGGCAGGCCGATGGCGCGCTGCAACTGTGGCAGCTCCTTGCCATCTGCGGCGATTTGCTGCGACATCGATTGCAGCAATTGCATGCGGCTTTCCAGCCAGGTCTGGATGTTCTGCGTGGTGAGCGTACCCAGTTGTTGCAGCTCGGACCTGACGCTGGATTTGAGCGACTGACGTTGTCGATAGTCATTGATGACAATGAACACACTGAACGCCACGACCACAATCAATGCGGCGGCGAGAAGAATTTTTTTGCTGAAACCCAGACTTTTCATACGGTTACTTCCACGGCAAAAAACCAATAAGGACGATCTCTGAATCGCCAATCAAACTTCACAACAGTGCCGTCTATTTCACGTTACAACCTACAGGCCGTTCAGCAACCGGAGTCGATACACAAACGCCTGCGGTGTCGATCATCAGGCAGGTTCGAGCACCGAAACCTTACAGAGACGCTTGTATCGCCATATCGGCCGAGATGGACGAGTCCTTGATTATTTTTTTCCAAGCATGCTGAGACCTGTCTCCCACAATCGACGGTGAAACGTGCAGAGCCGGAAAAACTGGCTATGGTGAACTCATCCCCGCCGTGCAGAGGATGGTCTTGCCATGCTGAGTATCGAAAAACTTTTTGACGATTTGCACAGTCTCCCGAGCATTCCCAAAGTGGCTCAGGACCTGATGCTGCAATTTGACAACCCTTCCTCGAACCTGGAAAGCATTGCCCGAAACATCGAGAAAGACCCAGTGATTGCTGCCAAGGTGCTGCGCCTTGCCAACTCGGCGCGGTTTCGCGGCTCGCGAGAATCTTCCAGTATCGAAGACGCGGCCATGCGCCTGGGTTTCAACACCCTGCGCACCCTGGTAATGGCCTCGGCAGTGACCGGCGCGTTCAAAGCCGGGCCGAGTTTTGACCTCAAAGGGTTCTGGCTCAAAAGCTTTCAGGTTGCAGGGATCTGCCGAATGCTGGCGAAACAAACGGGCGTCGACCCTGAAATCGCCTTTACCTGCGGGGTCATGCATAACATCGGCGAACTGCTGATCCAGACCGGCGCGCCCGACGTTGCAGAGCGCCTGAACAACGCAGCCAAGGCCGGTACGCCGGGGCGTGCAGCCAACGAAACCCTGCAACTGGGTTTCAGCTACCCGGAAGTAGGCGCAGAACTGGCCAGTCGCTGGCATCTGCCAGAGCTGATCAAACAGGCTATCGCCTATCAGGCCACACCGCTGAAGGCTCCGGCCGACGCACCGCTGCCAAAGATTGTCGCTCAGGCCATCACCATCTCCGATGCACTGGAAGCCCATGGCGGCGCAACCCCGCAAGCGCAGCAGGCTTGCGGCGGGCCATTGATGGAGGGAGTCGATCTGGACGCACTGTTTGCCGGGCTGCCAGCGGTGCTTGAAGCCGACAAGGCGTTCTCCGACCTGCTGAGCTGAGCCGACACACTCTTCGCAGGCTGAAAAAGCGGTCATGGGGTGAACACTTCACTCCATGACCTGCTCCATTTATCTGTATATCCATACAGATAAAACTTGCCCGCAGCGTATTCAACGTTCATCCTTGCAGCCCTTGTACCGGTAATCGACGACGGTAGTCATGCGGCTGTTTCTTTGTGAAAAACCCTCCCAGGCCAAAGACATTGCGGCTGCGCTCGGCGCGACCCGGCGTGGCGACGGCTGCTGGGTGGGTGCCAATGCCACCGTGACCTGGTGCATCGGCCACCTGCTGGAAACCGCTCCGCCCGACGCCTACGATGCGCGTTACAAACGCTGGGTGCTGGAAGACCTGCCCATCATTCCGGAAAAGTGGAAGATGCTCGTCAAGCCGAGAACTGCCAGCCAGTTCAAGGCAGTCAAGCGATTGCTGGGCGAAGCTCAAGAGCTGGTGATTGCCACTGACGCCGACCGCGAAGGCGAGATGATCGCCCGCGAGCTGGTCGAACACTGTCGCTATCGCGGGCCGATTCAGCGTTTGTGGCTGTCGGCACTCGATGACGCCTCCATCCGCAAGGCGCTGGCAGCGCTCAAACCCGGTGCCGATACGTTCAGCCTGTATCACTCGGCGCTGGGTCGATCCCGTGCCGACTGGCTGATCGGCATGAACATGAGCCGCCTGTTCACCCTGCTGGGTCGCCAGTCGGGTTATCAGGGCGTATTGCCAGTCGGACGAGTACAAACCCCGACCCTGCGGCTGGTGGTGGACCGTGATCGCAGCATCGCCAACTTCGTACCGGCACCCTACTGGGCCATCGACGTCAGGCTGCTGCACGACAACCAGGCTTTTATCGCCCAATGGCGCGCACCGTCCGACGCCTGCGACGATCAGGACCGCTGCCTGAATCAACCGCTGGCGCAACAGGCTGCCGAAGCGATGCGCAGTGCGGCCAGCGCACGGCTGGTCAAGCTGCGCACCGAGCGGATTCGCGAAGTTGCCCCACTGCCTTTCGATCTGGGCACCCTGCAGGAAATCTGCTCGAAAAAGCTCGGGCTCGGGGCGCAGGAAACCCTTGATATAGCTCAGTCGCTGTATGAAACCCACAAGGTCATCACGTACCCGCGCAGCGATTGCGGTTACCTGCCGAACAGTCAGCATGGCGAAGCCGCGGGTATCATCGCAGCGCTATGCAAGGCAGACCCGACGCTGGCCAGCCTGTCGCCGCACCTTGACCCGCAACGCCGGTCGCGGGCCTGGAATGATGGCAAAGTGACAGCCCACCACGGCATCATTCCCACTGCTGCCGTGCGCGGCGTCGAGCGTCTGACCGGCAAGCCGCGAGCGGTGTACACCCTGATCAGGGCGCGCTATCTGGCGCAGTTCCTGCCCAACCACGAATACGACCGTACCCAGGCCGACTTCGACTGCGCAGGCCATGCGCTGCGGGCGGTCGGCAAACAAATTGTCGAGCCAGGCTGGAAACGTGCCATGCCCGAGGCACTGGCACCGGCCAAGGGTCGCGAAGCGCCTGCGCCGCAGCCGTTGCCGGCATTGTTTCAAGGCTGCGAGTGCGCCGTCGCTGAGGTCATCCTCAAGGACCTCTGGACCCAACCGCCCAAACCTTTTACCGAAGGCGATCTGATCAAGGCGATGAAAAACGTCGCCAAACTGGTGGAAGACCCACTGCTCAAGCAAAAGCTCAAGGACACGACCGGCATCGGTACCGAAGCCACCCGCGCCGGGATCATTCAAGGCCTGCTGGATCGTGGCTATCTGACCAAACTGGGCAAGGCACTCTGCGCAGCGCCCGCAGCGTTCAGCCTGATCGACGCCGTTCCCCGCGCCATCGCCGACCCCGGCACTACAGCGATCTGGGAGCAGGCACTGGACATGGTACAAAGCGGCGAAATGAGCCTTGAAGAGTTCGTCGCCAAACAGGCAGCGTGGATGAGCAAACAGGTCAGCCGTTGCGTCGGCATGCGCATGAGCATCAGCGGCCCCGCCAGCCCGGCAGGCGTTGCGCCGCCCTGGAAGAAAAAACGCAAAACCGCGAAGCGCAGCGCTGCTACGCCCTCTGCTGCAACGGGCACTACGACGAAAAAACCGCGACGTACAGCCAAACCGGCGGCCAGATGACTGGCTCATATACAACCCGATCAGCAATTGCATCGTCGGGTGTTACACACTCAAGCGTTACAAACAGGTGTTACAACATGTCAGACCGAGAGCTCATCGTTCCGCCCACCATGCAGTCGATCATGGACCGCGCAGGCTATGCACCCGCAGTCAGAGTCGGCGACACCCTTTACTGCGCCGGGCAGGTGGGGCGCACACGGGAAATGGAAGTCATCCTCAACCCCGAAGCGCAGTTCATCGCCTGTTGGGAAAACCTGCGCACGGTACTTGCCGAGGGCGGCTGCACGTTCGACGACATAGTCGACATGACGACTTATCACGTAGCCATGAGCGAACACATGGCAGTGTTTCGTGACGTGAAAAACCGTATCTTCCCGCGCGGCCAATGTGCATGGACCTGCATCGGTGTTGCCGAGCTGGCGCATCCCGGGCTGCTGCTGGAAATCAAGTGCATCGCGGTCAGGCGCAGCGCCTGACATCGCGATCAGTGGCTTGAGCGCAACGGGATCTCCTGGCGCGATGACTCCGCCTGGGCACTGCCCAGACCAACCATTTCGTCGTGAGCCACAGCCTGGGTCAGGAACAGCTTTACATCAGATACCGAGGAAAGCACCTTGCGCGCCTCTTCCACCGAGGCAACATGCAAGGTTTTGCCAGTCGAGTCTTCCACCGGTACAGACTTGCCGTCCAGTTGCGCATGGAGCACATAGGAACCGCCCTCGATGGAGATCAAATCGAGTTCACGAACCTTTTTATCCTTCGCATGTTTTGTCAGATCTTGAATGTTCAAAGTCACACCTCCGGTGGCGTTCTGAAAATCAGCGCCTTGTAGAAGTGGAGCTTTTACCGGCGCGAACGTTCAGTCGTGTTGCAGGACTTATCGGCGCAACAATAACGCTGCCTTCACTTGCCCAGCAACAGCGCTGCGTCGAAGCCCATCCGCAAGTTGCCCCAGTGGCGCCCCTCGAAAAAGAACGGCACATCGATTTCGGTCATGATCTCGCCGGTATCACGCAGGTAGGTCTGCAACAGAAAACGTTGCTGGTTGCCCGCTGCACGCAAGCCTATCGGGTCGGAGAACATGCGTTTGTTGCGGCACACCGGCAAGTCGACGGTACGGTCGCCGGTCGGTTTCAGTGACACCCAGCTGTTGTTGACCGGGCAGTAACCTTTGTTATCCACGATAAAGGTGACCTTGCCGCCCCGGGTGCCCTTGGTCAGCTTGTCGCACTCTTCCTGACAGACTTGTGCGAAGCGTTCTGTGTAACCGGTCATGTACTGCTTGGGGTCGGTGCCGGGAATCAGCTTGTAGCTCTGATCGAACAGATTGACGCCTTGTTTGTGCAGCTCGGCCAGCCGCACCTGCAGGATGTCCCGGCACTGACTCGCGCGGGTAATGGCGGCGTCCAGCTCGCCATGCCCCAGCACGAAACGCCCCAGCAAGGCCTGAACCTGCTCGGCCACACCGGACAGGTCACGGGTGGCGGTGGCAGAGTGCTGCATACGCTGGTCGATAGCCTGGCTGTCGGAGTAAATTCGCGTCACCCGTTCGTTGATGCCAGTGTTGGTGGTTGCGAACTGCTGGATGTGCGTAGCGATGTCAGCCAGCTTGTCATTGGTGGACTCGAAATCACCGATCATGCTCTCGAAATGACCGGATGCGCGCTCTACGACCAGTTGGGTTTCGCGGGCGCTGTGGCTGATCTGAATGGTCTGTTCGTGGGTGGAACTGACTTCCTGAAGCATCGCGTCGATGTTGCGCGAGATGTCGTCAGTGGCTTTGCTGACGTTTTGCGCCAGCGTGCGCACCTCGTCGGCCACCACTGCAAAACCTCGACCACTCTCCCCCGCCCTAGCCGCTTCGATGGCCGCATTGAGCGCCAGCAGGTTGGTTTGCGAAGAAATCTGCTGAATCAGCCCGACAATCGACTTGATGCTCGAAGAACGCTCATTCAAGCCGGATACCAGCCCACCGAATTCATTGAGACTGCTGGATATCTGGCTGATGTTTCCAGTCACCTCCAGCAATTCGGCATAAGAGTCGCGCGCCATGCTCAGGTTCTGCGCAGTGGTCGTGGAAATGCCCTGCGTCTGCTGCGAGACGTCCTCAATGCTGCCCACCGCCATATTGCTCTGGTCCATCACCTCTCTGGCGAAACGCGCCTGATCGGTCGCGCTGTCGCTGGAATCACTGATGTTTTTCAGCGAGCGTGCCGATTCGACTGCGATCTGCACCGTCAGCCCCTGAATGCTACTGATGATCTCGCGCTGTTTGGCCAGAAAGAGATTGCAGGTACTGGCCAGCCCGCGAATTTCATCATGTGTGAGCAGCGGCAGATCCCTTGATAGATCACCTTCGCCACTGGCGACCTCTTCGAGCGCGCGAGTCATGGACATCACCGGACGTACGATCAGGTGGCGGAAATACCACACCATGAAGCTGACCATGACCAGCGTGAACAGGGTGCTCAGCAGAATTGCGTTGCTCAGCAGATCGAGCTGACTCTGGATCACGCCCAGCGCGGCAGGGTCCGTTTGCGTGCCGCGCAATTGCAGCATGATGTCGGAACGAATGTTCAGCGCCACCCAGTACAAAAGCGCGCTGACCAGGACCAGCAGAAAAAGGCTTGAGAGCTTTTTGGTCAGTGTGTCGAAAAACTGCTTTTCGACTGACTCGTATAAGGCCTTTAACGTCTGCATGTCGCTGCTCCTGGGGTGGAAAGTGATTCATCCACGAAAATTAACGCTTGTCGGTACCGAAGATTCAAGGGCTGAACCGGCCAATACAGGCCTGTGATGAGCCCTGCGCGACTCGACCGAGGGTCGAATGCGCCGGAGAGTACTGCAGGTTGGGGCTATTTGATATCAAAGACGGAAACGATCCACCGATTGTGAAAGCTGCCCGGCCATTGCCGAGAGTTCATCGGTGGTGCTGGCGGTCTGCCCGATGACCCGGCTGTTGCCCTCGGACATGCTGGCAATCATCTCCACCTGGTGAGCGATTTCGTTACTGGCCAGGCTCTGTTCACCGATGGTGCGAGTGATGTCGTTGACCAGCTGTGTGGTGCTCAACGTGGCCTCCAGTATCTCGCTGATCGAGCGTTGCACCTCGGCAGTGACGGCCATGCCCTTGTCGACCTGGGCAACGCCTGCTTCCATGCTGGTCACCGCCTCCCGGGTACTTTGCTGAATACGAGCGACCATCGCGGTGATTTCCTGAGTCGAGGTACTGGTGCGCCCCGCCAGATTGCGAACTTCATCGGCAACCACGGCAAAACCCCGACCCTGCTCGCCAGCGCGTGCAGCTTCAATGGCTGCGTTAAGCGCCAGCAGGTTAGTCTGATCGGCAATGCCCTTGATCACCTGAATGATATTGAAAATTCCTTCCGAGTCCTTGTCCAGCGTACGGATCACCTGCGCTGACAGCTGCGCCGAGCGGGCAATGCTGTCCATGTCACTGACCACCTGATGAATCACCCGGCCACCATTTTTCGCCAGTGTCTCAGCCTGATTTGCCATCTCCAGTGCGTGCCCGGCATGCAGGGTGATTTCTTCGATGCTCGCCGTCATCTCGCTGGTCGCTGCCGACATGGTGCCCGCTGCCGAGCTCTGCTGCCGACTGCTGTCGGCCACTTCATGGCAGCCACTGCTGAGCTGGCGGCTCATACCACTGACGCCATGCGCGTTGCTGCGCACCACTTCGATCATCCCGCGCAGGTCGCGCTGCATGACCGCCAGACTGCGAATCAGCATGCTGGCCTCATCACGACCACGCGGCTCGGCGATTGGTTCACTGAGATTGCCGTGAGCAATGCTGTCGGCAATGCGGCTGGCAGAGGCAAGAGGAATCATGATGCTGCGGGTTACCCAACGGCCCTGAACCAGAAGCAGCAGGATACTGGCCACCAGCACCACAACCAGAGCGATGTTGGCGCTGCGGATTGCCTGACGGGCACCTTCGCCGCTTGCCTTGAAATTCCCCTCGATCAGGTCGCTGAGACTGGACATCTGCTCTTCCAGTTGCGTGAAGGCGCTGGTGAACGTGCCCAGTTCCTGTTGCGCTCGTTCCGGATTATCCAGAGCCAGACCGACAATACGCTCGCCACTGGCAATATAGGTATCGAGGCTCGGCTTGATCCTGTTCAGCTCCGCCTTGATCGCTTCGGTGATGGGAAGTTTGAGGTTATCGTTCAGCACAGCGCGAAAATGTGCAGCATGTTCATCAAGGGACTTCTGCACCTCTTCACGCGTGCTGTTGCTTTTGCCCAGGCCGACCAGCATCGCCGACAGCACATCGGCACGCAGCGCATCGTGCATCATGTCGGCTTCCAGATGATTGCTGAGCGCGGTCATGCTGACCTCGCTGTCGATCATCGCCGTCTCCGTGCGGGTATTGCCCACATAGTTGACCAGGCTGATGATCAGAACCGTCAGCACGCTGGTGCCAATCAACAACAATAGACGTAGCTTTATCGACATCCTGATGTCCCCTGCGATCAGTGAAATAACATGAACTGCGGAGTGCTCTTATTCAGAGCTTATCGACGCCTGTTACCCGTAACTTGAACCCGTTTACAGTTTTTTACCGTATGAGTGCCCGCGAACGATCGATTACCCGGCCTGACGTCGACCTGTAACGCGGCTATGGTGAACTGTAATGAACTCACGCCCACCGCAGGAGCCAACCAAGTGCCTGACAAAAAGCCCGCTATCGACCTCGCCTACCGACCACGTCTCGCCGACCTCAAGCCACTGCTCCCATCGGCCGAACTGCTTGCACCGCAGCCTGTTGCATCGCCACGTACCACACCGGCGAGCGAATTGCAGAAACGTAAGGGGTACGTCGAGAATTTCCTCGGTGACTTCGTCGTGCCATGGCCTTCGACCGACGCGGAGCTGGCACCGGATGTCTACCCACTGGACAACGCCGGAAATCGCCTCGATTACACCCACTTTTCCATCACCATGTCGCGCAGTCGGCGTCTGGCCCTGTATGTCGGTGTCAATATCGACGGTGCCAGCAGTGTCGAGGTCAAGCGTGGCAAGGATTCGTGGTCCTTTGATGGCAGGCTGCCTGCCGAGGCGCAGATCGGCGAAAGCCTGTACGCCGACAATCTGCTGGATCGCGGTCATCTGGTCAGGCGTCAGGACCCTAATTGGGGCAAGGAAGCCGAAACGGCCAACAGCGATACCTTTCACTTCACCAACTGCTCACCGCAGATGGCCGCCTTCAATCAGAAGACATGGCTGGAACTTGAGGACTACATCCTTGAGAACACGCGTCGCTGGAAATCCCGGGTAACCGTTTTCAGCGGGCCTGTGCTGCGCGATGACGACCGCAGCTACCGCAACGTCAAGATCCCTTCGGCATTCTGGAAGGTCGTGGCGTTTCTTGGCGACGATGGCAAACCTTCGGCCAGCGCCTACATGATCGACCAGAGCAGCGAGCTGGGTAAGCTGGAGATCGTATTCGGTCCACTCAGAACCTGGCAGCGCAGCGTCCTGCAGATCGAAAAACTCACCGGCATCAGCTTCGGCGACCTGGCCAGCTACGACGGTTTCTCCAACGAAGAGCGCCTGACCGGCACGCGCATCGAAGCACAGATTCGTGGGCCGCAGGATATTCGGGTCTAACGCGTTATAGACAGGCCCTGAGATGCCCTTAGAGTGGGCTTGTGCCCGGAAGGCGTGGCAGCTTCCGGGCTGATTGGGACATGTGTCCAACGCTGAGCGCTCCTCGTGCAGATTACTGGAGCGACAGTCAGCCCACACCGCGGCCTTACTCGAACTGCTGGCGATTCTCCGGGGTGATGAGTTTGAACGGCACCCAGATGACCGGAGATGCCAGCGTTTCGCCACGCGCCATGCTCAGCGCGGCATCTACTGCGCCGTTGGCCTGGCCGACCGCATCCTGAAACACGCTGACGGCCATCTTGCCCTCGGCCATCAGCTTCAAGCCGTCCGGGGTGCCGTCGATGCCGCCCACCAGATAATCCCTGGCATTCTTACCGGCCTTTTCCAGCCCCATGATCGCACCGATCGCCATTTCGTCGTTGTTGGCCGCGACGATAGAGAAGTCCACACCCTGCTTGACCCAGTCAATCACGATTGTCGCGGCCTGGCTGCGCTCCCAGTTGCCGATTTTCTTCTGCACGACCTTCATGTTCGGGTACTTGGCGACGACCTTTTCCACGTCCTCGGTGCGCATGACCGACGACTTGTTACTCGGGTCGCCCACCAGAATCACCACATTGCCCTTGTAACCGGCACGACGGGCCAGCTCTTCCATTTGCAAGGTGCCGGACTCCAGCTCGTCAGAGCCGACAAATGCCGTCAGCGCCGGCCATTTGGCAGGTTCGGGATTGCGGTTGACGAACACCAGCGGAACCTTGGCCTCATTGGCCAGACGCATCATTTCCGCTGCGCTTTTGCCGTTCACCATCGCGACAACGATGGCGTCGACTTTCGAATTGACCAGATTGCGGAATTGCCGCATCTGCAGCTCGACGTCGTCCTGACCGTTCTCCATGAAGATGTCGGCATCCAGCAGCGCCACCTGTTTTTCCACCCCGTGGCGCAGAATGGTCTGAAAATTGTCGTTGTACTTGGCCATACCCACGCCGATCAATGGCGTGGCCGCCTGTGCCAGGCCCGCGACCAGCAGGCTTGCACTCAGGGAAATCGATAACCACTGTTTCATGTTCTGACTCCCGGGCATCAAACGCTGAAATGATGGAGCAGCTCGCGCTGATCCCTGGCCATTTTCGACAGGTCCTGACTGCTGCTCGCAGACTGTTCGGCACCGTCGGCGGCCTGCTGGGCAGAATCGTTGATGTGCGTGACCATGCGACTGGTTTCCTGCACCGTTGCGCTTTGCTGCTCGGTGGCAGCTGCGATCTGGATATTCATGTCGCGAATCGTGTCCACCGCCTCACCCATTTCCACCAGCAACTGGTCGGCACCGGAAGCCAGCGTCACGCAATGATTGGACTGGATCTGGCTTTCGTTCATCACCTGCACAGCCGAGTGGATCTTGCTCTGCATCTGGCCGATCATTTCCTGAATCTCGCTGGTCGAGGTCTGGGTGCGACTGGCCAGCGAGCGTACTTCATCGGCCACCACCGCAAAGCCCCTGCCCTGCTCGCCAGCGCGTGCCGCTTCGATGGCCGCGTTGAGCGCCAGCAGGTTGGTCTGCTCGGCAATGGTACGAATGGCATCGACAATACCGTCAATGTTTTGCCCGTACTTCTGCAGCTCGTCGGTGACCGCAGACGCCTTGTTGACCTGTTCAGCCTGCTGACGAATGTTGACGATGGTTTCAGCCACGCGCTTCTGCACCTTGCTGGTCAGTTCGCTGGTGCTGTCCACCGCGCCACGCGTGTCCTGAGCACGACGGGCCACCTCTTCCACCGTGCTTTCCATTTCATTCATGGCCGACGCGGCAGAATTGAGACGGTCTTTCTGCTCGTCGACCACGCGGGTAGTCTGCTCACTGATCTGCGCGTTCTGACTGGCAGTCAACGCCAGGGTGTCGGCAGAGCCGATCAACTGACGAAACGTCTGTTGCAACGACTGGGTGAACTCATTGAGGTAACCGCCCAGCTCGCCGAACTCGTCGCGACGGCTGACATCGAAACGTACCCGCATGTCGCCGCTGGTGAGGGTCTTGAGCACCTCGCGAAACGCCGCCAATGGACGCCGAAGGCTGAAGGCGACCCAGGTACCGATGACTGCCGCTGCAACTACCGCCAGCAGGCAAGCGATCAGCAGCAGGCTGAGGCCGGTGGCGATGGTCGAATCCGCACCCGCCTTGGCCTCGTTGGCCACCGCCAGTGACTGATTACCGAACTCGCCGATCTTGTCCAGTGTTGCCTGAAGCCGGGTTTCCGCCGCCTGGCGCTGTTTACCAACCTGCTCGGCAAGCGTCGCCTCCTGCCCGTAGGCCTGATAAACGCCGTCACTGCCGGTGAGGTCGTTGAGCAGGCGGTTGACCATCACACCAGCGATACGACCGCCGCGTGGATCTACTGCCGTGAGTTCGCGCGCCCGAGTGCTGATTACCTCATCCTGCAGGTTGAGCACACGCTGCAAGGTCTGGATATCCGGCGTCGCCGCGTGGGCAGCCAGCCCCTCGTAGGATTTGCCGACTTCCAGCAACAGCTTTTCACCTGCGGCCACGTTATCCGCAGCCCCTGCACTGCGCTCGCGGGCAATGTAATCACGAAGATAACCGGTCAGTTGGGCGCCCTGGCTGCTGCTGTAGCCCTGCAATACCCGGCTCTGGAGTGACTGCAAAACGTGCTGTCGGTGACTGGCAATCAGGGTCTGCGCCTGTTCGGCATAAGCCGCGCTCAACTGACGCTGCTGATTCAGGTTGTCGCGCAGTTCAGCGCGGTCGCTGATGTAGGCAGGCGTGCTATCCAGCAACTGATTGAACCGGGCCATGCTGTCGTTGAAGGGCTGCTTGCCATCGTCAATCTGCTTGGGGTCAGTGCTGACCAGAATCCCGAGCAGTGCCTGATTGGCGCGCAGCACATGTACGTAAAGCTCGCTCGCCGCCCTGCTCAAGGGTGCCGACTGCCCGGTAATGATGCTGATCCGGTCGCTTATGGAATGGGTGCTTTGGTAGCTGATACCTGCCATGGCGAGCAGCAGCACAACCAGCACGGCAAACCCACCGATCACTCGCTGAAGAATGGTCATGGCTATCCTCTTTTATTTTTATTGCGCCGAATCTGATCCGGGCCTGCGCAGAGAACGTCAGTCCGGAAAATGATCGGAGCTCAAGAAAGAATGTCGGCCGGGCAGAAGGCGACTTGAGGCATGCTTCACATTATCTTTATCGAAAAAAGGGCCGCCTGACCTGAAAGATCACGCAGCCCTTTGACTACCCGAATGGAGATCAGCGGAAATGACGCGCTACCGCCTCCGGTGCATCAGGCACATCCATGTTGATCCTGCGCCATGCGGCCTGGGCGAAGCTGTACACCGAAAACGCGATCAGACCCAGCGCCACGATCAGCAGCACCAGACCACCGGCAGGCAGATCCTGCAAACCGTTGAGCGCATCCTTCATGCCCGGCGGGTGCATGGCCTGATAGCTGGAGCCGCTTACGGCCAGTAACACCGCAATTTCGATAAACGCCACGCCGCGCGCGATCAGCCCGAAGCGCGACACTGGACGCACATATTTCATGACGTCTTCATCAGCCTCGAAATACTTCTCGAAAGACGCCTTGTAGCCCTTGATGATATGCACAATGCCCAGCGCCAGTGGCACCAGTGCCACGACGTAGACCAGCAGGTTGGAGTGATCCCAGGACAGAAGCGTTGCCAGCAGGTCCTTCGCCTGACCACCACCCGATGAGCCACCGGAGCTCTTGAGCCCGCTGACCAGCAGGCCCAGCGCGAAAAACGCCAATGCCCCATAAGTAAAGCCGCCCACCAGAAGACCGCCACGAATCACCAGCCCCTTGAGTTCGCGGCCATGATGGTCCACATCACGCGTGGCCTGCAGCACACGCCATGCGGCGAACGCCAGTAGACCGACAATTACCACCCCGACCAGCACGCTGCCGAACGGCTGGCTCAACAGGGCTTCAAGACTGCTGTGGCTATCGGCAGGCTGCGAAGATCCCTGCGCCGCCAATACCGCGAACAGACCGATAATCAGATAAACAACACCACGGGCGGCATAACCGCCTCGTGCAAGTAGAACAAGGCCGCGTTGCGCCGACATAAATAACTATCCCTGAGAGTAATTACAGGAACAGACCCGGCATGTTCACAGGGGTTCGACCCGATTGACGGCGTGCGCACATTGCACGCCGTCAGTGGGCTCATGACCCTTCAGGCAAACGTGGCGCCTCGCGTATTCACGAACACCGAGTAAAGTGAATGGCTGCTGGCCATGAACAGCCGATTGCCCTCTCGCCCGCCGAAGCAGATGTTGGCGCAGCGTTCGGGCAGGCTGATGTGGCCGATGGCCTTGCCTTGAGGGTTGAACACGCGCACGCCGTCGAGTTTCTCCATATCCGCCTTGGGGTCACCATTGCCGCCCCAGCCGCACCACAGATTGCCGCTTTCGTCGCACTTGATGCCGTCGATGGCCGCGTAGTCGAGACCTTCGATGTGTTTGCGCCGCTCGCCCAGCGTGCCGTCTTCGTTGACCGCTATTGCCCAGATGAGGGCGTGGGGTTTGGCGCGCCCTTCGACCACATACAAGGTTTTCTCGTCCGGCGAGAAGCACAAACCATTCGGGCCTGCCAGATCATCGATAACCCTGGAAACCTTGCCGTTTGACGGGTCTATGCGATAGACGCCGAAGGGTTGCTCCTGCTTGACCTTTTGACCTTCGTAGTTGCTTTCGGCCTGGAAGGTAGGATCGGTGAACCAGATAGACCCATCGCGTTTGCAGGCGATGTCGTTGGGCGAATTGAAAGGCTTGCCCTCGAAGCTGTCGGCCAGCACGGTGATACGCCCGTTGTACTCGGTACGCGTCACCCGCCGTCCTTCGGTGGTGGTGCTCGACCCCTCACAGACCAGCAGCCTGCCCTGGCGATCGCGGCACATGCCATTGGAAAAGTTTGAATGCTCGCGGTACACCGACAGCTGACCCGTTACCTCGTCCCAGCGCATGATCCGATTGTTGGCGATATCGCTGACCAGCAAGTAGCGACCGTCTCCAATCCACACCGGCCCTTCGGCCCAGCGCATGCCGCTGGCCAGCTTCTCGACGCTGGCATTGAATATTCGTATTTGGGTAAAGCTGTCATCCAGAACACTGACCAATGGGTCGGGGTAGCGCTGGGTCAACGGCTGAGCGCTGGAAAGACGCGGCAATGCGCCAATGGCGGCAACCGTGGCCGAAACAGCCAGTGATTGTTTCAGGAAGCCTCTGCGGCTCTGATCGGCTTTACTGCCTGACGGAGAAAATTCCATGATGAGCATCCATTATATTATTTTTGGGAATGCGCCAGCCTTGCGGCCGCACGCCATCCTACAAGATACCGCTGGATGGCTTGAATAATGGCCGTGTGCGATCAGATAATATTAAGGGTTATCTGCCAGCTTGCTTATTTGCTGTTGACTGCCGTTCTGCTCTGAGCGTATGAAGCACTTTAGCTGCAGCGCCTACAAGAAAAGTCGATGGCGCCAGCACTACGAATACCATCAAGGCAAGAAGCATAAACTCTCCATCCTCGCCACCGATTATGCCCAGCGCATTTGCAGCAGAAATATACAGATCGAGGCCTGTTTCGGTTTGAAGTAGCCAGCCCAGCAGACCCAACGCGACTAGCCATTTGGTGAGCAGTATAGAAAGCACCAGAATCAGCACACTGCGAAGAACTATTTTCATCTCACATCAACGTCGGAAAGCTCAATCCAGTTTTTTAAAACTCCATCGAATGATTCGCCCGGAATACCTTCGATGTGCATAGAGGTATCAAATGCCATGTAACGCTCCTTGACCATAAATTAAAAACGGCTCAACGGCTTGGCTTTTCAAGCCTGAAACGCTCTTTAGCCCCAGCTAAAACTGCATTACCTTACCGAATATCAGACTACATGAGCAGCGTTCGCCAACGCCCTCATCCTGGTCCGAAAATCATGAGGGACTCATCGCAAAATAGTGTTTAACGATAAACATTCATTTGTCTGTTTGTGGCGCGTTACGTGGCGGGGATCGACGCCAGATACCGTTTCCCATCTTATGTGCTTGATCAGTACTGCGAGCACTACCTGCATCAGGTATCGTGCCTATCTTTACCTCTATACTCCAAGGCCTCCAATGCCATCCAGCAAACGCGAACAGGCCCAGACAGATCGGCGTCTGGTGAGCGCACTAACACACGCCTGCGAAACAGCCAAAACCGAAATGCCCGGCTTCTGCTGGCTGACTCACGAAGTTGATTACGCAGCCTTCCCTGCCAGCTTGCAGGTGGTATGGGTGTTCGACACGCTGGCCGACAAGAACACTGCGCTGGCGCGCGGGCTGGTGGAGCGGATGATCGGTCTGACGGTTGAGGCACTTGACGATGCACAGGTTAGCCTGTCGAATGCAGCTGCTCATGTGCATGTCGACTGCGAAGAGCAGTGCCTGCGCGAGAACGGTGGCGACTGGCAGCAGCGTATCAAGCGCAAATACGCCAGGCGGAGTTGATATGGCAAAAGACATTGAAAACCCGTGCATTTCCGTGTGCCAGCTCAGCGGCGATCTGTGCGTGAGCTGCGGGCGTACCAAGGACGATATCCGCAAGTGGAAACGCATGAAACGTCCGGAAAAGATGGCCGCCGTGCAACGTGCCACACAGCGCATGAAAAGCCTGCAGAAAAAGAACGTGTGAAACCGAAAATTTCATCTTCGGTGCGGAAACTTCTTTAAAACGGCCCCGGTCAGTATTACCCGTGACTCGGCTACCTGGAGTCTGACGAATTACGGGAATTCCGCTCTTGGCCAGTCATGCAGATCGCCGCAACACCCTTTCACTGGATAGCCTGAATTTCTTCCTCGCCGATGTGCGTGACGGCTTGGGGCCTTACCTGGCGATCTATCTACTGGCCGTGCATAAATGGGACCCGGCCAGCATAGGCGTGGTGATGACCATCGCAGGTATTGCCGGGCTGCTGACCCAAACCCCTGCTGGCGCGCTTATCGACCGTACGCCTTACAAGCGCGCCATGATTGGCGTAGCGGCACTGCTGGTGACCCTGAGTTGCCTGATTCTGCCTTTCACTTCGTCCTTCTCGGTCGTCGCCCTGACCCAGGCGCTGAGTAGCATCGCGTCCTCGGTGTTCGCACCGGCCATCGCCGCAATCTCTCTGGGCATAACCGGGCCGAAGGCATTTACCCGCCGCACCGGGCGCAATGAAACATTCAACCATGCGGGTAATGCCTGCGCAGCCCTGTTAGCGGGCGGCTTTGCCTACCTCTTCGGGCCTATTGCGGTGTTCTATCTGATGGCAGCGATGGCCCTGGCGAGTGTTATCGCGATCAGCTTCGTTTCTGCGGATGCCATCGACCACGACGTCGCCCGGGGTTTTGATGCGAACCACGACTCTCACGGTGTTCAGCCTTCCGGACTTGCTACGTTGCTGAGCAACAAGCCGCTGCTGCTGTTCGGCATCTGTTGCGCACTGTTCCATCTGGCCAACGCGGCCATGTTGCCACTGGTCAGTCAGAAGCTTTCGCAAATCAATATGCAGATGGCAACGCCGCTGACCTCGGCGTGCATCGTCGCAGCCCAATTGGTCATGGTGCCAGCTGCGCTGCTGGTGGGTATGAAAGCGGATGACTGGGGACGCAAGCCGCTGCTGCTGGCAGGCTTTCTGATTCTGCCGATTCGTGGTGTGCTTTATACCCTGTCAGACGACCCGTACTGGCTGGTGGCGGTGCAGATGCTCGACGGCATTGGTGCCGGCCTGTTCGGCGCGCTGTTCCCATTGATGGTCAAGGACCTCACTCAAGGCAGCGGACGTTTCAATGTAAGCCTCGGGGCGCTGTCCACTCTGTTTGGACTGGGCGCGGCGCTGAGCAACGGCCTGGCCGGTTTCGTGGTACATGCAGCGGGCTACAGCGCTGCGTTCCTGACCCTCGCGGGTGTGGCGGCGGCGGCGTTTTGTCTGTTGCTGGTGGCCGTACCGGAGACACTTTCACGTTCGAATAATGAACCTGAACTCAAACCTGACCACGCGGTGAGCACATAAATCTGTTTACGCCACCCGAACCTGCCAGCCTTCGCGCTGGCAGGTCACAATAACCAGCCCGCTTCCTGCGCCCTGCATCCCGCCTATCCAGCGCCCTGCCCCGTCCCATAGACCGCTGCGGCCTGCCGACTCCCAGCCGCCAGTCGGTGCACCGTGATTAGCCACCAGCACTGGTAGGTTATGACGTCGGGCATGCCCCGCGAGCAGCTCTGCATCCTGTGCATAGCCACCTGGCGAAATAAGCACGCTCGCTGCATACACCCAGGCGCCACCTTCCGCCATACGCTGCACATGCGCAAGCTGAGTGAAATCAGCACACACGCACAGGCCAATCCGTTGCTGATCAATGGACAGATAGCAGTCCTTGTCTCCAGCACTGAACGCTTTGTCCTCACCGGGATGCAGGTATTGTTTGGCATAGGTAATGACGTCGCCGTCGGCGGTGAAGGTCAGCGCGCCGATCAGGATGCTGTCATTTGCTCCTCTGAGCGGTACGCCAATGGTGGTCACTAGGCGCAGCTTCATGGCCAACGCCTTAATCGGCTCAAGACGGGGGTCGTCCGCATGCACCGCCAGCTCTCGGGCCAGATCGGGTTCATAGCCTGTCAATGAGAGCTCGGGAAACAGCAGGTAACTGGCCCCAAGGTCAGCCGCGCGGTGCATGAAAGCGAGGTGTCCGGCGAGGTTCTGTTCGATATCTCCCCTTGCAGAGCAGAACTGAGCAACAGCGAGTATCGGAAACTTCATGGACTCTCCTGAGAACACAGTGGTGACAAGGGGAACATTATCTAACATGCGATGCCCGGTTCACACCTGGTTACATTTTCAACCACCACCAACGTTGTACGACGTCTTATCTTACTTGGCAGTGAATGACATCTCATTACAATAAAAACGGAGATTCAATGCATGCCTCATACCCCGTCTCTCAAAGAAACAGCTATACCCGCCAGCGAACCTCGCCTCAAAAAACTCGCCAAACTGCTGGGCCCCGGCATTATCGCGGTGCTGTCCTGGCTGGGCGCGGGTGATCTGATCACATCGTCGGTGGCAGGTGCCAGTTATGGCTACGCGATGATGTGGGTGCTGGCGATTTCGCTGTTGCTCAGGTTCCTGATCGTCAACATCATTGCCCGCTTCCAGCTCTGCAATAACCAGGGCATGACCATCCTGCAGGGCTATGCGCAACTGCATCCGCTGTTTGCCTGGTTCATGCTGGGCTATGCGTTGTTGATGGGCCATCTGATCAACGCTTACATGATCAAGGGTGCCGGTGAAGCGCTTGCCATGTTGCTGCACATCAATCAGCCGTTGCTCTGCTCGGTTGCGGTAGTGATCGCTGTATGGCTGCTGGTGGGACGCAATATCTACACGATGATCGAAGGCGTCATGAAGGTGTTGCTGGCAATCATGACCCTGGCGTTTCTTACCCTGGCAATCATGTCCGGTCCGGACGTCAGCGGCATCATCAAGGGCACTATCGGTTTCAGCATTCCGCCCGATGAAGGCGTGCACGGGGCGCTGCTGGTGGCTGTCTCTGTGATCGGTGCCGTAGCAGGCTCTATCGCCAACTTCGTCCACCCTTACGTGATGCGTGAAAAAGGCTGGACCGGCCCCGAGCACAAACGCATCCAGCGCAACGACCTGCTGTTCGCCGTGATCGTCGGCATTATCATCAACCTGGCCATCTGGGTTGTAGGCGTCGAAATTCTCCGGCCCAACGGTATTCAGGTGAATACGCTGGCTGATCTGGGCAAGGCGCTGGAGATATTCTTCGGCCCGCTGGGCTGGTACATCTTCTTCATCGGCGTGTTCGCCACGCTGTTTGCCAGTATTTCCGGCAAGACCACCGCCTTCCCGATGCTGATCACCGATGCCTTCCAGCACATTCGCCCGAAGCGCCGCGAACGCTACGGCAAGGTGTTCCACAACGACCCAATGCACAAATGGTTCATGCTGTTCATCCTGGTCACCCCGCTGATCTGGTCGCTGCCCGGCATGCCGGACTTCGTGACCCTGACGCTGGGCGTCAACGCACTGAATATCGTGGGCCTGCCGGTCATCTCGCTGGGGCTGCTGATCATGTCCAATCAGAAGTCGCTGTTGAGCAAGGAATACCGCAACAACTGGTTCGAGAACATTGCGCTGACCTTTGCGACCGGACTGGCCTTGTGGGTGGCGTTTCAGCTGGGGACAGAGTTGCTTGCCTGAGCAGATAGAACGCTGCATGTGCGCTGAATAAACCGTCCGCGAGTCCATTTCCGTCCATGGAAATGGACTCGGTTTCAGTGATTGAATCTTCCCCCTGCCTCAAACCCTACCCTCACGCGTCAGGCTCCTGCTGATGGATACAACTGTCGCATCCTGCCAAAAACAAACAGAAATAATTCTCAAAGGAGATGTTATATTGTATCTATTATCATCAGGAAGTCTCACATGTCGTCTCGTAGAATCGCGTCTCTGGCAGGCTTGGCAATCGGGGTTTTTGGCAATACCGGCTATGCGGAGGAACATCCGCAAACCATTGAACTGGAAAGCGTCAACGTAACCTCCGACTATCAGTACGAGACAGCCACCAGTCCGGTTCAGGGCTATCGCGCTACGCGTTCGGCCACCGCCACCAAAACCGATACCGCCATTCAGGACATCCCGCAGTCGATCAGCGTAGTGCCCGCTTCGGTGCTCAAGGACCTGGGCAGTAACAGTGTCGAGCGCGCGCTTGAGTTTGCCGGGGGCGTGTCGAAACAAAACAACTTCGGTGGCCTGACGCTCTACGAATACAGCATCCGCGGCTTCACTACCTCCGAATTCTACAAGGACGGCTTCAGCGCCAACCGCGGCTACCCTGCCACACCGGATGCCGCCAACATCGAGCGTATCGAAGTGCTTAAAGGTCCCGCCGCCAGTCTGTATGGCCGTGGCGATCCTGGCGGGACGGTCAACATTGTCACTAAAAAACCCCAGCGTGAAGCCTTCACCACCCTGCAGACCAGCGCGGGTAGCTGGGATCGCTATCGCACCGCACTGGACGTCAACACACCGCTGGATGAGGAAGGCAGGCTGCTGTCGCGTGTCAATCTGGCCGTCGAAGACAACAACAGCTTTCGTGACCATGTCGAAAGCAAGCGGGTCTTCGTCGCCCCCTCATTCAGTTGGCAGTTGAACCCCGACACCAGTCTGTTGGTGGAAACCGAGTTCGTGCGGCAGACATCGACTTTTGACCGGGGCGTGGTCGCACCCAACAATAAATGGAGTGGCGTGTCCCGTTCGACCTTCCTCGGTGAACCGGATGACGACATCGACAATGACAACAACATGGTTCAGTTTGCCCTCGACCATCAACTCAGTGATGTGTGGTCGCTGCGCCTGGCCAGCCACTACAAGCAAGGCGAAATGTCAGGGTTTGCCAGCGAGGCGCGCCCATTGAATGCCGACGGCCGCACCGTCAACCGTCGTTACCGCGAACGCGACAACAACTGGCACGACAGCATCACCCAGCTGGAATTGCGCGGTCATTTCGACGCGATCGGTCTGGAGCACGAAGTGCTGATCGGCACCGAATACGAGAATTACCGCAAGAACGAGCGTGTGACTACCATTGCAGGCAGCCCATACGCCATCGACATCTACAAGCCGGTGTATGGCCAGCCGAAACCCAATGGCGCGCGTTCCGGCACTGATTTCTACGAGCACATTGAAAGCCGTGCGCTGAACCTGCAGGACCAGATTGTCTTTACCGACAAGCTGCGCGGGATGATCGGCGCGCGCTACGAACACTTCGATCAACAGATCAATGACTTCACCACCAATGCCACCTCCGGGCAGCGTCACGACGCGTTCACCCAGCGCGCCGGGCTGCTTTATCAGCTCACACCGCAGGTTGGCCTGTTCGCCAACGCATCCACCTCGTTCAAGCCGAACAATGGTCTGGACGCCGCCGGCAAAACCTTCGACCCGGAAGAAGGCATCGGTTATGAGGCCGGGATCAAGAGCGAACTGTTCGACAACCGCCTGAGCACCACCCTCGCCGCCTTCCACATAGAAAAGGAAAACGTTCTGGCCCTGGACCCGGGCACCGACACCAATCGCGCCGTGGGCAAGGCCCGCAGCCAGGGTTTCGACCTGCAATTCACCGGACAAATCACTGACGCGGTGCGGATCATCGGAGCATTCGCCTACATTGATGCCGAAGTCACCAAGGGCGACCGGACCATCCCGGCAGGCAGTCGCATCCTCGGGGTCGCCAAACACAGTGGCAGCCTGTTGAGCGTCTATGAATTTCAGGAAGGCGTATTGCGCGGTTCGGACGTGGGCGCGGCATATACCTACGTCGGCGATCGCTCCGGCCAGTCCGGCACCGACTTCGAGCTGCCGGCCTACCAGACCGTCGACCTGCTGGCTCACTATAAAGCCAGCGAGAACGTGACAGTGGGCTTGAACCTCAACAACATTTTCGATGAAAAATACTACGAGCGCTCCTACAGCAATTACTGGGTCGCGCCCGGCGAACCGCGTAACTTTACGGTCAGCCTGACACTCGGCCTCTGACTCCTGTAACCCTCGCTTCACAACAATAAGGATGCACCATGCTGTCAACAAAACCTTTCGTGGCCCTGGGCCTGCTCGGCGCATTGTTCGCCAGTCAAGTGAACGCACACGGCCTGTGGACCGAACAGCGGCGCGGCAATATCGAGGTGGTCTACGGTCATGGCGCGGAAGACAACGCGTTCAAAGCGCAAAAAGTCAGCGGCGCATGGGCGTATGACCAGCAGGGCAAAATGATCCCGGTGACGGTACAACGCCTTGAGGATCACGCGCGACTGGTGCCGCTCAAGCCGCCCGCCGTGATGACGGTGGCGCTGGATAACGGCATGTGGACACGCAACGCCGAGAAAAAGTGGATCAACGAAGGCCGTAGCAAAGTGCCCAATGGCACCGACTCGATTCATACCTTCAAATACAGCGTGGCAATCTACGCAGAAGACGCGCACCTGCCCTCGTTCAGCAAATTGAATTTTGTGATCGTGCCACAGGCTGATCCATTGAAGGTCGGGGTTGGCAAACCCTTACCGGTAAGCGTACTGATCGACGGCAAACCCGCTGTCGGTATCAAACTGATCGGCGATTACCGCAGCGCACCGGATGTCGTCAGCGCCGAAACCGACGCCCAGGGCCTGGCCAGCGTCATCGTGCGCAACGAAGGGCTGAATATCATCGCTGCCGAGGTCACGCTACCCGTCAAGGACAACGCCGACATCGCCGAACGCGGCTTGTTTACCTCGCTGACGTTTGTCGGTGAGGCGCATCACGACTGATGACGCGCAGTAGCAAATTGCTTCTATTCAGGTACGCAAGGTATCTTCGGCCGACGTTGCCGAAGAACCTTGCTGGTCAAACTTTGCGCGTACCTGCTCGTGCTCGCCCTTGCAGAAAAGCACCTCCAGTTGCGGCTTCAATGAGTGGCCGAGTTTGGTCAGTTCATAGTCAACGCGTGGTGGTGCGGTTGGGGATACCGTGCGAGATGAAGCCTCACAGCGCCGCGGCCATATAGCGACGCGCAATAACGATAGTGCCCTTGCTTAACAAACGAGCCTTTTTAATCCCGTCAAAAGAGACGAGTGACCTCGCCAACGCCATATTAGCTGATACGCTAACCAAGGTATGCGACATCCGGCCATCTCATTGACTCGCTTGCGTACCGTCACTAAGACGGCTCAAGCCGGACGTAAAGCGTGCGCAACTTTTCATTAAGTTCGAGCTTATGCGCTCAGGCAGAAGCTGAAACTAACGATGCTGTCTATACGTGCGTAAATCCCTATCGGCAAACGCTTATAAAGCCTCTATTTATGACACACGCTAAAATTGGCCTTACCCCACGATGCGGCTCATAACCTGATCCTTTTGCTGTTCCCTGCTTCAAGACGCTTCAATTAATTAATGCATCCCTGATTGACAGTGAAAATGACTTATGACGGCTTCCCTGCACCAATACACGCCTTCTCTAGCAGTCATTGATCCGCGCAGCCTGGCTGTGCGTAACATTGCTTACTATCGACGGGATGCCAAGGAGGTTATCGTTGCGCGAGTCCAGCGCCATGTGTTCAATACCTATGGTCATTTAAGCCAACAGTGGGACCCGCGTTTGCTTGATTCGGGTGAGATTGAAATTCAACCCACCCAAACCGCGCGTTATAGCCTTAGTGGGCAAGCGTTGCAAACGGAGAGCGTCGATGCGGGTTGGCGGGTTGCCTGCCATGACGCTGCGGGGGTGTTGTATGAAAGCTGGGACGGGCGCGGTACCTGCCTGCGTTATGCCTACGATGAACTTATGCGCCCTGTCAGCGTGTTTGAGCAAGTCTCTTGGGATGCCCCGCTGCTTTGTGTAGAGCGTTTTACCTATGCGGGATCCGGCGAGGAAGACGCCCATAACAACCGTTGTGGCCAACTGATTCGCCATGATGATCAGGCGGGCAGTTTATCGCGTGAGCATTTTGGCGTATTGGCCCAGCCGCTCACCGAAGTCCGCCGCTTCTGCAAATCGCTGGCGGCCCCGATCTGGCCTGAGTCAGCAGATGATTTAGAAATCGACACCTACGCCACCTGCTGGCGTCACGATGCCTTAGGCGCTGTCATCGAGCAAAAGGATGCCCTCGATCACGTACAGCGTTTCGAGGTCAATGTCACAGGCGGGGCCCGTGCTTCCTGGCTTGACGGCACGGTGTTACTCAAACGCGCCACTTACAATGCTTTCGGCGACGTAGAGATCGAACAGGCAGGCAATGATGTGATCACGACGGCTTATTACTCGCCAGTGAGCGGCGTGCTGTGCAGCCTCAAGGCCGAAAGTCCAAGTGGCAAAATGCTGCAGGACTTGCATTACCAGTACGACCCGGTGGGTAATATCGAGCAAGTTGAAGACCTCGCGCAGCCGGTACAGTGGGATACTCAGCAGCGTATCCAGGCGGTGAGTACGTATACCTACGACACGCTCTATCAATTGATCAGCGCGACGGGGCGGGAAAGTGCCACTTACACCATCGGCCCGGACCTGCCAGGGCTGAAAGTCTTTGGCGCAGCGGATGACAGCCGTTGGCGCAATTACCGCCAAACCTATAGCTATGACAGCGGTGGCAACCTGACCCGGCTCAGGCACAACGCCGGAGTGCGCAACACCTATACGCGCGAAATGGTAGTCGACCCACGCAGCAACCGCAGTGTGTACAAGGACGGTTCACCTATAGATTTCGCCAAAGCATTTGATGCCAACGGTAACCAACAGAACTTGTCACCGGGTCAGGTCATGCAGTGGGATACCCGCAACCACTTGCGCAACGTCACCCAGGTACAGCGCGATGCGCCGGATGGCCAGGACGATGATGTCGAAACCTATGTCTATGACGGCGGCGGCCAGCGAGTGCGCAAAGTGCGCCGCGCCAAAACCCTTGGCACAGAGCAGGTGAGCGAAGTGCGTTACCTCCCAGGGCTTGAGATTCGCACACGTACATCAGGTGAAACGTTACATGCCGTCATTGCCCAGGCAGGACGTAATAGTGTGCACTGGTTGCATTGGGAAAACGGGTTACGTAAAGGCATTGATAACGACCAAGTGCGTTACAGCCTCAGCGATTCTGTGGGCAGCCATACACTGGAACTGAATCAACAGGCCGAATTAATCAGTCAGGAAAGCTATTATCCTTACGGCGGTACGGCATGGTGGGCTGCGAAAAATGCAATCGAAGCGACCTACAAAACGGTCCGTTACTCGGGTAAAGAGCGGGACGCGACGGGCTTGTATTACTACGGGTTCAGGTATTATGCGCCGTGGCTGCAGAGGTGGATCAGCCCTGATCCTGCAGGAGATGCTGACGGACTGAACCGGTACAGGATGGTGCGCAATAATCCCGTTACCTACCATGACACTGACGGTCTCATAGCGACAAGAACGCATTTTGATGAAAAAGATATTGAAGGATTCAGTTCAGTTTTTCAGAGTATAAAAGAAGGGCTTTCTGCAGCGGGCCTGTCGGCGGAAGAAACAGTATTTGTCATGGTTGGCCGTTCACCGCAAGCCTTGGGAGAATATATCAGCGCCTCGGGCTTCGACACCGCACTGTTGCAGGTGTCAGGGTTAGGTAACATGAAAAAAATGCCGGAAATCAGCGAACTCGGCGAGGTGGAAAGGACTAACAGGAATAACTACCTGGATGGGAGTCTCGGAGAAGCGTTTTCTCAGCATAAAAATGCGGTACTGCTGGACTACTCGGTGACGGGAAGCAGCATTATGGAAACGCACAAGATGCTCACGCAACATTTTGGCAGCGAACGCACAACGATCAAAATGGCGACTATATCCAGGTTTTTAAACGACGATGATCTTAGCGCTAGTGAAGCGGCGAGCTTTCATCATCCCGACAACCTCTTATATGACACACCCCGTGGAAAAGCACGTCTTGACTATAAAAACAGAGGGGTTATGCGACTGATAAAAATCTTGCATAACGAGATTGACAAGGGCTTAAGCTACACCGAAAAATTCCACTTCACAAACATCGACTCGGGCGAAACAGCCGGCATCCTGGAAGACAAAAAATCCAGACTCAATGGCATGATGACAAGTGCAATACATCAGCACAAGGCTATAAGCTATACCGATATCAAAGACCGTAACAGAAGAAGATTTACACCCATGGTAAAAAACATGCACCCCCACTATTCGAGCCCAGATGATTACATAGCTTCTTACAACTTCAAAAGGACCTACACCGGGTCGTTTTTACATGGCATAAAAAAAGCAGTTACGGGGTACCGCTCCTAGGTTCTGTACATGAACTCGGTGGGCGAAGGCAAGGCAAGCAGGCGAGGAACGGTCGGCGTAGCGTTCGACGCTATGGGTTGTGGATGAGCATTACGATCGGACTCGCGCACGAGCCTGCTTTTAACTCAGCGTCACCGAGCGCTGCCGCTTCCTCAGCGAATGGCCAGCGCCGATCTCGCAGAGCGTGGCTTGTTTACCTCGCTGACCTTTGTAGGCGTTGCGCATCACAAATGACCTCCCTATTCCTGCTGGTGCACGCCTGCCTCAAGCGTTTTCTGTCTGATGGCAAGCGAAACCAGGACCCCAGCCCTCACTGCTCCACCCATCCACATTCCCTCGAGTAAACAAAGTTTCCAGAAACCTCTGGACGCTGCTTTTCCTTTCGCCTATAAAACAGCCTTCAAGAATATTAAATTCCTGTAGAGAATTTTATTCGCCACTCAGAAAACCTCTGTATCTGACTTTTTGCCCCCTTTGCCGAGCTGCCGCCCTATTCCAGAGGACAAGCCATGCAACACGAGAAGAACCATTTCATCCTGAAGATCAGCTGCCCGGCGACCTCCGGCATTGTCGCGGCAGTGGCTTCCTGCCTGGCTGGCAACGGCTGCTATATCGGTGAAATGGCCCAGTTCGACGACGAGTACAGCGGCACCTTTTTCATGCGTGCAGTGTTTCGTTTCAACGATGGTCACGACGGCGACATCCAGCAGCTGAAAACCGGTTTCGATGTGGTGGCCAAAGACTTCGCCATGCAGTGGGAACTGCATGACACATGTCGCCCGATGCGCGTGTTGTTGATGGTCAGCAAGTTCGATCACTGCCTGACGGACCTGCTGTACCGCTACCACAAGGGGGAAATGGACATGACCATCACCGCCATTGTGTCCAACCACCTGGATTTGCGGCCGATGGCCGAGCGGGAAGGCATTCGTTTCATTTACCTGCCTGTGAGTAAAGAAACCAAGGCGGCGCAGGAAGCTGCGCTGATGAAGGTGGTCGACGAAACCGGCACCGAACTGGTGGTGCTGGCGCGCTACATGCAGATTCTCTCCGACGACCTGTGCAAGCAACTGGCGGGGCGGGCCATCAACATTCATCACTCGTTTCTGCCGGGTTTCAAGGGTGCCAAGCCGTATCACCAGGCTTATGAGCGCGGCGTGAAACTGATCGGCGCCACTGCGCATTACGTCACCAGCGACCTGGACGAAGGCCCGATCATCGAGCAGGAAGTGCAGCGTGTCGATCACGTCTACCTGCCTGAAGACCTGGTCGCAGCAGGCCGTAACAACGAAACCATCGCGCTGTCTCGGGCAGTCAAGTACCACCTTGAGCATCGGGTGTTTCTCAACACTGACCGAACGGTGATCTTCCGATGAGCGCTCGCATCATCGATGGCAAGGCCGCCGCCGCTCGTGTTCTGGAACAGGTCAGAAACGACGTGAAAACCTTGAAAGCCGACGGCATCGAACCGGCACTGGCGGTCATTCTGGTCGGTAACGACCCGGCCAGTGAGGTGTATGTGCGCAACAAGATCCTGCGCGCCGAGGAAGCGGGCATTCGTTCGCTGGAGCACCGCCTGCCTGCCAAGAGTAGCCAGCAACAGGTGCTGGCGCTGATTGCCGAACTGAACGCCGATGACTCGGTAAACGGCATCCTGCTGCAACTGCCACTGCCGCCGCACATTGAAGAAGCCCGCGCCTTGCAGGCCATTGGCCCGGGCAAGGACGTCGATGGCTTTCACAGTGAAAACGTCGGTGGTCTCAGCCAGGGACGCAGCGTACTGACGCCCTGCACGCCCAGCGGCTGCATGCACTTGCTTGAAGAGACCTGCAGCGATCTGAGCGGCAAACATGCGGTGGTTATCGGTCGCTCCAATATCGTCGGCAAACCGATGGCCGCCCTGCTGTTGCAAGCGCATTGCTCGGTGACAGTGGTGCATTCGCGCAGTGCCGATGCCAAGGCCTTGTGCCAACTGGCAGACATCGTCGTCGCAGCAGTGGGTCGTCCGCGCATGATCGACGCCAGTTGGCTCAAGCCCGGCGCAGTGGTGATCGATGTCGGCATCAACCGCATCGAGGATCAAGGCCGCAGCCGCCTGGTGGGCGATGTCGATTTCGACAACGCCCTGAGCGTGGCTTCTGCCATCACACCGGTACCCGGTGGCGTCGGGCCGATGACCATCGCCTTTCTGATGAAAAACACAGTGACTGCTGCCAGGCAGCAAGCCCTCGCACAGCGCAGCCAATCGGAGGCCGTATGCCTTTCAACCTGTTGAAATACGGGCTCAGCCCGGAGTATCCGGTCGAGGTGGATCTGCCTGCGCCCAAGGAACTCAAGCCTTCCTACGACGTGGTGATCATCGGCGGCGGTGGTCATGGGCTGGCGACCGCGTACTACCTGTCGAAATACCACGGCATCACCAATATAGCCGTGCTGGAAAAAGGCTATCTGGGCGGCGGCAACACGGCGCGCAACACTGCGGTTATCCGCTCCAACTACCTGACCAGTGAAGGCGTGAAGTTCTATGCCGAGTCGGTGAAGATGTTTCAGGGCCTGTCCAACGAGTTCGACTTCAACATCATGTATTCCGAGCGCGGCCAGCTGACCCTTGCGCATACCGACGCCACCGTACGCTCGTTCCGTCAGCGCGCCGAGGTCAACAAGCATTTCGGCGGCCGCACCGAAATGATCGACCGCCAGCAGATCCGCGAACTGGTGCCGAGCCTCAATCTGGACCCCGGCCATCTGCCGGTGCTCGCCGGCCTGTGGCATATCGACGGTGGCACTGCACGCCACGACGCTGTGGCCTGGGGCTATGCCAAACAGGCGGCCAAGCGCGGCGTCGAGATTCATCAACTGACCGAAGTGCAAGAACTGGTGATCGAGAATGGCGCCATCACCGCAGTGAAAACCAATCGCGGCACTATCCAGTGCGGTTGCGCCGTGCAGGCAGTCGCGGGCATGAGTTCGCAGATGATGAAAAAGGCCGGAATTCGCTCACCGATACAGACTTTCCCGCTGCAAGCGATGGTCACTCAACCGTTCAAGCCGTTCCTCGACCCGTTGGTGAGTTCGTCCGCCCTGCACTGCTATGTCCAGCAGACCAGCCGTGGCGAGGTGGTGTTTGGCGGCGGCTCGGACCCGTATCCGCTGTTCAACACGCGCTCGACGCTGGACCTCAAGGAAAGCCTGCTGGCCCACGCCATCGAGATGTTTCCGTTTCTGGCCAACGCCAAATTGATGCGTCAGTGGGCCGGAATCACCGACATGACCCCGGACTACAGCCCGATCATGGGCCTCTCGCCGGTCAGGAATTATTACCTGGACGCAGGCTGGGGCACCTGGGGCTTCAAGGCAACGCCAATCTGCGGCAAGACCATGGCCGAACTGGTGGCCAGTGGCGGCAAGGTGCCCGAGTTGATCAGGCCATTCGCGCTGGACCGCTTCTCGACCTTCCAGCAAGTCAACGAAATGGGCGCGACGGCGGCCAGCCACTGACGGAGAGCGACACATGAAAATCATGACCTGCCCGCTCAACGGGCCGCGCAACATCAGCGAATTCACCTACGGCGGCGAATTCAAGCACATGCCTGACCCGCAGACCTGCAGCGATGCCGAATGGGCCGACTACGTGTTCAACAGCGAGGACACCCTGGGCGTGGTGCGCGAGTGGTGGATGCACAACCCTTCCAGCTACTGGTTTCTGGCTGAACGCCATACCGGCAGCGACGAGATCATTCGCACCTTCGACCCGAGGGAAATATTTACCGCACGTATCGACTTCGCTCCCCTCCCATCCAAGGAGATCGCAGGATGACCACCCCAGCCCGCCTGCCCGCGCCCATGGGCCTGCTGATCAATCGCAACCAGCCGCTCACCTTCAGCTTCGATGGCAAAACCTATCAGGGCCTGCAAGGCGACAGCATTGCCAGCGCACTGCTGGCCAACGGTCGCTTTCTGCTCTCGCGCTCGTTCAAATACCATCGCCCGCGCGGCCCGCTGAGCATGGCCGGACAGGACGCCAACAGCCTGATCCAGTTGCCACACGAGCCTAACGTGCTGGCTGACACTTTTGTCTTGCAGGATGGCTTGCAGGCAACCGGACAGAATTTCAGCGGCTCGCTGGACCACGACAGGGATGCCTGGCTGGGCAAGTTCTCGAAGTTCATGCCCGTGGGTTTCTACTACCGCTCGTTCTACAAGCCCAAAGGTATGTGGAAAGTCTGGGAGCCGATCATTCGCAAGAAAGCGGGCCTCGGCGTGCTGGATCTGGACTTTCAGCCTGAATACTACGACAAGGCCTACCTGTTCAATGATCTGGCGGTGATCGGCGCAGGGCCTGCCGGGTTGCAGGCGGCGCTGAAGGCAGCCAACGCCGGCGCCAGGGTGCTGTTGATCGAACAGCAGCCGATACTCGGTGGTTCGCTGACCTACGCGCGCTTCGATATTGACGGTCAGCGTGCCGGGCGACTGCGGCGCGAACTGGTCGACGCCGTGCAGGCACACGCCAATATTCAGGTCCTCACACAGGCCACTTGCAATGCCTGGTTCACCGACAACTACCTGCCAGTGATTCAGGGCAAGCGTCTGTACAAGGTACGCGCTACGCAATGCCTGGTGTGCAGTGGCTCGTTCGACCAGCCGGTTATTTTTCGCAACAATGATTTGCCCGGTGTGATGCTGACCAGCGCTGCGCAACGTCTGATCAGGCTATACGCAGTCAAGCCCGGCAAGCGCGCGGTGGTGCTGACCGGCAATGATGACGGTTACCTCGCTGCACTGGATTTGCACGATCAGGGTGTCGAAGTGGTCGCGGTCGCCGACATGCGCGCCAATCCGTCGGATCGGGCATTGCAGGTTGCGCTGGAGCAACGCGGCATCGTCTGCCACATGAGCACCACCGTGTATGAAGCACTGCACGAGAAAGGCATGCGTCACGTGAGCGGGGCCGAGCTGCGCAAGATCACCGGCCAGGGTCAGGTGGCGAACAAGGGTTTGAGTGTCGAGTGCGACCTGCTGTGCATGTCCGGCGGCTACATGCCGGCCTACCAGTTGCTGTGTCAGGCGGGCGGCAAGCTCGCCTATGATGATCGACTGGCCGAGTTCGCGATCAGCAGCCTGCCGCAGAACCTGGGCATCGCCGGTTCGGTCAACGGTTATCACGCGCTGGATAACGTGCTGGCCGATGCGACGAATGCCGCCACAGGGGTGCTCTCGGCGCTCGGCCTGGAATCGGCAGCCAACCCGGCCACGCTGCGCAGTGAAGCGCGGGTCAACTTCCCCTGGCCAATTTTTCCGCATCCAGAGGGCAAGGATTTTGTCGATTTCGACGAAGACTTGCAGGTGCGCGATATCGTCAATGCCACCCGCATCGGCTATCGCGACATCCAGTTGGTAAAGCGTTATTCCACCGTCGGAATGGGGCCGTCGCAAGGTCGTCACTCAGCGTTGCCAACCGCACGGCTGGTGGCTGCGTCGACCCAACGCAGCATCAGCGAAACCGGCGTGACCACTGCCCGCCCGCCCTTTGAGGCAGAGAAACTGGCACACGTGGCGGGCCGGGCTTTCGACCCCTACCGCCAGACGCCCATGCATCAACGGCATGTGCAGGCAGGCGCGAAGATGATGCCGGCCGGGATCTGGCAGCGCCCAGCGTTCTACGGCAAGCCGGCGCAACGCGATGCCTGCATGCAGCAAGAAGCACTGCATGTGCGCAACAAGGTCGGGATTATCGATGTGTCGACACTCGGTGGCCTGGACGTGCGCGGACCCGATGCCGCCGAGCTGCTCAACCGCATGTACACCTTTGCGTTCCTCAAGCAGCCGGTCGGGCGTTCACGCTATGCGCTGATGACCAACGAGCAAGGCGTGGTCATTGACGACGGCGTTTGTGCACGCTTTGCCGACCAGCACTTCTACGTCACCGCCACCACCAGCGGTGTGGATCGCATCTACCAACAGATGCTCAAGTGGAATGCCCAGTGGCGTCTGAATGTGGACATCACCAACGTTACAGCGGCCATTGCTGCGGTCAACGTGGCGGGCCCGGATTCGCGCAAGGTGCTGGAGCAAGTGTGTACCGACCTTGATCTGTCCGCCGAGGGATTCCCTTATCTTGGCGTGCGCCTGGGCACTGTTGCCGGTATCAAGGCGCGGCTGTTGCGGGTCGGTTTCGTCGGCGAACTGGGCTACGAGATCCATGTCCCCGCTCGTCACGCGCTCAGGCTCTGGGATGCACTTGTCGAGGCTGGCAAGGCCTTCGACATGCGTCCGTTCGGCGTCGAGACGCAACGTCTGTTACGTCTGGAAAAAGGCCACGTCATCATCAGCCAGGACACCGATGGCATGACCCATCCGGCCGAAATCGACATGGGCTGGGCGGTCAGCCGGAGCAAGCCGTTCTTCGTCGGCCGCCGCTCGGCGGATATCCTCGAAGCCCAGCCGCAGAAACGCAAGCTGGTGGGTTTCACCCTGCCCAAGGCCAGTCCGTTGCCGCTTGAAGGTCATCTGGTGCTCAAAGGCCCGGACATCAGTGGCAGCGTGACCTCCTGCGAATACTCGTCAACCCTGGGCATGATTATCGGCATGGCTTATGCCGCGTTCGACCAAAGCACACCCGGCCAGCAGATTCCGATTCGCGTCGAAGACGGCGTGGTGGTTCAGGCGACCGTCGTGAAACTGCCCTTCTTTGATCCTGAAAACCAGCGCCAGGAGCTCTGAACCATGAATAGCCTTATCCAGGACCGCCCGGTCAGAGCCGGCGCGCCCTCACTGTGCACACTGCAAGACCTGACCGATCTGCCGCGCGTGGGGTTTCGCGGTACGCAAAGCGCCGAATACCTGACAGCACGTGGTTTCAGTCTGCCCGACACGCCGAACCGCGCGGTTACTCAGGCCGACGGCAGCCATGTTGCACGTCTTTCGCAGACCGAATACCTGCTGCTCGGCAGCCCGCTTGATAAAGGCCAGCGCATAGCCGATGAGGAAGCCCGTTGGGAACTGGACCATAACGCCAACTACCTGCTGCCTCGCGAAGACAGCCATGCGTGGCTGCAACTGAGCGGCCCGTGCATCCCCGAGGTGATGGCTAAATTGTGCGGCGTAGACCTGCGTCCGTCAGCATTCGCAGTCGGCTCGGTGGCGCAGACCTCGGCAGCGCGAATCAATGTGATCGTGATCAATGTTGGCGCGCAGAGCGAACCCTGTTTTCAGATTCTCTTTGATCGGGCTTCACTGGCTTACTTCAAGGAAGCGATGCTGGATGCCATGACCGAGTTTGGAGGGCGCCTCTCATGAACAACGGGTTACTGCTTCAGTGAATAAAGGCCGTTTCGTGCTCATGAACGACAACAAGTGTCTGTTACCGCCAAGCCGCCTAAAGAATACTGGCATAAAGCCGTTGGACATTTGGTAGACCATAAGAGCGACCTTCGGCTCAACGCCTGGGGTCGCAGACTGCACCCATGCAGCACCCGACACTTGCGGCAGTAACGCGCCCCCCGGAGCTCAAATGAATATCAAACAGAAATTGACGTGGGCGTTCGCAGTCATTGCGTGTTTGCCCATATTAGTCGTCGCCGCCATCGTGATCGTGAATCTGCGTGACAAGGCGACCAGTGATTTCGTGGACAGCAGCGCACGCGAGATTCGCCAGGTCGACAATGCCATGCAACTGTTTTTCGACGGCATTACGCAGAACGTCAATTACATCGCGGCGCACCCGCTGATCGCCGGGGCGAGCGATGATTTCCGCAACTACATGGGCGCAACGCCTCCCCCGCAGTCCGAGAATGACAGGCAGGCGACCGAGCTGTTCGCCAGTATCGCCAAGGCCCATCCGGCCTACTCCTACGTCTCTTACGGGTTGATCAACGGCAGCTACATCATGACGCCGGAAGACCCGAAAATGAGCAACTACGACCCACGTGTTCGCCCGTGGTACAAGACCGCAATGGCCAATGCTGGCAAAACCGTGCGCAGCGACGCATATTACTGGGCCAACGATGACGCGGTGCTGGTCAGCACCATTAGGGCGATCCCCAATAAACTGGGCAACCCTGGCGGCGTGGTTAACATCGACGTATCACTCAAGCAACTGACCAACATCGTCAAGCAGATCAAGCTGGGTGACAGCGGCTACCTGATGCTGATGGAAAAGAGCGGCACCGTGCTGGTCGACCCCAAACAGCCGGAACACAACTTCAAGAAACTGGGTGAACTGGGCGACGGCTTCAGCGAGCTGGCGAAAACCCCCAGTGGTCTGGTCGAGGTGACACTCAACGGTGAACGCTACATGGCCAACGTGTACCCGTCCGAGCAATTGGGCTGGAACTTCATCGGCCTGATCAAGCAGGACGAAGTGATGGCCTCGGCCACCCGCCTGACCTGGCTGATCGGCATTATCGCTGCGGTATTGGCGGTGGTCTTTGCGATTGTCGGTGCCAGTTTTGCCAGCGTCATCGTGCGTCCGATTCACAGCGTGTCCAGCGGCCTGGAAGGTATTGCGGGCGGCGAAGGCGACCTGACCCAGAACCTCGCCGTGCGCGGCAAGGATGAAACAGCGCAACTGGCAGGCTGGTTCAATAAATTCCTCACCGCGATTCGCAACCTGATCCAGCACATCGGCCAGGCTGCCGGGAAGATTCTTGAAGCCTCACACAGCTCCACCCGTGTCTCCAACGACATGGCCGAAGCCGCTGGACGTCAGCGCGAGGCGGTGGACATGGTCTCCACGGCCTTCCATGAAATGGTCGCCACCTCCAACGAAGTCGCTCGCTCCTGCAGCCAGGCCGCCGATTCGGCCGACAGCGGTCAGCAGCAGGCGCGTGAAGGTCAGCGACAGATCGACGATGCGGTGCGCAGTGTCGACCAGCTCAGCGAGGAACTCACCCGCTCGGCCAAGGACATGACGCAACTGGAAAAGGACAGCGCAGGCATTCAGTCGATCCTCAATACCATCCGTTCGATTGCCGAGCAGACCAACCTGCTGGCCCTCAACGCGGCCATCGAAGCAGCCCGCGCAGGCGAACAGGGTCGCGGCTTTGCCGTAGTAGCCGACGAAGTCCGCGCACTGGCCAAACGTACCTCGGACTCAACCGCCGAAATCGACAACCTGCTGGGCAATCTGGCCAAACGCACCGCCTCGGTGGCGCAACAGATGCACGCCAGCCTCGACGTGTCGCAGCAATCGGTGACCAAGATCGGGCAGGCACGCAGCAGCTTCGGGCAGATCCGTGAGTCGGTGGATGTGATTCGCGACATGAACACCCAGATCGCAACCGCCGCCGAAGAGCAGCATCAGGTGGCCGAGGACATCAACCGTCACATTAGCCAGATCCATGGCGACGCCCAGTTGATCGCCGACCTCTCGGACTCCGCCCGTGCGGATTCCAGAAGTCTGGAACTACTGTCCAGCGAACTCGACGGCCTGGTGCGCAAGTTCAAGACCTGATACTGCACACTCGGAGCGTGAGAAACGATAGATGTCTGTGTGTCCCCTATCGTGCCCATGCTCCGCGTGGGCATGCCGTTCTGGACGCTCTGCGTCCTGTGCGCAGCAGGTTATCCAACCTCAGGGCTCTGCGCTGCCCCTCTCAAACCATTCAGCCAGAAAATCCAGCATGGTGCGCAAGGTGGCCGACTGGTGATGCCGCGAGGTGTAGATCGCGTGTATCCCCAGCGCCCTTGGCTGGTAGTCGGGCAGCACCGCGATCAGCTTGCCACTTGCAATCAGCGGCGCTGCCGAATGTACCGGTTGCAAGGTGATCCCCGCGCCAGCCACTGCGGCCTCCAGCAACACCACTGAATCATTGGCGCTGAGGTTGCCGCCCACCGGAACGCTGAGCGGCAACTGCTGACGGGTGAACTCCCACAGGCTTTTGCCGAAGTACGAATAGGTCAGGCAGTGGTGTGCAGCCAGTTCCTGCGGACTGGAGGGAGTGCCATGCATGGCGAGGTAGGCTGGAGAGGCACAGACAACCGAATCGCAATGCCCCAGTGGACGGGCAATCACATTGGGGTCCAGCTGATTGGTGATGCGGATCGCCAGATCAATACGCTCGCTGACCAGGTCCACAGCCTCGTTGCCAATAAGCAGATCCACCGAGGTGCCGGGGTAGCGTTGCAGGTAAGCCGTCACCGCTGGGGCCAGAACCGCCAGTGCCAGTGACTGCGAACAGGCAATGCGCAACATGCCGCGGGGCTCATCGACCTGCGTATCGGCAGCCAGCGGCACTGCGTCAGCCAGCTCGACAAGCTGCTGGCAACGCAGCAACGTCACTTGTCCGGGCGCAGTGAGCCCGAGCTTGCGCGTGGTGCGGTGCAACAAGCGCGCTCCCGCCCAGGTTTCCATTTGCGCCAGATAACGGGTAACCATCGCCCGTGACATGTCCAGCGCTTCGGCGGCAGCGATGAGGCTGCCGCGTTCGTTGATGGCCATGAACACCCGCGCCGCCATGATCCGATCCATGATTCATCCGATATAAGCAATCAATAGTTGCCAATATTGAGGCTTTTGTTTCATTTGAAGCAACATAAGATAACCACCTTAGTCCTGTCCGATAAAGGTCGTGCCCCATGCTGCGCAATTCCCTGCTTGCTCTATCGTTCGCTGCGCTATTCCCGCTTGCAGCCCAGGCCGCTGATCCACTGGCGATCGAAGTCTACAACCCGGCCGAAAAAGCCATCTTCCCGGTGTCATCCGAACTGATCACCGGCAAGCATGATGCGGTGCTGATCGATGCACAGTTTCAGCGTAACGATGCTCAGGCGCTGGTAGAGAAGATCAAGGCCAGCGGCAAGAAACTCACCACCGTGTACATCAGCCACAGCGACCCGGATTACTACTTCGGGCTGGACGTCATCAAAGCCGCTTTCCCCGATGCGAAGATCGTTGCCAGCGCCCCTACCGTGAAGGCGATCAAGGCGTCGATGCAGGGCAAACTTGCCTACTGGGGCCCGATTCTCAAGGACAATGCGCCAGCCAGCCTGGTCCTCCCAGAGGTGCTCAAGGGCGACCATCTGACCCTTGAAGGCCAACCGTTGCAGATCAAAGGCCTTAACGGTCCGGCACCCGAGCGCAGCTACGTATGGATTCCATCGCTCAAGGCGGTGGTCGGCGGCGTTGTGGTGTCCAGCGGCATTCATGTCTGGGTTGCCGATACCCAAAGCCCGAAATCGCGTCAGGACTGGCTCGCCACCCTCAAGGGTATTGAGGCGCTGAAGCCGGTCACGGTAATTCCGGGCCATTATCTGGGCGAGGTTCCAGCGGGCACCAAGGCTGTGACGTTCACCGCCGACTACCTGAAGTCCTTTGAACAACAAGCGGCCAAAACCAAGGATTCCAAGGGCCTGATCGATGCCATGCAGAATGCCTGGCCACAACTGGCCGAACCGAGTTCGCTGGAACTGAGTGCCAAGGTCATCAAGGGCGAGATGAAGTGGCCGAACTGATCTGAAACCAGGGAACTGTTGCCGCATCGCCGCAGTTGCGCGCAGCAATTCCGGGGGATGGTCAGACGCCCCCGTCAATCGCTATGCTGCACCCATGAATGCTCCCGTCAAAATCCGTAACTCCTGCCCGCCCGGCGCTTGCGACTGCGAGCGCGAACGGCTGGATGCGGAAGACGCCGACCTGCGCATCCTCAAGCTGACCCGTGATGCGGAAAACACGCTGCTTGAGCGCCTGAGCCGTGTTGAAAGCCTGAAGGATCTGGAGCACATGCAGCGCAAGATTTTCGAGCAACTGGGTGTGCGCGTCGAAATCGCACCGGGCTTCAACGAAGTACGCACCATGCGCGGCATCAGCATTGTCGTGCAGAAAAAGACCGGCCTGTGCCGCAAGACGCGCAAGTCGGTTGCAAGCGCAATCCGCAGTGCACTTGAGGCACGCCCGCAGATCGCCTATGAACTACTCAACGCCAACGACCTGCTGCGCGACGCGTGAGTCAATACAGAGCCCGAACAGGCCTTTGAAACCATAACGCCCGATCTAAAACGGAGCGGGCGTCATGTTCATTGTCCTGTTGACTGATCAACAGGCCCCCGGCGGAATACCACCCTTGTTGAAGTCCTTCAGGCGTTCCTTTTCTTCTGGCGTCGAGTGCGCAGGCACATCGTTTGCCGGTTCCGGCTTTTTCTCGTCTTTCTGGTCAGTCATGGTCATTCTCTCCGCTCGTGGACACTCAAAATAAGGCCACACGCGAAGCATTCGGTTCCGATTGATTAGCGCGCTGCCACTTGTTCGGCGACATTGCACTCCAGTTGCCTGGCCAGCCCCTGCAAATCGAGCAGGGTTGCGCGCCAACTGCGTTCCTGACTGCCGACGCTGACCAGCGAGCGCACTCGGTCATTGACCGAGATCCCCTTGCCGGTATTGGCCTGCCAGCCCTGCTCGAGCATGGCCGGGTCGAACTGATTGAACGCGTCGATCGCATCGACCCGGCTCACGGCAAAACCAAAGCACAGGCGCTCGCCACGCACGATCAGGACACGGGACGCTTCACCCGGGGTTTGCGCCCCCTCGCCCAGCAGGCTGCTCAGGCAGATCAGCGGCACTTGCTCGCCACGCAGATTGAACTGCCCCAACAAGTGTGTCGTCGGTTGCGACAAACCGATCAGCTGTTGCGGCACGCTCATGATCTCGACGATCTGACTCAACGGCGCGACGAAGCGGGTCGGTGCGTCAAACAGCAGGCAGGCATGCCGCAGCATGGCCTTGGTCACATCGTGCGAGGCTTGTGCAGGTTTGACGTCGTGCTGATAAACCTGGGTGTAGCTTTTGACTTCCGGGCGCTGCAACAGCATTGGATGATCCAGCAACAATGCCTGTTGCCCCTCATCCAGGTTCATAACCCCGGCCAGCAGTTCAGGATGCGGCAGGCCGTAACCCGGTGCCGCCAGAAGACTGCCCGGGTCCTGGCGCTGGATGGCGACCATGCGGTCGTAACCAAACCCGCACACCCGGCCATCCGGTGCCGTCAACAGCAACAACTGCGGCTTGGAAGTCTGGCGTTTATGGTCCAGACCAAGGACTTCAGACAGATTGAGCGCCGGAACCTTGGTGCCACGTACCGACGTCACGCCAAAGCAGCAGTCACTGGCAAAGTCCGACGCCGAAATTTCAGGGTTATCCACCAGTTCGGTCACGACGCTCGCATCGATACAGAAGTTGCGACCGTCACACTCGAACACCAGGTAATGCAGCAAACGATTCTTGGCCGCGAGTGCCTCTTCCTTGAGCACCTGCGCGCTCGGATCAGCAGCAAACAGTACGCCTGGCAAGCTACTCAGAAAACCCAGGTCGAGCTTGTAGATCATCCGCGATTCTTCTGCGCCCAGCAGCAGTGATGGCAGCAACCCGACACTGGTGCCGCCAGGGCCCAAGGGGCTGAATTGAGAGTCGCGGGCCTTGAGAATGTCGCAGACCGCATCAATCGCCAGCCCCAGGTAGCCACCACCGTACTTGAGAATCGCGACCAGCGGCGTGGGCGACGACGTATCGCCGCCCTCCGCCAACTGGCCTCGCAGGTCCACCAAAGGCACCGGTTTGCCGCGCAAGGTAAACACACCGCGCAACGCACCGCGAGTCAGCGGATGGGGGTGCAGGTTGGCAGGCCAGTGCACGGCCTCCATCAGCGCTTCGGCAACCACCGCCAGATAAACGCCATTGATCTGCACGACGCCGTAGGCATTCAGGCTGCTCATGCAGGTTGTCCGATGGATACCTTGTTCAGAGTTTCGGTGTAGCCGGTCAGGTTGGCTTTATGCAGCTCCACGATCAGTGCTTCCACTTCCTGTGCCGACAAGCGTTGTTTCTCGGTTGCGGTGTTGATCCCGTCGATCGCCTGAGTGGTCTGCATCACGCCTTCCACGATGTGTTCGAAGGCTTCGCCGGCACTGCGCGAAATCTCGTTGCCCGACTCGATCCGGCTGACTGTTTCGAGGATCAGCTTGTTGATTTCCTTGGTCGCACGCGAGGACTTCTCGGCCAGCTTGCGCACTTCATCGGCTACCACCGAGAAGCCCAGGCCGTGCTCGCCAGCCCTGGCCGCCTCGATAGCGGCGTTGAAGGCCAGCATGTTGGTCTGACTGGCAATCTCGCTGATCACCTGGATGATGTCCTGAATGCCCTCGGCCGACTTGGCGATCATGCCCATCGCATCGGACGCCTTGACCAGCGTCTGCGAACCGGTACTGGCCTGCTCACGCGTCATTCTGGCCAGATCGGTGGCCGTCTCGGTGCTTTGTGCCACGTAGGAAATGGCGTTCATCAATGCTTTAACCGACTCGCCCATGGCGCGGGTCTTGGCTTCGATCGCCTGTTCCATCTCGACCTGACGGGTAATGTCAGTGGCGAATTTCACCACTTTGAACGGCAGCCCGTCATGGTCGAAAATCGGGCTGTACGTAGCCTGAATCCAGATTTTCTGCCCGTACTTGCTGACGCGCATGAAGCGTCCGGAATAGAACTCGCCCTGCCCCAGCCCGTGCCAGAACTCCCGGTATTCAGTGCAACGCACATACTCTTCATCACAGAAAATACGGTGGTGCTGGCCCTTGATCTCATGCAGGCCATAGCCCAGCGCTTTCAGGAAGTTGGCGTTGGCCGTAACGATGTTGCCGCTCATGTCGAATTCGATGACGGCCTGGGCGCGGTCAATTGCATTGACCTTGCCCTGATCCTCGACGCTGGTTTCCTTGGCAACTGTCACGTCGAGCGCGAACTTGACGATCTTGTAAGGTTTGCCCTGCGCGTCAAAGATCGGGTTGTAGGTCGCCTGAATCCAGATTTCCTTACCGTCCTTGCGCTTGCGCTTATACTCATTGGCGTCATATTCGCCACGCCCCAGTTTTTCCCAGAGCTCGCGATACTCCAGACTGCTGACAAACTCCTCAGAGCAGAACATCCGGTGGTGTTCGCCGACGATTTCATCGAGCTCGTAGCCAAATACCGCCAGAAAATTGCGGTTGGCATGCAGCACCTTGCCCGTCAGATCGAATTCGATCACCGCCTGAGAACGTTCGATGGCTGTCACCTTGCCCGCGGACTCAGCCTGACGAATGCGGCTCTCGGTCACATCGTTGGCGAACTTCACGATCTTGTAAGGACGACCATCCGGGTCGAATATCGGGTTGTAGGTGGCGCTGATCCACAACTCGCGACCGTTCTTGCCGATGCGCTTGTATTCGCCGGAGTCATACTCGCCACGTTCGAGCTTGGCCCAGAAGGCACGATAGGCCGGACTGTTCAGGTAGTCGTCTTCGCAGAACATGCGATGGTGCTGACCCTGAATCTCGTCCAGACGATAACCCAGGACCTTGAGAAAGTTTTCGTTGGCGGTGAGCACGCGACCGTTAAGGTCGAATTCAATGACACCCTGCGAGCGATCGATAGCCGCAACCTTGCCTTCGTACTCGGCATTGGATTTGCGCTGCGCAGTCACGTCCGTAGCGAACTTCACCACCTTGAACGGATTGCCTTGCTCGTCAAACACCGGGTTATAAGTGGCCTGCAACCAGATCTCGCGCCCGTTCTTGCCCAGGCGCTTGTACTGCCCTTCGTCGAAAGCGCCCTTGCCCAGTTTTTCCCAAAACGTCGCGTATTCGACGCTGGACGCATATTCCGGCGTGCAGAACATACGGTGATGCCGACCCTGGACCTCATCCAGCCGATAACCGACGCAATCCAGAAAATTGGTATTGGCCCGCAGGATATTGCCTTCAAGATCGAACTCGATCATCGCCTGGGAACGGTCAATGGCCGTCAACAGCGAGTGAAGATCAAGTTCCAGCCCGGCCCCGTCCCTGTGGGTGCTTTCAATTGTGGTCGACATGTGGAAGTACTCTGCGAGTAAGCATCTGTGGAAGTATTGTTATAAAGCCCCGGTGTGTGCGGGCCCGGTCAAACGCTTCAAACATGAGGCGCGGACTGACTATGGTGCCTGCTGATCAAGCCGGTTAATCGTCTTTCTCAATGCCTTCCATAGCGCAAACTTCAAGGCCGTCAGAGCCAGGTGGAACTATCGAAGTCACTCGGCAAGGAGCCGTTACATAAACATCGGCTTCAGTCAGATTAGCTTTAGCGCTGCCAGACCACTATTTAGCCACTATCAACGCACACACTTCTTGGCCCTACCGTTCACCGGTAAGGATCGCTTCGTAAACCACTTCCGTCCCCTGCTGAAAACCGTTGCGTCATCAGGCGTAAAACCAGATGACGAGAATCACGGCCCCCGTCCATCCCAGGGTGAGCAAGAAAGAAAGCCCTGCAAGGCGCGGGTCCATGGAACTCCTGTTCTAGAAGGCTTGGGTAAGCAGAGCGCTGCATACGTAGGGATATATCGGCTGGATCACAGGTCTATAAACTATTTTCACCACCTTGAAACACTGCCGGCACAGGGGTCTTGCTCTGGATCAACGTCTGATAACCTTGCCGCCGATCACTTCGTAAAAAGACGCTCGTCGCAGAGGCAACCATGGCCATGATTTTCCCAGCCGAACCACTACGGCCCGAGGATCGTTTCGACGCCTGGCAGGAGGTTGTGAGCTCGACGTATGGCCTGGTCACCAGCCAGCCGCTGACCGAAGCGCCGTTTGACGGCAGGCTGAATGTCAGGGATCAGAGTAGCGTTACCTTCACCCGTATCCAGTCTTCCCCCCTCCATTACCGGCGGTTGCAGCAAGACAGGGAGAGCGATCACTTCCTCCTCACGCTCTCTTTGTGTTCCGTCGCTATCGTCGTGCAGAACGACAGAGAGTCCCGGCAAGGCGCTGGCGATATCGTCCTTTACGATAGCGCACAGCCTTACGCATGCAGTTATCCCGAAGGTGACGATCAGATTGTGCTGGCGGTGCCCCGCAAATTGTTGCTGCAACACATGCCCGCTGCCGAACGACTGGTGTGCCGCACGCTCGATGGCCGTTCGACGCTGGGCCGTGTTGCCGCAACCTTGTTGAATGAAGCCTGGAACACAGAAGGCTTATCGGACCCGCTAAGCGAGCGACTCAATGCATCACTGCTGGACGTACTGTCTACAGCCTTCGACTCGGTGTTCGGCGACACCGATATCCGGCAGCAGTCTCGTCAAATGCAACAACTGCAGCGCATCAAGCAGTTCCTGTTGAATAATCTACCCGACACAGGGCTGACGGCCGAAAGCATTGCTTTGGCGACTCATGTTTCGCCACGCACGCTCAATCGCCTGTTCGCACAGGAAGGCACCACGGCCATTCGCTGGCTCTGGCAGCAAAGGCTCTCGGCGTGCCATGACGCATTGCGCAAAGGCCACGTTCGCCGCGTCAGTGACGCTGCGCTGAATTTCGGCTTCAGCAACCTCTCGCATTTCAGTCGAGCCTTCAAAAACGCTTATGGCATCTCTCCTCAGCAGTTGCTGGGGCCACGATAAGACGATTGGCACCTTCGGCACAGCGATTGACCGTTCAGGCAAAGCACGCCACATCCGGGTCGAGCAGTATCACCGCCATGCCAATGAACGGTGACGAAGGAAAACCTCGATGACTACCCAACCCGATAAAACCCTGCGCCTGATCTTTCCCCAGTGGCAAGGTGGCAACAACGCGCCTTATCATTTTGGCGCACAGCTGCTGGCGTGGCTGGCACCGGACGCGTCAGGGCCCGTCGAGCACGTGGCCGTAACCGAACCGGATGATCAACCACTTGAACTTGAAAACGGCATCATCGCCCGCCATGCGCTGCTGGCCCAGCTTGGCCTTGCACGGCAACTGATCGACCAGCATCAGCCGGATCGTCTGGTGGTTCTGGGTGGCGACTGCCTGGTCGACCTCGCGCCATTCGCCTACCTGAACGAACGTTATGACGGTGACCTTGCGGTTCTGTGGGTCGACGCTCACCCGGACGTCATGACACCCAGAGACTTCCAGCATGCACACGCGATGGTCATGCGCAATCTGCTGGGCGAAGGTGACAAGGATTTCGTCAATGCCGTGAAACGCCCGATCAAGCCTGCCAATGTGATGTACGCGGGCCTGCAGGAAACGCTTGAGGTCGAAAGCGCATTCATCAAGCGTCTCGGGCTGCGCAGCGCCGATGCACAGGCGCTGGCACACTCCAGCGAGCCGGTGCTGCAGTGGCTTGAGGAAACCGGTGCAAGGCACCTGGCGATCCATCTGGACCTGGACGTGCTGGACCCGGCACTGTTTCGCTCTGTGCTGTTTGCCCAACCCGGTGTCCCTGCCAGTAAATTTGAAGGCGTTGCTCAGGGCAAGATGACTATCGAGCAGGTCGTCCGCTTGCTGACAGACGTTGCCAGCGCCGTGGACGTGGTCGGCCTTGGCATTGCCGAGCACCTGCCGTGGGATGCTCTGGCGCTGCAGAACATGCTGACGAAACTGCCGCTGCTTGGCGACCGGCTGCCAAGCCACGGGACTGACTCCTGAACCAGCGAGTAAAATTCAATTTATGCATATTTAAATACCAGATAATTAGTTAATTTAATAATTAACATATAACAAAATAGAATTTCACTGTGGGTTTTTATAGGCATATCGTCATCCTATACCGACCCCTTTCTCCAGGCGGAGGTGCATCCACCTTTCTGAACCGTCCGGAGCAAAAACATGAGCAGACAACGACACCTTAAACTTGGCGCAATGGTCCACGGAGTCGGCCATGGCTGGGGCGAATGGCGCCACCCGCAGGCGCTGGCCAACGCCAGTGTGAATTTCGGCTTTTATCAGCAGCAGACCCAGTTGGCCGAAGCGGCCCGCTTCGATTTTGTGTTCATTGCCGACAGCCTGCACATTCACGAAAAATCCAGCCCGCATTACCTGAATCGTTTCGAACCGTTGACCATTCTCTCCGCACTCGCAGCCACCACCCGGCATATCGGTCTGGTGGCAACGGTGACGGTCAGCTACACCGAACCCTTTCAGGTAGCTCGCCAGTTTGCTTCGCTGGACCACATCAGTGGCGGTCGGGCTGGCTGGAATGTGGTGACTTCCTGGCTCAGTGGCACCGCCGACAACTTCAGCAAGGGCGAACACCCACCGCACGCCGTACGCTACCGTATCGCCAAAGAGCATATCGAGGTGGTCAAGGGCCTGTGGGATTCCTGGGAAGACGACGCCTTCGCCTACGACAAGCAGAAAGGCGAGTTTTTCACGCCCGGCAAACTGCACACGCTGAACCACAAGGGCGAATTCTTCTCGGTGAAAGGCCCGCTCAACATCGCCCGGTCGAAGCAGGGTCAGCCGGTGATTTTTCAGGCAGGCACCTCCGAGGCCGGGCGTAACTTTGCCGCTCAGAACTCCGATGCAATTTTTGTCCACGCCGAGAGTTTCGATGAAGCGCGCGCCTATTATCAGGACCTGAAACAAAGGGCTGGCGGCTTTGGTCGCGACCCTCACGCGCTGTCGATTCTTCCGGGCATTCGCCCGATTGTCGGGCGCGATGAGGCTGAGGTGGAGAGCCGCTATCGCCAGGCCGTGGAGTTGGTGACGATCGAAGACGCCATTGTCGCCCTTGGCCGACCGTTCAATGATCACGATTTCAGCCAGTACCCACTGGACGAACCCTTCCCGGAACTGGGCGATCTGGGCTCCAACAGCCAGAAAGGCGGTTCGGACCGGATCAAGCAACTGGCCAAAGACGAAGGCCTGAGCCTGCGTGAAGTCGCCCTGCGCTTCTCCCTGCCCCGCCGTGACTTTGTCGGCACACCGGAACAGGTCGCCGACGCGATACAAACGTGGTTCGAAGCAGGCGCAGCCGACGGTTTCATCATCAATAGCGTCCTGCCGGACGGCCTGCAGTACTTCACCGAATGGGTGGTGCCGGTGCTGCAACGACGCGGACTGTTTCGCACCGAATACAGCGGCAATACGCTACGTGAAAACCTCGGCCTTGAGGTGCCGGTCAATCGTCATGCGAAGGCTGTCGCCCATCAATCTGACGAGGTGGTGGCATGACTCGACTCGTGATTGCCAGCCAGCTGGATGATGATTTCAATCAGGTGATTCGCGAGCGGCTTGCAGTGACCCACCCTGAAGCCAGGGTCATCGGCGTACCTGCCGGAGTGCCGAGCGATTTGCCCGGCGAGGTCAGCATTCTGCTGGCGTGCCCTATCAACGTGCGTGGTTATGAAGCCCCGGCCTTGCCGCCTCCGGGCTGGCCCTATGGCCTGAAATGGATTCAGGTGGTGTCTTCGGGTATCGACTTCTACCCAGGCTGGCTGTTCAACGGGCCGCCGGTGAGCACCTCGCGGGGCAGCGCGGCAGAAAACATCGCCGAGTTCTCGCTGGCCGCCATTTTTGCCGCAGCCAAACATCTGCCGGATATCTGGGTGCATGACTCGCAATGGAATTTCACCGCACTGACACCGCTCAAGGGCACTACGCTGGGGATTCTCGGCTTTGGTGCCATCGGTCGCAGCCTGGCAAGCAAGGCCCAGGCGCTGGGTATCAACGTGATCGCATTGCGGCAAAGTCCGGCTCCGTTCGAGGTTGACGGTGTCGAGGCTGCACGCGACATTCACGACCTGTTCGCGCGCGCAGACAATCTGGTACTGGCCGCGCCGTTGACACCGGCCACGCGGCACATCGTCAACGCCGAGGTGCTGAACAGTGCCAAACCCGGCCTGCACTTGATCAACATCGCCCGTGGCGGCCTGCTTGACCATGAAGCGCTGCTCAATGCGCTGGATAATGGAAACATCGGCCTGGCCTCGCTGGACGTCACCGAACCCGAGCCCCTGCCGGACGGGCATCCACTGTACTCACACCCTCGCGTGCGCCTGTCACCGCACACCTCGGCGATCTCCAGCAACAGCCGTAACGAAATAGCCGACAGCTTTCTGGCCAACCTTGAGCGTTTTCTCAATGGGCAGGCCTTGCAGAATCAGGCTGATCGCCAGCGCGGCTACTGACACAGATCACACCCATTACGCTGCGTGGAAATACAACTCCTGACACTCAGCGTCACCCTCAAATACCGAGCGTGCCATGCCCAAACCGATAAAAAACACACAACCTGGCTACCGCCGTCCGCTGCTGGCAGGTCTGCTCGCGGCGTTGGTGTTATGCATCGCCCTCCCCGTCGAAGCACAGCAAACGTTGCGGATCGGTTACCAGAAGTCTTCCACGCTGATCACCCTGCTGAAAACACGCGGCACGCTGGAAAAAGCCCTTGCGCCACAGGACGTCACCGTCACCTGGCATGAGTTTCCGAGTGGTCTGCCGCTGCTGGAGGCGCTGAACGTCGGCAACGTCGATATCAGCGCGGATGTGGCGGACACCGTACCAATCTTTGCCCAGGCAGCGCAGGCTCGGCTGACCTACTTTGCCCAGGAAGCGGCCTCGCCTTCCGCGCAGGCAATCATCGTGCATAAAGACTCGCCCGTGCAGCAGTTGTCAGACCTGAAAGGCAAAAAGGTCGCCGTTACCAAAGCGGCGGGTTCCCACTACCTGCTGATTGCCGCGTTGAAAAAGGCCGGTCTGGCATTTTCGGATATTCAGCCCGCCTACCTGTCGCCCGCCGACGGCCGCGCGGCCTTCGAAAACAACAAGGTGGACGCCTGGGTCACCTGGGAACCCTTCCTGACCAGCGCCCAACGGCAATTGCCAACGCGCACCCTGGCTGACGGCAAGGGGCTGTCCAGCTACAAGCGCTATTACCTGACCGGCACCAACTACGCCAAGGACCATCCGCAAGTGCTCAGCGTGGTTTACGAGCAGTTGCACAGCGCTGGCATCTGGCTCAAAGCCAACCCGCGCGAAGCCGCCCAGGTGCTGAGCCCTTTATGGGGCAATCTGGATATCGAAACGGTCGAAATCGCCAACAGCCATCGGACTTATCAGATCCAGCCAGTCACGCACGATCAACTGGACGAACAACAGCATATCGCCGATGCCTTCTTGGCAGCGGGACTGCTGCCCAAGGCGGTGGATGCGCAGGATGTGGAGGTATGGAAGCCTTGAGGAATGAAGGGGTACACCCGCTCGCATGGAGCGAGTATGCCCCTCGATCAGTCTCTGAACTCAAACACCCGGCGGCGTGGGAAACGCTCCGCGGGCGGTTTCATAAGCCTGCGCGACACGCAACGCCAAAGCATCCTTGAAGCGCGGTGCGACAATCATCATGGCGACCGGCAGGCCCTCGGCCAGGCCTGCCGGGATTGACGTGGCCGGGTGGCCGGTCAGGTCGAACGGCGCGGTATTGGCGAGCATGTTCAGGGCGCTGTGCACGTACTCTTCAATCGGCGCATCGGCGGCGGTCAGCGTGGTGGCTACAAACGGCATGGTCGGCAACACCAGCACATCAAAATTCTTGAATGCTTCGTCGTATTGACGGGTGAGTTCCGGCACCAGCATCCGCGCCTTGGCGTAGTAGGCACCGTGCAGGTTTTTCAGGCTGTAATGCCCGGTAAGTGCCACGGCACGCACGCTGCTGGACAATGCGTTGGCATGCTCACGACGCCTGGTACCGAAGTAGCTCATGATGTCGGGGTCGTAATAGCCGTCGACATTCATGCCATAGCCGTTGCCTTGCAGCATCTGATACGCCGCACCATCGGTGGCGATGACATTCCACATGTCCAGCGCCACACCGCGGTGCCACGGAGCGCTTGCCTCTCCGACCGTCGCACCAAGGCTTTCCAACTGTGCCACTGCGGCGCGAACCAGGGCGTCTACTTGCGGTTCGGACATGCCGGGAATCGCAAAACCTTCGCGCAGCAGGCCGATTTTCAAGCCGGCAACGCCCTGATCGAGGGTCGCGACACAACTGACCGCCGGCGGGTTTTTCTGCCTTGAATCAAGCCCGTCGGCCCCGGCGATTACGTCGAGCATCACCGCGCAGTAGCGCACGTTATTGGCCATCGGACCGACATGGTCGATGGTCCGCTCGATCGGAAAAGCCCCGGTATAAGGCACAAGGCTGTAGGTCGGCTTGTGCCCGACGATGCCGCTCCAGGCCGACGGCATGCGGATCGACCCGCCCTGGTCGCCGCCGATGGCCATGTCCACTTCCTGCAAGGCGACCAGCACGGCGCTGCCGCTGGAGGAGCCGCCTGCGTTGCGAGTCAGGTCCCACGGGTTTTTTACCGCACCGGTAGCCGAGGTAAAACTGGCTCCGGAGAAACACAAGTCTTCACAGACTGATTTGCCGACCACCGTCGCGCCTGCGGCCAACAAGCGTTTGACCACCGTGGCATCTTCGGACGGCACGTAACCATCAAGGCTCAGCGAGCCGTTGGCCATCGGTACGCCGGCCACTGATACGTTGTCCTTGATGACCACCGTTCTACCCGCCAACGGGCCGCTCGCCGCACCGGCTATGTGCGTCTTCACGTACCAGGCGCCATGCAGGTTTTCGGCCTCTGTCGGTTTGCTGTGCTCGCGCAGCGGCGTGGGCTGCGCAACGTGAGCGGCGTACAGCTCATCAATGGCTTCGTAGGAGCCCAGGGTTTCGTCAGCAAGACTCAGGAACGATGCCATCTGGCTGTCTGACAGGTCGTACCCGTGATCCTGGGCGGCAATCAGAAAGTCGGCTTTGTCGGGGCGTTTTACGGACATGGTGTTCTCCAGATAACGGTAAGGGCCGCCCGGGATCGGGCAGACACTGACTGGAGCCGCCTGCGCAGGATGCGCAGGCATGGGCTCGATCCGGAGGACGCCGTTGTCCATGCCGGTCGCCACGCGGTGTTCCATACCTGCCGGTTCAGGGCGTATGGCAAGCGTCCGCGCAGAAGAGGATCAGACCGATGAGGCCCGACACTCGAAGCGAGTCTGCAGCCTGTCAGGAACAGGCTTGTTGAAACAGTTCGTGGGCCTTGACCAGCGCCTCGGCGATTTTCTCCACGGGCTCACGCTTGGCCATCGCCTGATCCCGCAGCGCGTTGTAAGCGTCTATTTCAGACATACCCTTGGTTTCCATCAGGATGATTTTTGCCTGCTGCACGGTACGCATCACCGCCATGCGCCCTTCCAGGCGCTTGACGTGTTTTTCCCGTTCCCGTGTTTTGCGTGCCTGGCTAAGAGTGATGGCCAGCGCCGTCAACAGGCCGAAAGACCTGACCGGCGAGGGAATCACCGAACAGGCATTGAGCTGCACCAGCGCCTCGACAATGATCGGGTTTTCATAGGCGATCACCGGAATGATCGGCGGCGTCGAGCTGTGCAGCAGCCAGGGCGTATTGGTCGACAGGCTTTCCGGCGACACCGCCAGCACGATCACGTCAGCCTCACTCTGCAACCGTTCGGGGATCGGCCACTGCACGCGTACCTGGCAACCAATACGCTGCAACTGGGCGATCAGGTTGCGACCGTCTTCATCATCGGGGTGCATCACCAGCACGCTGATGTCGCGCAGGTCCTTGATGCCGCCTGCGCTGTCGTTACGCAAACGTTTCTTGGCGGCACGCAGGGTCATGGACGCCTCCCGGTCAGGCTGGACCAGCCATTGAAGTCAGGCGCCACCGCATACGGATCGGGCTTCAGCGCTTTCTGACTTTCGTAAAGGATGTCGAACTGCCCGTCGGCATTGGCACGGCCGATCCGCGAGTACAGGTAGGTATGGTGATTGTGTTCATCGATACGCACCCGTCCCTGAGGCGCGTCGTATTCCAGACCGCGCATGGTCTGCAAGACATCCTCCACCTCCGTGCTGCCCGCCCGGGCTATCGCCTTGGCCAGCAGATGGACCTGAAAATAAGCGGCTTCCCAGCAGCGATCGGTCACTTGATGCTGGCCAAACATCTCCCGGTATTGCGCGATGCACTGGCGATTGAGCGGCGTATCGATCGACTGGAAGTAAGTGGCTGCCGAAATGTGCCCTGTGCCCAGATGAACGCCCATCTGCTGAATATCGGTTTCACTGGTGGTCACACTGGCAATCGGCATGACCGCAGGGTCGAAACCGGCATCGGCGTACGCTTGGTACAGGTGCGCCATGGTGTCACCGACCACGGTGGAAAAGATGAACGACGGTTTCAGCTCCCGGGCCTTGACCATGAGCCTGGCGAAGTCCTCTGGCCTGGCGTTTTTCAATGGCAAGTAGTACTCGCCCAGCTTGCTGCCACCGCGCTCGTAGAGCAGGTCGCTCATCAGCCGATTGGTTTCGTACGGGTAGACGTACTCGGAGCCGATCATCAGCACGCGACTGCCAAAGTGGTCGAACATGTAACTGCCCAATGGCACGGCGTTATGGTTCGGCGTGGCACCGGTGTAAATGATGTTGCGCGAATACTCGAAGCCCTCGTAGTAAACCGGATAGAGCAGCAACGCGTTGTACCGTTCGACGACGGGCAATACTGCCTTGCGCGCCGCAGAGGTGTAGCAACCGAAGAAAAACCGCAGGTTCTCTTCACGAATCAGCGATTCAACGTGCATGGCAAACAACGCAGGCGTTGAATCCGGGTTACGGGTAATCAGTTCCAGAGGACGGCCATTCACGCCTCCTGCCGCGTTGATCTGATGGATTGCAAACTGTGCGCCGCGCATTGTTGAACACTCACCGGCAGCAGTAACGCCGGTATTGGAAAACAGACCTCCTATGCGGATCGACGGGTCAACCATGTCTATGAACCTTGTTCAACGTGAGGTGAGACGCCCGAACCTGGCCGGGAGCCTGAAAGAAGACTGAGCGAATAACCGTGGATTCAACGGTGGCTCTCAGGCGGTTGTGCCTGGGGCTGGCGTGACGGCAGTGTCAGGACCAGTCGTGCGAGGGACCTTCCACACCTGCCGAGAGTGGGCGTGTGGCAAGAGACCCTGCGAGGGTATCTGCTGGCAGTCATGCAGATAGCGGGCCATGCGTCGTGTATGGGTGTTGATGATTCGTGTGTCTGCTGGCTGGGGCGCTCCCTTGGTAGCAGGCATTTGTTTGCAAGGGTGGTCGTACATTCGCTGGGGTTGTGTCGCATGACACATCGTCTTCGCGAACAAGTTCGCTCCCACAGTTACTCATTTCAATCGATCAGTTAGCGATCATTCCTTTTCACCACCACTGCGCATCCGTACTTGGAGCGTACTCCTTGTGGGAGCGAACTTGTTCGCGAAGGGGCCGGTACATCCACTGAGGATGGATCGTCAGGAATAAAGCCTTCGCGAACAAGTTCGCGCCTGCAAAAGCATCGTATTTCAGCCATTGAAGACGTGCGCATCCAAGGAAGCAACGTGCGCAGTCTCACGTTTTTGGTGCGCAAGAGGCCCGTTCGCGCCAAAGCGGCGCATGCCTGTTTGTTCGTGCAATAAATGCAGGGATGCTCTGCCACGCGGTTTCAAAACCCGTGCAAACAGCCGTTTCGGCACTTGGCATTGCCCTTGCTATGTTCCCCCTGAGACATCGCGCCAGCTGTCTGCCCTACGCCCCCTTGGCAAGTAGGGAGACACCTCGCGTACGACTGGATCGGACACAGTTTGTCCCGCCAGATTCGGCACAGAAGCCTGACATCCCGCCCATTGATTTGGCCGGGATGTCGGGCTTTTTTTATTCCTGGGAGAAAAGTGAATGCACAACGACAAACGCCGTTTGATCAAGCATGCTCTGTTGCTGGGTGCGATCAGCCTGCTGCCGTTTTCCCTGATCGGTCAGGCGCAGGCGGACGAGACTGTGAAAGTCGGCATCATCCACTCGCTGACCGGCACCATGGCCATCAGTGAGGCCTCGGTGGTCGACGCCGAAAAGCTCGCCATCGAAGAGATCAACGCCAGTGGCGGCGTGATGGGCAAAACCATCGAACCGATCGTTGAAGATGGTGCCAGCGACTGGCCAACCTTTGCCGAGAAAGCCCGCAAGCTGCTGGAAAACGACCACGTTGCGGTAACCTTTGGCGCGTTCACCTCGGCGTCGCGCAAAGCGGTGCTGCCGGTCTTCGAGCGCAACAAGGGCCTGCTCTACTACCCGACCTTCTATGAAGGGCTGGAAAAATCCCCGGCCATTATCTACACCGGCGCCGAGGCCTCGCAGCAGACCCTGGCAGCCGTCACCTGGCTGATGGCCAACAAGGGCAAAAGCGTCTATCTGGTCGGCTCCGACTACATCTGGCCACGCACTACCAACAAACTGGCGCGGGCATCGGTCACCAAACAGGGCGGCTCCATCGTCGGCGAAGACTACCTGCCGCTGGGCGCTATCGAATTTTCCTCGGTGATCAACAAGATCAAGGTGGCCAAGCCGGACATCGTGCTGTCGACCATCGTCGGCGGCTCGAACGTGGCGTTTTACAAACAGCTCAAGGCTGCCGGTATCGACAGCAGCAACCAGACGCTGATGGGCCTTGCGATCACTGAAGAGGAAGTCACCGGCATCGGCGCGGAAAACCTCGTCGGTTTCCTGACCTGCATGAGCTACTTCCAGAGCCTGAAAAACCCGGTCAACGAGAAGTTCGTCCAGGCGTTCAAAACACGCTATGGGCAGCAGCGCGTCGTCGGTGACCCGATGGCTGCGGCGTATACCGCGGTGTACCTGTGGAAAAAGGCCGTCGAGAAAGCCGGTAGCTTCGACGTGCCGAAAGTAATCGCCGCCTCCTCGGAACTGACCCTCGATGCGCCCGAAGGCGAGATCAAGGTGCACAAGGATAACCACCACCTGTGGAAGCGTGCGCGCATCGGCACGCTCAACGCGCAGGGCCAGGTGGACGTGATCTACGAGTCCGCACCGATCGAGCCCAACCCGTTTCCGAAACTCTGATACCAGGCCGGGCGCGATCTGGTTCGCGCCCGCTTTCGTCAATGTGCAGCAACAGGTAGCGACGGCATGACTCTCGATACGCTGGTAATGCAAGTCTTCAGCGGGTTCTCGCTGTTTTCCGTGCTGGTGCTGATGGCACTCGGGCTGACCATCGTGTTCGGCCTGATGGGCGTGATCAACATGGCGCACGGCGAACTGATGGCGATGGGCTCATACATGACCTACGTCACCTCCGTGGTGTTTCAGCGCTACTTCCCCGAGTTCATGGGCTGGTATTTCATCATCGGCATCGGAATGGCCTTTGTGGTGACCTTCGCCTTCGGTCTACTGCTGGAACGCTGCTTTATCCGCTTCATGTACAACCGGCCACTGGACACATTGCTGGCAACCTGGGGACTGTCGCTGGTGCTGCAGCAACTGTTCCGTCAGGTGTTCGGCCCCAAGGAAGTCAGCGTACCTACCGTGCAATGGCTGCAGGGTGCGTGGAAAATCAGCGAAGGGCTGGAGTTGCCGCTCAACCGCATTTTCATCATCGGCCTGACGTTCGTGATTGCCGCAGCGGTGTTTCTGTTCCTCTACCGCAGCCGCTGGGGCCTGCGCATTCGTGCAGTGACCCAGAACCGCGCGATGGCCGGAGCGGCCGGAATCAACACTGCGCGGGTCGATTCGGTGACGTTTGCACTGGGCTGCGGCCTGGCGGGTATTGCCGGGAGTTCATTCACCATGCTCGCCTCCACCGGCCCGGTGAGTGGCCAGCAGTATCTGGTGGATACCTTCATCGTGGTGGTGTTCGGCGGCGTCGAAAGCCTGCTCGGCACCTTTCTCTCGGCGTTCGCCATCGGCCAGACGCAGATCTCGCTGGAATACCTCACCACCGGCTCCATGGCCAAGGCGATCACCCTGCTGGTGGTCATCGTGCTGCTGTTTTTCCGCCCCAACGGCCTGTTCGCCACGAAAGTGAGACGTTGAGATGAACAACATGACTGAAAAGCCACTGGCCGGGACGCCGGTCAAAGCAGCCCGGCCAGACTGGCTGAGTGGTGGCTGGTTGTCGCTGATCGAGCGTTACAGCCTGATCTGGCTATCGCTGCTGTTGTTGGTGGTATTGCCGCTACTGCTGGGCGATTTCCGTCTGGGGCTGGCGGGCAAATACCTGAGCCTGGCGTTCTGCTCCGTGGGCATGGTGATGATCTGGGGCTACGGCGGCATTCTCAGCCTCGGCCAGGGGATCTTCTTCGGCCTGGGCAGTTACATGATGGCGATGTACCTGAAACTGGAAGCCACTGCCACGGATGAAGCCGCCAGCGCCCTCGCCGCTTTCTACGGCTCGGCGCTGCCGGACTTCATGATCTGGAACAGCGTCGAAGCCCTGCCCTGGTGGTGGAAACCGTTCGAATCGGCCACCTTCACCCTCGCAGCGATCCTGATCCTGCCTTCGCTGCTGGCGTTTCTGTTCAGCTATGCCTATTTCAAGAAGCGCGTCGGTGGCGTGTACTTCTCGATCATTACCCTGTCACTGGCCTCGATCATGTCGATCATGATCATCGGCCAGCAGGGCTACACCGGCGGTGTCAACGGTCTGACCGACTTCAAGACCGCCTTCGGCATGAGCCTGCAGACGCCCCAGACGCCCTGGATTCTCTACCTGATCACCACGCTGTTGCTGCTGGCCAGTGTGGCAATGTGCGGTTTCATTCTGCGCAGCCGCTTGGGCAAGGTCGTCGTGGCGATCCGTGACCGCGAAGACCGGGTGCGTTTTTCCGGCTACAACACTGCGTTGTTCAAGGCCTTCATCTTTGCCGTGGCGGCCCTTATTTCAGCGCTGGGCGGCGTGATGTTCACCCTGCAGGTCGGGCTGGCGTCGCCATCGCTGGTGGGCATCATTCCGTCCACGGAAATAGTGATCTATGCCGCGCTGGGTGGTCGTCTTTCACTGGTCGGCGCGGTATACGGAACGCTGCTGATCGGTGCAGCCAAGACTTACCTGTCGGAGAACTTCGTCAGCTTCTGGCAATACTTCATCGGCTTTCTGTTCATGGCGGTGGTGCTGTTCCTGCCGACCGGCCTCGCCGGGCTGTTGCAACGCCTGAGTAACAAGGAGGCGCAGTCATGAGCGCAATGTTACTGAGTGTCGAAGACCTGACCGTATCGTTCGATGGCTTCAAGGCGGTCGATAACCTCAACTTCTATGTCGAGGAAAATCAGGTGCATGTGGTGATCGGCCCCAACGGCGCGGGCAAGACCACCCTGCTCGACATGATCTGCGGCAAGACCCGCCCGAGCGCAGGCAGCATCCGCTTCAAGGACCTGCAACTGGCGAACATGATCGAGTACCAGATCACTCGCGCAGGCGTGGGCCGCAAGTTTCAGAACCCGTCGGTGTACGAAGACCTCACCGTGCGCGAAAACCTCGACATTTCCTCACCGGACAAGCGCGGCATCTTCAACTGCCTGTTCGCCGGGAAGAACGCAGCACTGAGCGCCGAAATCGAACAGACCGCCGAGATGATCTTTCTCAAGGACCAACTGGGGCGCAAGGCCGGGCTGTTGTCTCACGGCCAGAAGCAGTGGCTGGAGATCGGCATGTTGTTGATGCAGCGTCCGGAACTGCTGCTGCTCGACGAGCCCGTGGCCGGCATGAGCGCTGGCGAGCGGGAGAAAACCGCTGGCCTGCTCAAGCTGATCGCCAAGGGCCGGGCAATGGTCATCATCGAGCACGATATGGAGTTCGTGAAATCGGTGGCCGACAAGGTCACCGTCCTGCATCAGGGCAAAACCCTGGCCTACGGCTCGATGGATCAGGTGCAGAACGATCCTCGCGTCATCGACGTCTACCTGGGGCACTGAACATGCTGAATGTCTCTCACCTCAATGTGTATTACGGCGACAGCCATGTGCTGCGCGACCTTAGCCTGGAGCTTGCACCGAGCGAGTCGCTGGCGATCATGGGCCGTAACGGCATGGGCAAGACCACGCTGCTGAGAAGCCTGGTGGGCATGCTGCCGACCCGCAGCGGCAGCATCACACTGGCCGGGCAGGAACTGACTGGCAGCAAGAGCTACGAGCGGGTCGCAGCCGGGGTCGGTTTCGTACCGCAGGGGCGGATGATCTTCCCCTACCTGAGCGTCGAGGAAAATATCCTCACCGGCATGCAGGGCGCACCCGCTGCGCCGATTCCCGACTACATCTACGAATACTTTCCGGTGCTGTTCGAAATGCGTCGGCGCAAGGGCGGCAACCTCTCAGGCGGCCAGCAGCAACAGCTGGCCATCGCGCGGGCGCTGGTTTCCAACCCCAAGGTGTTGATCCTCGATGAACCCACCGAAGGCATCCAGCCCTCGATCATCAAGGACATCGCCAAAGCCCTCAACCTGCTGAAAAAGGAACGCGGGTTTTCGCTGATTGTTTCCGAGCAGGTGCTGTCGTTCGCCATGGCCGTGGCTGACCGCTATCTGATCATCGAGAAAGGCGAATTCGTGCACAGCGAAGTCCGCGAAACCGTCGACCGCGAGCGCATCCTGCGCTACCTGACCATCTGAACAGAGCACAGGAGCCATCGCCATGCTGATACTCGACCGCATTCTGGGCCAGGCCAGCGACCCTGCCCTCGCCGACCGCCTGCATGACCTGAGCCACGCCGGCCAGGTCGAAACCCTGAGCCTGTCCGGCAGTGACATTCAGCGCCATCGCCTGCGCCTGGCCAGTGATCGGGGCACCGACTGCGCCATTCGCCTTGAGCGTCACCAGCAGCTGCGCAACGGCTCGGTACTGATGCTCGACAGTCAACGCGCCATCGTCGTGCAGATGCAGGATCAGGAATACCTCGACCTGTTGCCAAGGGACGCAGCGGCGGCGCTGGAGCTGGGTTATTTCGCCGGCAACATGCATTGGGCGGTGCGCTTTGCCGGTGACATCCTGCAAATACCGCTCAATGGCCCGCAAGCCGATTACCTTGAACGTCTGGCCCCCATGCTTGCGGACGGCCGGGTGCGATGCGCATGAACGCCATGAGCAGCCTGCTGCTGGCCCTGCAACAGGCCGACAGCTTCTTTCCCGGTGGCGCGGTGGCATGGTCGTGGGGCCTGGAAACCCTGCTGGCTGACGGGTATCTCGGCAATGGCGAAGTTGTCGCGCCGCGCCGCCGACAGCGAACCGTTCGCCTTAACCGCAGTGCCGAGGTGCACGGCTTTGTCGAAGGCCAGTTGCGCCACCGCTGGAACAGTTTTGACCGGGTATTTCTACTTGCTGCATGGCGCATGGCTGATGACCAGACTGCGTTGATGGCCATGGACGCGCAGATCGAAGCCTTGACCCTCGCCGAGGAACTGCGTCAGGGCTCACGGCGTGTAGGCCAGGCATTGCTGGCCGTGCACGTCGCGTTGGGCACGCAGGATGCGGCGGCTTATCAGCAGCAGGTTCTGGCGGGTCACGCGCAGGGACATTTGCCGGTTGTGCAGGGCTTGCTCTGGAACCGTCTGGGCATGCAGCGCGATCACTGCCAGCTGGCGGCGGCGCACGGTTTGTGTACCGGGCTGGTCAGCGCCGCCGTGCGCCTGGGGGTCATTGGCCATATCGATGGGCAACGGGTACTGACCGATATCCAGCCGCTGATCACCGAGCTGCTCGCAATGGAGCCGCCTGCCCCGGACGACGCCTGTGGTTTCACGCCCATGGCCGAAATCGCCGTGATGCGCCACGAAACCCAGGACCTGCGCCTGTTTGCCAATTGAGCCAGCCACGCTACCGGGAGCCCTGTCATGCTGCTGACGCCTACTGAACTTGAACGACTGACGCTATACACCGCCGCCGAACTGTCACGCAAACGCCGCAGTAAGGGCCTGCGCCTGAATTTTCCGGAAGCCTCGGCCCTGATTGCCGACGAGATTCTTGAAGGCGCACGCGAAGGCCGAAGTGTTGCCGAGCTGATCGGGTTCGGCTCGACCATTCTCAATACCGATGATGTGATGCCAGGCGTCGCCGACCTGCTGCCCGTGCTGCAAGTGGAAGGCACCTTCCCGGACGGCACTAAGCTGGTCACCGTGCACCAGCCCATCAGGCCGGGCAAACTGCCGCTTACGCTCATGCCGACACCTGGCGAGATACTCTCGCCGGACAGCGACATCCAGCTCAATAGCGGCCGACCGACCGCGACCCTGCGCGCGATCAATACGGGTGACAGGCCGGTGCAGATCGGCAGTCACTACCATTTCTTCGAGGTCAACAAGGCGCTGGATTTTCCGCGCGAAACGGCCTTCGGCATGCACTTGGACATTCCCGCAGGCACGGCGGTGCGTTTCGAACCAGGCGAGCTGCGCGAAGTGCAACTGGTGCAGTTCGGCGGCACTGGTGACATTCACGGCTTCAGCGGCCTGACCAATGGCAACCTGCACGACCCGGCCTGCAAACAGGCAGCGCTGGAGCGTGCCCGCGCCCAACATTTCAAGGGAGCCTGAAGCATGGCGACGATGACCCGCAAGGAATACGCGGCCATGTACGGCCCCACTACAGGCGATGCAGTGCGCCTGGGCGACACCTCGTTGCTGGCTGAAGTCGAATTCGACTACTCGGTGCCCGGCGACGAGTGCCTGCACGGCGGCGGCAAGACCCTGCGCGACGGCATGGGCCTGATGCCCGGTCATGACAGCGCCGACGGTGCCCTGGACATGCTGATCTGCAACGCGCTGATAATCGACCCGGTGATCGGTATCGTCAAAGGCGACATCGGCGTCAAGGACGGCAAGATCGTCGCGATTGGCAAGGCAGGTAATCCGCAGATCATGGACGGCGTACACCCACAACTGATCTGCGGCGTCGCTACTACCGTGCGCGATGCCGAGGGCCTGATCGTCACCCCCGGCGGTATCGACGTGCATGTGCATTTCGACTCGGCGCAACTCTGCGACCACGCACTGGCGGCGGGCCTGACTACCCTGATCGGCGGTTCACTGGGACCGATCACGGTCGGCATCGACTGTGGCGGGGAATGGAATGTCGGCAAGATGTTACAGGCCGCTGAAGCATGGCCGATCAACTTCGGCTTTCTGGGGCGCGGTAATTCAAGCAAGCCCGAGTCGCTGCTCGGGCAACTGCGCGGTGGCTGTCTGGGGTTGAAGATCCATGAAGACTGGGGTGCCATGCCTGCGGTGATCGACACCTGCCTGAAGGTCGCCGACGAATACGATTTTCAGGTCCAGTTGCACACCGACACGCTGAATGAATCCGGGTTTCTCGAAGACACACTGGCGGCCATCGGCGACCGCACCATCCACATGTACCACACAGAAGGCGCAGGCGGCGGACACGCCCCGGACATCATCAGTGTGGCGGGTAAAAGCAACTGCATACCCTCCTCCACCAACCCGACCAACCCTTACACGGTGAACACGTTCGACGAGCACCTGGACATGATCATGGTCTGCCACCACCTCAACCCGGACGTACCGGAAGACGTGGCATTCGCCGAATCGCGGGTGCGGCCGCAGACCATCGCCGCTGAAGACATTCTTCACGACACCGGCGCCATTTCGATCCTGGGCTCCGACAGTCAGGGCATGGGGCGCATCAACGAGGTGATCTGCCGCACCTGGCAACTGGCGTCGAAAATGAAAGACCAACGCGGCCGCCTGCCGGAAGAAACCACAGCATTGGGCGACAACGAGCGAATCAAGCGCTACATCGCCAAATACACCATCAACGCCGCTCGAGTGTTCGGCATCGACAGCTACATCGGCTCGCTGGAGCCCGGCAAGCTTGCCGACCTGGTGCTGTGGCGACCGGCGTTTTTTGGCATCAAGCCGGAACTGGTGGTCAAGGGCGGCTTCATCGTGCACGCCGTGATGGGTGATTCCGCCGCCTCGCTGTACACCTGCGAGCCCTTGGTGATGCGCCCGCAATGGGGGGCATTTGGCGAGGCGAAACAGGCGCTGTCGGTCAACTTCGTCAACCGCCTCGCCGTCGAGGCAGACACCGCCACGCGTCTGGGGCTCAAGAAGCAACTACTGCCTGCGTTCGGCACCCGCACCCTGCGCAAGTCCGACATGTTGCACAACGATGCCTGCCCGGACATCCGCGTCGACCCGCAGACCTTCGATGTGTATGCCGACGGCGAGCGCCTGCACTGCGAGCCGGTCAGCGAAGTGCCACTTGCGCAACGCTACATGCTGCGTTGAAACCCTCCCGCACAGGAACCCCGACATGAGCCTGCCTCTGAATGCATCCGCCCCGCACACCGACGCCCAACCTCATCCCGGCGCTGCGCGCGTCGGAATCGGCGGCCCGGTAGGCTCGGGCAAAACCCGTCTGCTGGAACAACTGATTCCACGCTTTATCGCGCGTGGCATCGAGCTTGCGATCATCACCAATGACCTGGCCACTCGCGAGGATGCCGAGCGCGTGCAGCGCAGTGGCCTTATCGACCCGCAGCGGGTGCGCGCGGTGGAAACCGGTGCCTGTCCGCACACCGCCATTCGCGAAGACCCAACCCTCAACCTGCAAACGGCTGACGAGCTGGAAGCACGTTTCGGCAATCTCGACCTGGTGTTGATCGAGTCCGGCGGCGACAACCTGGCCTCGACCTTTTCGCTGGACCTGGTGGACTACTGGATCTTCGTCATCGACGTCGCGGGCGGTGACGACATACCACGCAAACGTGGCCCCGGCGTATTGAGCTGTGACCTGCTGGTGGTCAACAAATATGACCTGGCGCCTTATGTGGGCGTTGATCTGCCGCGCATGCGGCGCGAGTCTGTCGAGGCCAGGAACGGCAGGCTGGTACTGTTTACCAATTGCAGCACGGGTGACGGAGTGGATGAAGTGGTCGAAGCCATCAGCCGCGCCGTACTGTTTGACCGCCCATGAACGCCCACTCGTCGTTGCTGCCCGTCTGTAAAAAACTCACGGCACATATTGCCTTCCGCAAAGCGCCTTCGGGTGCCAGTTATGTGTCTCGTCAGGAGGTCGGCTACCCCTTCCATCTGGGCCGCACGCTGAAACTGCCACAGGACCCGCCCGGCATGGCGGCGATTTATCTGCAGTCCTGCTCGGGCGGCCTGTTTGCCGGGGAAACGCTGCACCTGCAACTGCACGCCGGGCCGCACACGCAGGTGCACGTCAGCACGGGCGCGGCAACGGTCGCCCACAGCATGCTTGAACAGCCCGCGCGGCAGACCGTCATCCTGACCGCCGAAACCGGCGCACTGCTGGAGTACCTGCCGATGGCGACCATTCTGTTTCCGCAGACGCAGCTGCACAGCCGGGTAAATGTGACCTTGCACCCCGATTCGCGGGTCATGTTGTGCGACGCTTTCTGCCTGCACACGCCCCAGGGCAGCGAGGGCTTACCCGGCTTTTATCGCGCCGATCTGCATATTCACTGCCCGGCCGGAAAACTGCTGGCCGGTGATCGGCTGGCAATGACCGGCGCAGACCTGCAACGTCGTTTGCCGGGCGTCAGCGGTCAATTGCAAGCCTTAGCGACGTTCATGCTGGTGGGTCAGGGTTTACCTGTGGAGGATGTGAAACGGGCCTTGCGTGACGCATTGCGCGTCGTCCCCGAGAGCTATCTGGGCGTCAGCGCCCTGCCGAACGATTGCGGCGTGTCTGTGCGCATCATGACCGCCGATGCCGTGGCATTGCGCAGCGCCCTGCATTTGAGCTGGGCGTGCGCTCGCCAGCAACTGACCGGCATTGCGCCGCGGGCGCGGCGCAAGTGAAACAGCGCGGGTTCGATCGTGGCACCGGGGCTGATGCAGAGTGATGCAGCCCCGGTCGTCACACTGGCTCAGCGATAACGTTCAAGCCAGTGAGCGTAAGGCGCAGGCAGGGTCCAGGCCGATTTTTCGACACCCAGTTCTTTCGCTGCGAAGTACGCCCAATGCGGGTCGGCCAGATGCGCACGGCCTATCGAAACCAGGTCAAGCTGGCCGGATTTAACCGCTTCTTCCGCCAGTTTCGGCTCGCCAAAACCCCAGGCGCTGGTCACCGGAATGCCCGCTTCACGGCGCACACGCTCGGCAATCGGCCCCATGAACGCAGGCCCCCACGGAATGTTGGCGTCTGGCGTGCTAAAACCGACGCTGACACTCAACAGATCCAGACCACCGGCCTTGAAGCGACGCGCCAGCTCGATCGATTCGGTGAGGGTCTGTTCGTCACGACCGTCGTACTCAAGTACGCCAAAGCGTGCTGTCAATGGCAGGTTTTCCGGCCAGACTTCACGCACCGCTGCCAGCGTTTCAAGCAGGAAACGGCTGCGGTTATCGAAGCTGCCGCCGTATTCATCGGTGCGCTGGTTGGAGTGCTCGGAGAAGAAGCTCTGCCCCAGATAACCGTGGGCAAAGTGCAGTTCGATCCACTCAAAGCCCGCATCACGGGCACGGCGGGCGGCATCGACGAAGTTCTGACGAACGCGGGCGATGTCTTCCAGGGTCATGGCGCGCGGGACTTTCGGCAAGTTGGCACCGAACGCAATGGCGGAAGGCGCGATGGTGTCCCAACCGCGCGAATCGGAAGCGACAATGTGGTCGTCGCCTTCCCATGGACGATTGGCACTGGCCTTGCGTCCTGCGTGGGCGATCTGGATGCCCGGCACGCAACCTGCGTCCTTGATGGCTTTGACGATCGGCACGAACGCCTGCGCCTGCTCATCGTTCCAGATACCGGTGCAACCGGGGGTGATGCGCCCCTCCGGTGCAACCGCGGTGGCCTCAACCACCAGCAAACCTGCACCGCCACGCGCCATGCTTGCGAGGTGAACGTGGTGCCAGTCATTGACTACCCCGTCGATTGCCGAGTATTGGCACATCGGTGGAATGGCGATTCGGTTGCGCAGCGTCACGTCTTTCAGTTTGAAGGGTTCGAACAATGCAGACATTAAAAGCTCCCGTAGGCCAGATGACTTTTGATTTCAGTTGTTCGATGATAATCGAACTATGGCAATCAACGGAAGCCTTGATATCATTCGCACCATGCGAACCTTCCAACACCCCGATCCAGAAGACCTCTCCCTTGAACGCGTGCTCTACGCCTTGAGCGACCCGGTGCGCATGGAAATTGTGCGCTACCTTGCGGGTGTCGCCGAAGCCACCTGCGGTGAGCTGGACGGTGGCCGGCCGAAATCCAGCATGTCCCACCACTTTCGTGTTTTACGGGATGCCGGGCTTGTGCAGACGCGAAACATCGGCACCACGCATATGAATTCGTTGCGCACGCAGGTGCTGGAGAGCCGCTTTCCGGGGTTGTTGGGGAGTATTCTGGCGCAGCGGTAAAGCAGCAAAGCGCCAGTCCTGTGCTGCCATTTCCTTTACATGAATGCGAAAACGCCCGGTATCAGCCAATTGCCTGATACCGGGCGTTTCTTTGCTGCTGCGAATCTATTTACCGACTCGCTTGTCAGGCCGTCTTAAAGCTTAAATTTCCCCACTTCCTGTTGCAGACTGGTAGCCAGGTTTTTCAGCCCGCCGCTGGTCTTGAGCAGTTCCTGAACCGACATGTTGTTCTGTTCGGCCATTTGCGCAGAACGCTCAACATTACGTGCCACATCCTGGCTGGCTGCGGTTTGCTCACGCAGTGCAAAGGATATCTGGTCGACCACTTGCAGAACCTTGCCCGAACTGTCGCGAATCTCGATGATGGCCTGACCGGCCGTGCCAGCCATCTCCACACCCTGATTCACTTCCTGAACACCGCTGCGCATGCTCTCGACCGTTTCGCGTACGCCTGCCTGAATTTTCTCGATCATTCCGGCAATTTCCTTGGTGGACTTGCCAGTGTTCTGCGCCAGCAGGCGCACTTCATCGGCAACCACTGCGAAGCCGCGACCCTGCTCACCGGCACGAGCCGCTTCGATAGCCGCGTTGAGCGCCAGCAGGTTGGTCTGGTCGGCAATGCCTTGAATCACGCTGATGATCGATGAAATGTGCTCGGAGTGCTGACCCAGGCCTGCGACCTGTGTTGACGACAGCTGCACGGTCTTGGCAATGCCGTTCATGCTGGACAGCGTATTTTCGATGACCTGCGCACCATCCTTTGACTGCTGACCCGAACGACTGGCGAGTTGATGCGCCTCATCGGCATTTTCGGAAACGTGGTGGATGCTGACGGTCAGCTCTTCAATGGTGGCCGCCATCATCGACGCAGACGTCGACTGTTCCTGAATTGCACCGGAAAGCTGCTCGGAAGCACCGGAGATCTGTTGCACGGCGATTACCAGTTGATTGGCTGCCTGGCTGATCTGTTGAATCATCTCACGCAGGCGGTTTTGCATGCGATCGAACGCTTTCGGCAGTTCGTCGTGGCTGCTGGTGTCGATTACCGTGTCCAGCTTGCCATTGGCAATTGCCGTTGCAGCATCGATGGCCAGTTGCAGGCGTGCTGTAGTGCTGCGCCCCAATGCGGTGGCCAGGATAGCCGAGAGCAGCGCTGCCGCAAGGCCGCCACACATCAGAATCATGATAGCGAAATGCTTTGCGTCCAGCATATTCTGGGTTCTTTGCACCAGAAGCTTGTTCTCGGTGGCGCTGATTTCAGCCAACACCGCGCGCATACTGTCCATCTTGGCCTTATCGGCACCGGAGGTGATGCGATTGTCCAGCTCGTCATCGGACATGTTGCGGGCGGTCAGGTCACGGCGCAGAGCGATGATCGGATGGATATCTTCATCGAGCCAGCGCTTCTGAATTTCACCCAGCGAGGCCAGACGACGCTGTTGCTCCGGGTTATCGGCGGTCAGGCGCTTGAGCGAATCGAGTTCTTCGGTAAAGCGCTTTTCACCTGCTACCTGCGGCTCGAGGAACGCATCTTTCGAGGAGATGACGAAGCCTCGCATACCCGTTTCGATGTTAATCAGTTGCTCAAGAGCCAGTTGTGCATCACTGAGTACCTGATAGGTATGGACGTTGCTGTTGGTAGCGTCCTCAACCTGCTCGAAGCCTCTGTATGCACTGAACACCAGCACGGCGATTAGAACGACTATAGCAACGAAGCTGAAGTACAGCTTTTGCGAGATGCTGAGCTTGCTGAACATGATGTTAATCCTTAGCCGTGCCTGTCCGTGGCAGGGTGATGAGCTACCTAGTCGACAGAGGTAATGGAACTATTCTGCGCGAGTGATGTCGTTTCGACATCCGTATTGTCGCCCGTGCTTTCCGTAACTTTAGGGTCCGGCTTTAAACACACTGCATGAATGGCATGCTGCTTTAGTCAACCCGATGATAAGGCTAAAGAAATTAATTTAAATGACGACCAACATTCAAATTAACCACCCATAAATCGCTAACATATTGACGTTAGAAAAACGTCATTAATTTTCTATATAAGTTTGGACATGCGTGGTGCAATGACTCTTTTGCGCCTTTTGAGCGGAGAATATCAGTAAGGTAAGTACACCGTTAGTTCGGAAAAGTCATACTAATCGCTCAACATACGAGCCGCCGCAGCGCTTCCTTCCATTCCAGATACAAACCCTGCAGATTCCTGCCGGGAACGGGGTCGAAGCGTTCACGCTGTCTTTCCAGCGCTTGCAGGTCGGCGGCGTTATTCCAGAGGCCGAGGGCTTTGCCCGCCAGGTGCGCGGCACCCAGCGCCGAGACTTCTGGCGACAGGCTGCGGATCACCGGGCATTGCAACAGATCTGCCAGAAACTGCATGAGCCAGCGATTGCGGGTTGCCCCACCATCCACCCAAAGCTCTTTGAGCGGCGTGCCGATGTCAGCCTGCATCGCATCGAATACATCGCGAATCTGATAACCGATGGACTCCAGCGCAGCACGCATGATGTGGGCGCCGGAAGCCCCCTCCGTCAGGCCGCAGATCAGCCCGCGGGCTTCAGCCTGCCAGTGCGGCGCGCCCAGACCGGACAGCGCCGGTACAAAGTACACGCCGCCATTGTCGGCCAATTGCGTGGCCTGTTCGCTCAGGGCATCCATGGATTCTCCGGCCACCAGTCGCGCGGCCCATTGCACCGCTGCGCCGGTGTGTACGATGTTGCCTTCCATTGCGTAAGTCGATGCTGCGCCATCATGCCAGGCCAGTGTCGTCGACAGACCGTGGCTGGAGGCGATAGGCCCGGCCATTGGCGTCATCAGCGAAGAGCCGGTGCCCAGGGTCGCCTTGACCAATCCGGGGGCAAAACCGCCCTGCCCATAAAGCGCAGCATGCGAATCGCCGATCATCGACAGAATCGGAATACCGGCGTCCAGCCCGCCGACCGCCACGGTATGAGCAAACAGACCGGCACTGGGCTGAATGCTGGCCAGTGCAGCAGCAGGGATCGAAAACAGCTCAAGCAATTGCGGATCCCAGTCACAGGTCTGCAGGTTGAACAACTGGGTGCGTGCCGCGTTGGAGCAGTCGGTCGCGAAAGCTTGCCCTGCGCTGAGTTTCCAGAGCAACCAGCTGTCGATGGTCCCCAGGCAGATTTCCCCTGCTGCCGCGCGAGCGTGACCGTCGTCCAGGTGATCGAGAATCCAGCGCATTTTGCCAGCGGAGAACATCGGGTCGAGGGCCAACCCGGTTTTGCTCAGAATCATGGCTTCGTGACCCTGGGCATGCAGCTCGGTGCACAGCGGCAAGGAACGACGGCATTGCCAACTGATGCAAGGCGACAAGGGTGCCCCGCTCGTCCGGTCCCACGCCACCACCGACTCGCGCTGATTGCTGATGGCCAGTGCGCTGATCGGACGCTGCAGACCAGTCATGCAGTCTGCAATCGCCTCAAGCGTGGCTTGCCAGATCAGCAATGGGTCCTGCTCCGAATAACCGGCTTGCGGGTGGCTGATACTCAAGGGCCGTGAACCACGGGCGACGACTTGCCCCTGTTCGTTGACCAGCACGGCCTTGGCATTGCTGGTGCCTTCATCGATGGCCAGAATCAGCGGGGAGTGTTCATTCATGGTCTGGTTGCTCGACATGCAGAAATGCCCCTAACGCAAACGTGCAGCGGCCGCGACAATGCCGTCCGCATCAATGCCATGCAAGGCACGCGTCGGCTCACGGGCACCGGCTGCTGCGTACTCACCGTCACCAATGCCCAAGCGAATCAGGGTGATGCCCAGCGCGTTCTCGGCGAGCAATTCGGCCACAAGGCTGCCGAGCCCGCCGTTGATGTTATGTTCTTCGACAGTAATCACCCCGCGACTGCCGCTCAAGGCGTTGAGCAGCGCATCACGTTGCAGTGGACGAATCGAAGAAAGGTTGATGACCTGCGCGTCGAGCCCCTGCTCCGCCAACCGCGCCGCAGCGTCTACCGCTTCATGCACCACCGAACCCAGCGCGACGATGGTCAGGTCTGAACCACGGCGCAGAATATCGACTTTTCCGGGTACGAAGCGGTAGCTGGGGTCATGCAGTTCACGCAGCGGCTTGCCATCGAGGCGGACGTACACCGGGCCGTGATAACGCAGGGCGTAATAAATGATCTGCCGGCACTCCAGCGGGTCGGACGGCGCGAAAATCTGTACGTTGCCAAAGCCGCGCATGACCGAGATGTCGTCCAGGCAATGGTGGGTACTCGCCAGCGGCCCATAGCTGGTGCCCGCATTGAGCCCGAACATTTTCACATTGGCCTGGTTGTAGCAGACATCAACCTTGACCTGCTCGCAGGCCCTGGAAATCAGGAACGGCGCAGCGTTGCAGGTGGCAGCGATCTTGCCCCCCAGCGCCAGGCCCGCCGCCACACTGACCAGCGACTGCTCAGCGATGCCGACATTGATTACCCGCTCCGGAAAACGCTGCATGAAGGGGGCGATCTTGGCGGTGGACGTCGAGTCGCTGACCACTGGCACCAGGTCCAGACCTTCGTCGACGGCCGCGATAAACGCGTCCACCATCACGCTGGCAAAATGCTCACTCGACATGATTCAACTCCTCCAGTGCTGCGCTGACTTCATCACCTTTCGGCACCCGGTGGTGCCATTCGGATCGCCCTTCGATGAACGACACGCCCTTGCCTTTGATGGTGTGGGCGATCAGCACCTGAGGCGCGCCTTTGCGCAGTTGCATCTGCTCCAGCGCCGTCACCAGTTGCCCGACATCGTTGCCATCGCATTCGCTGACCGTGAAGCCAAACGCCGCCCATTTCTCATCCAGCGGGTCCAGCGGCATGATCTCTGCCGTGAGGCCCGCCAGTTGCAGCTTGTTCTTGTCGACGATCACAAACAGGTTGTCCAGGCCGTACTTGGCGGCTGCCATTGCCGCCTCCCAGTTCGAGCCTTCCGCCAGTTCGCCGTCGCCGGTCAGCACGTAGATTCGTTTGGTGCTCCCGGACATCTTCGCCGCCAGCGCCAGGCCTACCGCAACCGGCAGACCGTGGCCCAATGCACCGGTATTGAGCTCGATGCCCGGCGTTTTCTGCCGCACCGGGTGGCCCGGCAGACGCGAATTGAAATGCTGATACTCGGGCAGCCACGCTTCGGGGATATAACCGGCCTGGGCCAGACAGCAATACAGACCACCGACGCCATGGCCTTTGCTCTGGATGTAGATATCGCGCGCAGGGTCTTCGATGCGCTCGGGGCTGATATCGAGAATACGGAAATACAGGGTTGCAAGAATGTCGGTTTCCGAAAGGTCAGCCCCCGTGTGCCCTCCCGCAGGCGATCCGGCATTGAGGGTGATGACATTACGCCTGATCAGGCGTGCCTGTTCTTTGATCTGCTGGGCATCGTAGCGAAAGGCATTCATGGAGCGGCTCCTGCGGGGCTAGCCACGCGGTGATTCATTATTCTGAAAAGCACTTGAATATTTATTCAGCACTGAAAATATATTTATATTTAGACGCCGATCGCCCAACAGGTCAAGCAGGCGCGCACCTGAAAAATCAAAAAACGTCGGATACATTTTTTGCCGACGACATTAGAAGCAGCTGCGCGAGGCTCTACCTTGAGGCTCACAGGGACATTTGAGGTGTGTTCATAAGAATTGAAGAAAATTAAACCGCTTGACTTTGCTCAGCCAGAGACGGAATCTGAATTAACAGTCAGGCATGCATATATATTCAGGCAGCCAGAACGAACTCCAACAACAATAAATTCGGAGACCCCCATGGACGCCAAAGCCCCTGCTCATCAGGCTGCCGCAAAACCGTCAGGTCGTGCGTGGTTGCTCAAGCTGCTGCCTGACAACATCGGTGGGCCATTGATTGGCCTGGCCCTGCTGCTGGTGGTCTTTTCCTTCAGCTCCGAATTCTTCTTCACCCTGCGCAACGGTCTGAACATCCTTGACCAGGTGACAGTGCTGGGCATTCTCGCCATCGGCATGACGGCGGTGATCGTCATCGGCGGCATCGATCTGTCTGTCGGTTCGGTGCTGGCGTTTTCGATGATGATGCTGGGCTGGCTGTATCAGGACCAAGGCCTGGCGCTGGGCCTGGCGATCCCGGTAGCCATAGCGACCGGCATGCTCGCCGGGCTGGTTTCCGGATTGCTGATTACCTACGCCAGACTGCCCGCCTTTATCGCCACACTGACCATGATGTCGGTCGCCCGAGGCCTGGCAAACATTCTTACCGAAGGTCGGCAGATAGTCGGTTATCCGGAGTGGTTCACCAGCCTGGCCACCGTGCGCCATTTCGGCTTTCTGTCGGCCACAGTCGGGCTGTTTCTGGTCATGCTGGGCGTGGCCTGGGTATTCCTGCGTTTTCGGGCCGGTGGGCGCAACCTTTACGCCATTGGCGGCAGCCCTGAAGTAGCGAGGCTTTCAGGGATCAAGGTGCGAGCCATCACTTTATGGGTGTACGCCATCAGCGGCGCGCTTGCCGGCATCGCCGCGGTGACGATGGCCGCCCGCCTCGACTCCTCGCAACCCAGCGCCGGGCTGACGCTGGAGCTGGACGCCATCGCCGCAGTGGTTATCGGCGGTGCCAGTCTCAGCGGCGGTGTCGGCAGCGTCGGTGGCACGCTGGTCGGTGTATTGATCATCGGCGTGCTGCGCAACGGCCTCAACCTGCTTGGCGTTTCGCCCTTCATTCAACAGGTCGTTATCGGCGTGGTCATTGCCCTCGCCGTGACCATCGATACCTTGCGTCGTCGCTCCAACAGTGCTCACTAAGCGTTGTCGTTTTGTGTTTGACCGATGTTGACATCCCCAACAATAAAATCAGGAGTCACCGCCATGTTCATGACCAAAAAACTGCTCCTCGCCACGGCCCTGGCCGCCGCCACACTCACCACAGCAGGCTCGACCTGGGCCAAAGAGCTGACCATCGGCCTGGCCGTAGCCAATCTGCAGGCTGACTTCTTCAACCAGATCAAACAGTCGGTCGAAGCCGAAGGCAAAGCCCGCGGGGTGAAGATTATCACCGTCGATGCGCAGGGTAATTCATCGACTCAGGTCAGCCAGATCGAGGACCTGATCACCCGCCAGATTGACGCGTTGATCTACATTCCCGCAGGTGCAACTGCCGCTGGCGTGCCGGTCAAGGCCGCCAAGGCTGCCGGGATTCCGGTAATCGCCGTGGACCGCAATGCGCCTGACGCGCCCGGCGACACTTTTATTGCCAGCGACAGCGTTGCCGGTGCGCGCACGCTTGCCGAATACGTTGGCAAGGTGACTGGCGGCAAAGGCCGCATCGCCATCCTTCAAGGGCAGTTGGGCACAACCCCGGAAAACGATCGGGCGAAAGGTTTCCAGGAAGGCTTGAAAGGCTTTCCCGGCCTCAAGGTCGTTGCCGAACAGCCTGCCGAATGGGCGCAGGATAAAGGCTTTGCAGTCGCTCAGGACCTGTTGCAGCGTGACCCGAACATCAGCGTGTTTTTCGGCCGCGCTGACGCGATGGCCCTCGGTGCTGCGCAGGCGGTAAAAGTCGCCAACCTCGGGCAACCGGTGGTCATAGTCGGTTTTGACGGCGACGTGGCAGGCCTCAAGGCAGTGGCAAGCGGCGTGCTGCAAGCGACCATGACCCAGCAGACGCAAAAGATGGGGCGCATGGCCGTTGCCTCCGCACTTGCCCTCAAGGCTGGCAAAGCCGTGCCCAAGGAACAACTGCTGGAAACCGTGCTGACTACCAAAGACAACGTCGCGCCTTTCCTGCAACAGCACCCTTGAGCCACGGAGTCCGCCATGCAAGCTGCTCTGGATAACCCGACGCTCCATAACCCTGAGGTCACACCTGCAGCAGTGCTGTGCCTGCGTAACATTGGCAAGACCTACGGCCCGGTGCAGGTGCTTTCGCAGATCAATGTCGACGTGCGGCCAGGTGAAGTGCTCGCCCTGCTCGGTGAAAACGGCGCAGGCAAATCGACCTTGTCGTCGATTATCGCGGGCCTGGTGCAGCCTGAAGCTGGAGGCTCCATGAGCTGGCTCGGCGAGGATTACGCGCCAGCCTCTCCGGGGGCGGCGCTGGGCGCTGGCATCGGCCTGATTCATCAGGAGATTCGCCTGCTGGCGCAGTTGTCGATTGCCGAAAACATCTTTGTCGGGCGGCTGCCCATGCGCCACGGCAAGGTCGACCGGGACTACATGCAAGCGCAGGCACAGAAGCAGTTGGAACGCCTCGGTCTTGATGTGTCCGCTTCGCGCAAGGTCGAGGGTTTAAGCGTCGCGGCACAGCAACTGGTCGAGATCGCCAAAGCCCTGACCCTGAACGCACGCCTGCTGATTCTAGACGAGCCCACCGCCGCTCTTGGCGGTGAAGAAACCGAGCTGCTGTTTCAGCAGGTCGAGCGCCTCAAGGCTGAAGGCGTTTCGTTCATCTATATCAGCCATCGCCTGGAAGAAATCGCGCGAATCGCCGACCGTATTCTGGTACTGCGCGATGGCCGCCAGATTGCGCTCCACGCCACCGCGCAGGTGCCGGTGCGCGAACTGGTCGAACAAATGGTCGGGCGCAGCCTGGAACGTATCTTCCCCGTCCTGCAAGCGCCGCAGGACAAGGTGATGCTGCAGGTCAAGGACCTCGCCTGCCGCGAGTTCGCCTTGCATGGCATCGACTTCAGCGTACGCGCCGGTGAAGTGTTCGGCATCGCTGGAGTGGTTGGTGCAGGCAGAACCGAACTGATTCGGGTGATTGCAGGCGCAGCCCGGGATATCCAGGGCCACATGCAACTGGATGGCGAAACCGTTCAACTGCACTCCCCCTCGCAAGCAATTCAGGCGGGCGTGGTGCTGGTGCCTGAAGACCGCAAGCAACAAGGCGTGGTGGTCGAGCACCGTATCGAAGACAACCTGGTCTATGGCAACACCGATCTGTTGCACAGCGGCAACTGGGTATCGCCCAAAAGCCTGCACGCGTTTGCCCGAAACGCCATTTCGCGCCTCGGCGTAAAAGGCGCGCCCGAGCAGCGAATCGACAGCCTGTCCGGTGGCAATCAGCAGAAAGTCATCATCGCCAAATGGCTGGCCCGCAACCCCAAGGTGTTCATTCTCGACGAGCCGACCCGAGGCATCGACGTCGGTGCGCGGGCGGCGATCTACGAGGTGATCGCCGAGCTGGCGGCAACCGGCATGGCCGTGATCGTGGTCAGTTCCGACCTCGACGAAGTGCTGGGTTTGTCACACCGGGTCATGGTCATGAGCCGTGGCCGGCAGATGGGCATCCTTGAACGTGGCGAAGCGACACCGGTGTCAGTCATGGAAATGGCCACCGCCTGAGAGCCAACACACTGATTACGTGGAGAACGACATGCAACTTTTTCGTCTGGATGGCCAGGTGGCCTTTGTGACCGGAGCCGGCAGCGGCATTGGCCAGGCCATTGCAGTCGGCCTTGCCGAGGCCGGGGCTGACGTGGCGTGCTTTGACTTGCAAGGCAGCGCGGGTATCGGCGACACCGTAGAACGCATCAACACACTGGGCCGACGCGCGCTTGCCCTGCAAGGTACTGTCACCGACCGCGCGACGCTGGATGCAGCCATCGCACGTACCGAAACTGAACTGGGTGCGCTCAGCGTGGCCGTCAACTGTGCCGGGATCGCCAACGCGCAGGCCGCCGAAGACCTGGAACTGCAACGCTGGCAAACCATGCTCGACATCAACCTCACCGGCATCTTTCTCAGTTGCCAGGCCCAGGCGGCGGTCATGCTGCCACGCGGAAAAGGCGCCATCGTCAATATCGCCTCAATGTCCGGCAGTATCGTCAATCGTGGGTTGCTGCAAGCCCACTACAACGCCTCGAAAGCGGGCGTCATTCACCTAAGCAAAAGCCTGGCGATGGAATGGGCAGACAAGGGTTTACGGGTCAACTGCATCAGCCCCGGCTACACCGCCACGCCCATGAATTCACGGCCGGAAGTGGCCGAGCAAGTGAAGATATTCGAACAGACCACGCCCATGGGGCGTATGGCCGGCGTGGACGAGATGGTCGGCCCGGCGGTCTTTCTGGTCAGTCAGGCCTCATCGTTCTGTACCGGCGTCGATCTGCTGGTGGACGGTGGATTTGTCTGCTGGTGAGCCAGCCCTGTCAACTACCGGAGCACGCATATGTATCAACGATTCAGCGGTAAAACCGTGGTCATCACCGGCGCTTGCCGGGGCATCGGTGCAGGCATCGCCGAACGCTTCGCTCAGGAAGGTGCCAATCTGGTGCTGGCCTCCAACGACCTTGAGCGAGTGACGTTCACCTCTGAACAACTGGCCAGTGAATACTCGGTCAACAGCTTGGCGCTGGGCATCGACGTTACCGATGAGGCCGACATACAGCGCCTCTACCAGACCGCCCACGAGCGCTTCGGCAGCATCGATGTGTCGGTGCAAAACGCTGGCATCATCACCATCGACCATTGCGAAAGCATGCCCCGCGCAGACTTCGACAAGGTCCTGCAGGTCAACACCACCGGGGTCTGGCTCGGCTGTCGGGAAGCCGCCCGCTACATGGTCAGACAAGGCAGCGGGAGGCTGATCAACACATCCTCAGGCCAGGGCCGTCAAGGCTTCATCTACACTCCACATTACGCTGCGAGCAAAATGGGCGTGATCGGCATCACGCAAAGCCTGGCGCTGGAACTGGCACGGCACAACATCACGGTGAACGCCTTCTGCCCAGGCATCATCGAAAGCGAAATGTGGGACTACAACGACCGCGTCTGGGGTGAAATCCTCGGCACCGAAGAAAAACGCTATGCCAAGGGCGAACTGATGGCCGAGTGGGTCCGCAACATCCCCATGCGTCGCGCTGGCAAACCCTCGGACGTCGCCGGGCTGGTCGCATTCCTGGCCTCGGATGACGCCGCCTACCTGACCGGTCAGGCAATCAATATCGACGGCGGGCTGATCATGTCCTGACCGCTGTGGCAGGCACGACCCGCTGCCAGTTTGGTATCCTCGCCGCCACTTTGGATATCGCTATCATTTTTTGGGGCCTGCATGAGCCAGATCGAAGAACAACGGCTGATGAGCAAGATCGCCAGCCTCTATTATGAAGAAGGACTCAAACAGTCCGAGATTTCCACCCGACTCGACCTGTCCCAATCCTTCATCAGCCGCGCCCTGCGCCGCGCGTTGCAGGAAGGCGTGGTAAAAATCACCGTCATGCGCCCGCAAGGCCTGCACCTGGAGCTGGAAAGCCGCTTGCAGTCCCTGTACGGCATACGCCAGGTGATCGTCGTTGAAGCCACCGAGCCGGACAACGAAGAAAGCATCAAGCAAGCCATCGGCTCGGCCGCCGCGCATTACCTGGAAACCAGCCTCAGCGCTCAGGACCACATCGGTATCTCCTCCTGGAGCAGCACGATCCGCGCGATGGTCAGCCACATGCACCCCCAACCGGGCAAACAAAGTGCCCAGGAAGTCGTGCAACTGCTCGGTGGCGTCGGCAACAAAGGTGCCTTTGAAGCCACCCTGCTCACCCAGCGCCTAGCCACCCTCCTAAACTGCCCCGCGTTCCTGCTGCCGTCGCAGAGCATCGAGCAATCGGTAGAAAGCAAACAGCGCATCGTCGAAATGGAAGAAGTCAAAGAAGTCCTCCAGCGCTTCGACAGCATCACCCTCGCCATCGTGGGTATTGGCGAACTCGAACCGTCACAACTGCTGCGCAACAGCGGCAACTACTACACCGAAGACATGCTGCGCGTGCTCGCTGAACGGGGTGCGGTGGGTGATATCTGCCTGCGGTATTTTGATGCCCAGGGCAAACCGGTGCTGGAAGAGGATGAAGAGTTTGTGGTGTCGATGGGCTTGCCTAAGTTGCGCTCGATCAATCGCGTGCTGGGGTTGGCTGGGGGGGCGAGGAAGGTACAGGCGATCAAGGGTGCGTTGTTGGGAGGGTATCTGGATGTGTTGATTACCGATTTGGGGACTGCGCGGGGGTTGGCGGGTTGAGCCAAAATCCCTCCTATCCTGCATGTTATTGTAGGGCTACACGTGTTAGCCCTACACACATCCTGCGGAGCAGTAACAGGCAGACCTTTAAACATCTTTTTCCCTAGCCTGCGTCTTGGGTTCTGTATGAAAAGTCGGCGCCAGCCTCACACTCCGCGCTGCACCGCCAACACTTCCGGCCGATGAGAAAACAGTTGTAGGAACGCCCCGCCCAGCGCGCAGCCCGCCATCACGAAGAAGCACACCGTATAGCCACTGAGGCTGGTCCAGCCGCCGCCCATGGAAATCAGTGTGCCCATGAGTACCGGTGCAATACCGCCGCCTATGAACATCGCCGTGGTGATGATGCCGTTGGCGGTCGACGTTGCAGAGGGTTGTGCAGAGTCGGACGCAACCGCGTAGTAGATGGGCCAGACGGCATTGGCGACCAGGCCGAAAAGCAGTTGCACGGCGATGACGATCAGGATGGTGTTGGCGAAGTAAAAGGCACCAACACTGACCGCCATCCATAGACCGCAAATGATCAGGGTTATGCGCCGACCAATGATGTCCGACAACGAAGGCCAGATAAGTTGCCCGAGGATACCCGTCAGCGTGAATACGACGCTCATTCCTGCCGATTCGGCCAACGACAGGTTGAGGATGTTGTACAGATAGGCTGGCAGGACAATGTTCACCCCCATGTACACCACTTGCGTGAGCATGGTGTTACCGGCTGTCAGGGCGATATTGCGGTTACTCAGCGTGGCCTTCACTGACTTCCAGACCTGGCCTTTGACGTTGGTCGACGGCGTGCTGTCCGGCGGGGTCATGCCTTTGGCGGCAATGTCCACATACAGTTTGGTGATGCGCTCGGCCGTCGAGTAGCGCGCCCAGAAGATCATCAGCGGCAGAGCCACCACGAAGGCGAAGAAGAATACATAACGCCAGTTTTCCTCACCAAAGGTGCTGATCACGAAACTGGCGACAATGCCACTGAGCATCGCGCCGATGGGGTAACCGGTGTGGTGTGCGCCCAGAGCAAAACCGCGGCGCTCCACCGGCCACCATTCAGCCGTGTTACTGACCCCGACCGGTTCGCCCCAGCCAGCCCCCAGATTCACACCCACCCGCAAGGCGATGAAACTCGCAAGGCTGCCACTCAACGCCTTGAAGCCTGAGAGAAAGGACAATGCGGTGTAGCCCAGTACCAATGGCACCTGAAAGCGTGCCCGCTTCCAGCCGCCGCCGTAACGATCACTCCAGATAGAGCCTGGAATATCGAGAACGGCCAGAGCCAGCATGACGACGGTGGCCACCGTACCCCACTGGTCCGCAGACAATTCGAAATGCTTGGAAATCGTCGGCCCCAGGCGCAATACAATCTCGCGGTCATAGGCATTCAGAATCCAGATCATCCAGCAGACCAACAACGACACCCACGAAAACCGGTGAATCTTGCCCAGCGATGCATTCTTGTTATTTGGCATGGGAACTCTCCAGGCGTGCCAGGCACGCCCAAGCGAGAAAGGGTCAGTCGTCCTTAACGTTCAGGTTCAGTCTGTTGACGGGTTAACTGGCAAAGCGCCGTTCAGCGATGCCTTGCACGCCCAGCCCGGTGATCGCAAACAAGGCACCGCGTTGCTGACCATCTTCCGGAAAGCGTGGCAACGGCGGCCTGGCCATGGAGGTGACATACAGCGTGTCCAGGTTCGGTCCGCCGAAGGTCAGGCTCGTCACTTTCTTCACGGGCATGTCAATGATGCGATCCACCTGCCCGTCCGGGGTGTAGCGCACCAGTTTTCCGGCGTAGACCAGCGCTTGCCACAGGCAGCCTTCGGCATCGACGGTGCAGCCATCCGCCGCGCCTCCTGCTGAGGTGTCGACCTTGGCAAAGGTTCGTCTGTTGGCGACCGCGCCGCTGGTGTTGTCGTAGTCATAGGCCCAGATATCCCCGGACCAGGTGTCGGCGAAATAAAAGGTTTCACCGCCCGGGCTCCAGCACGGTCCGTTGGACACGATGATGCCTTCATCCAGCGTGTGCAGGCTCAGGTCCGGGTCGAGGCGATACAGCTTCGCGCTGGCCTGATCCTCCTGCGTGTCCATCGAGCCCACGATGAACCGGCCCTGCCGATCGACCTTGCCATCATTGAGTCGATTGTTCGGCAGCCCCGGTTCGGGGTCGACTATCAGCTCGAGATCACCGGTCGGCAAATCAAGGTTGTAGATGCCGCTCTGCAACGCGACGAGCGCCGCGTCGCCATTCCTGCGCAGGGCCATGGAACCGATTTTCTGGCCGACATCCCAGGCTCGCAACTCGCGCCCGTCATCCGTACAGCGCAGAACACGACCGTCGAAACTGTCGATCCAGTACAGACGCTGTTGCTCGACATCCCAGACCGGGCCTTCGCCCAGCGTGGTCTTCACGTCGACAACGATTTCGATACGCATTTTTCACCTCTGTCTTGTTGTTATTGAGATGACACGTTTTGCGAGACTAGAAATTAACCTTGTCCTGCCCCTTCAGATCAAGCATTTCACGGGCTTCATCAGGCGTTGCCACCTGCCCGCCCAGCGCTTCTATAACTGTGCGGATACGCTTGACCTGATCGGCGTTGGACGCCGCCAGTTTGCCCGGCCCATCCCACAGCGAATCTTCAAGGCCGACCCGCACATGACTGCCCATCGACAGGCCCATGGTGCCCAGCGGAATCTGATTGCGACCGGCCCCCAGAATCGACCATTGGTAAGCGTCACCAAACAGACGGTCGGCCGTGCGACGCATGTGCGCCAGGTCCTCGGGGTGCCCGCCGATACCACCACGCAAACCGAATACCGACTGAATGAAAATCGGTGCCTTGAGCAGCCCGCGCTGCAGAAAATGCGCGGCGGTATACAGATGGCCGATGTCATAGCATTCGATTTCAAAGCGCGTACGGTTCTCGGCACAGGTATTGAGGATGTGCGCGATGTCGCGGAAGGTGTTACGGAAGATCCGGTCATCACTCTCGGCCAGGTACGGCCGTTCCCAGTCGTGCTTGAATTCGCTGTAGCGATCGAGCATTTCGTACAGCCCGAAGTTCATTGATCCCATGTTCAACGAGGCGAGTTCCGGCTTGAGTTGCGCCACAGGTTGCAAGCGCTCTTCAACGCCCATGGTCGGCGCACCGCCGGTGGTGATATTGATCACCACATCGCTCCTGGCCTTGATGTGCGGCAGAAATTGCCGAAACAGATCGACATCCTGACTGGGCCGCCCGTCAACCGGGTCGCGGGCATGCAAGTGGACGATAGAGGCCCCCGCCTCGGCGGCACCGACGGCTGCATCGGCGATTTCCTGCGGCGTGATCGGCAAATGAGGCGACATCGAGGGCGTATGAATGGCCCCCGTGACGGCACAGGTAATAATGATCGGACGTTTCTTGGGCATGAGCATTCTCCGTTCTTGTTCTTGGCGAGAAAGTCTGGTGTGGAACACGACTCGGACGCTGTCCGGTCCTATCGAGCCTGATACTCAGAGGTATTCGACGTTGCCATCCACACTGATGGCCTGGCCCGTGACATTGCGTGCGGCGGGCGAGCACAAGAAAAGCGCCATCGCGGCAACGTCCTCAGCGGTGACCATGCGCTTGAGCGAAATCTTTTTCAGGTACTCCTCGCGCATCTCCTCCTCAGGCACATTCATCTGTTGCGCACGCGCACGAATCACACCGTCCATACGCGGGCCTTCGACGATGCCGGGCAGCAAGGCATTGACGCGGATATCGCTCTCACCCAATTCGGACGCCAGCGACTTCATCAGGCCGACAATCGCCCATTTGGTCGCCGCGTACGGTGTACGCCAGGCGTAGCCCAGACGACCGGCGACAGACGCGATATGGATCAGATGAGCGTTGGGCGACGCCTTGAGCAGCGGCACAGCGTGATGAGCAAAGCGGTATTGCCCGGTGAGATTGATGTCGATGGTGCGCTGCCACTCCTCTTCGCTAATGGCATCAATGCCTGCCGTAGGGCCGGCGATCCCGGCGTTGTTGATCAGCACATCAAGACCGCCGAACTGTTCGCGCTGCACCCTGAACACCGCTTCGATCTGCACCGGATCAGCAACGTCTGCGCGCGTGGCAACGCTGCCTGGATGGCGATCAAGGAATGCCGCAATGGCCGCCTCGCTGACATCACACACATGCACCTTTGCCCCGGCTTCCATGTAAGCCGCCGCCAACACCTCACCGATCCCGGCGGCACCACCGGAAATCAGCACGCGCAGCCCTGTGTAGGGAACCAGCCGATTGAGAACACTCATGCTTTTTTCACTCCCGAGACCCGCGACCTGGAGCGGTCGCTCTTTGCGATCAGGCGCGTCAGAGAATCAGCCGCCTGCATGATGTCGTCAGTGACCGCTGCACGAGCGGCCGCCCCATCACGCGCCGCCAGCGCCTCGACGATACGGTTGTGTGCCTCCATCGAACGCTGAAGGTGCGCCCTGTCAGGCGCGACAAGTGCGAAACACGGGCCTATGTGCAGCCAGAAATTCTCCACTGCCGCAACGATCAACTCAGCCTTGGCGACCGCATAAATGCGCCGGTGAAAGGCAAAGTTGGTCCACAGGTATAGGGCCACATCAACGCTGTCTGCAGCCTTCTGCATCTGCTCGCAGAGCTGGCTGATGTCTGCAAGGTCGGCGTCATTGATCAGAATGACCGCCTTCTCGGCCAGCAGACCTTCCAGCGCGACCCTGGCATCACGAATTTCACGCAGCCGCTCCGGGGTCATCATGGGCACGCGAAGACGAGCGGTTTCGGTGACTTCGAAGGCGTTCTCTGCACTGAGACGATTCAATGCCTCGCGCACCGGCATCGGGCTCGAGCCCAGCGCCTCGGCAAGACCACGGATCGTCAGCTTCTGACCCGGCTGAAAGCGCCCGCTCATCAGCGCTTCACGGATCTGTCGGTAAACCTGGTCCTGGAGGGTATCGCGGGAAACCTGCCGCATGGCGGGCAGGAGGATCGGACGGTCTGTCATGGGGAGTGACTCATATTGGCGTTCTTATGGGGCTAATATGTGATCACAAATAACATATGTCAAATTGTTTTCAGGGGGGTACGACAATGCTTTGAAGAGCGTTTTTTCGGTGGCTGTCGACAAAGCGCTCGCTGCCGATTTCTTGCTGCCTGCGCTTGGTAAATGCGCTGATCGTTGCAGGCGTGTCTAAAGCCATAATGACTTGGGTGCAAAGCAGTGCTGTAAAGCCGACAGTGGTAGCCTGTATTTCGGCACACTGAAACGGTTAACGGGTGAGAGTTTATGGGCAGTTATAGCAGTTATAAAAAACGGTGTGAGGAAGGTGGTCTCGTATAGATATACCTGGCCAGCGGACCAGAAATCCCTCCCCCATCAAGGACTTGATCGAGACAAGATCGTCAGAGAGCAAGGGGCGACTTTCTCAGCTTCCTCTCCAGCATTGGCAATACCCCAGACTAAGCACTGCAGGCCGAACGTCCGATCAAGACCCAGCTTCACCTTGAGAAAAGCCTCAGGTTTTTCAAAGTGATACAGCAGAGGATAATAATCAGTACGCAGGCCTTATTCTCAGCGGGCCTAATAGCTAGCCCGTTCTTTCAAAGCACTTGCGCCCGTCAGTTAGCGTTATTACCCACTGCGGCGAAGCTTCGGAGCGTTTCGACTTCGGAGGCCAGTTCCGCTACCGCTTTCAACAAAACCGGAATCAACTGAGCTTCTCTTACTGATTGCGTCGACTCCGGGTCTTCCGGGTCAGCCAAGCACCATGCTGCGCAATCATCTATGCCGTGCGCCAGCAATTGCGCGCGCAGCTCTTGAGCACTAATACCCAAATGGACCCGTCCACCCTCCCTCTGGTACACCGCCTGTTCATAAACAGGCTCCTCCACAACCTCCATACGAGGAACCTTGGTCGTAAGCTGCATTTGACGCGTGGCATAGTCAAGAACGGTGCGGACTTCCTGGTTTTCGTTCAGTTCCTCATGAGAGCCTGCTACAAACTCTTCCTCAACCATTACCGGATTGCCACTCTCGTCCCAAACCTGCAGGACATCAAATATAGGGACTTCGGTCTGTTCCGTGCGAGTCTTCTGGATCGCTTTGCCTTCAACCATCTCCAGATAATGCACAACCGTCTCGACAGTCTCTGTAGCCTGGCGCTCGACTTTGCGCGTTCCCGTCTGGACCTTCTGTACTTTGCCACCAGTTTGGGCCATCCGGTACTGGATCAATCCTTGCTCCGCAGCAGCAAAGCTACGGACGAAGTCCAGCCCCAATGTAAGTTTTTCGATTTCCGTTTTCTGACGCACGTCAGACGTTACGATTGGGCTCGTCTGAATGACAACCTGGCTGAACGGATAAGCGGTAGTGCCTAATGCGGTGTAGTTGGCTGCGGTACTCCGAACGACTGCCGCACTGGTGGCAACTAGACCGGCATCAATCTGGGCAACCCCTTGACCCGTAGTTGATGTACCACCGATAAAAGCCAAGCGTGCATCCCACGCAGAAGAGAGACCGGATGAGCGGCCCTGAAACTGCACGACACCTGCGGCGGTGGAAGACCCAAGGTTCACTAGCGCTCCAGAGGTCGCCAGATCAAGGATGCCTCTGCGCAAAGACACTCCATCAGCGGCTATGAGTTGACCTACCGTCACACCTCGAGTATCGAGTAGAGTACCAAGCGCCCCGCCTGCAGCTCCGGAAGGGAAAACCCTAATGGCAGTACTATCGGCCTCGAACGCAGCCCCCCCGTTCTTTCCGCTGAAGCTGATACCATTTCCCCAGCCTCGAGGAGATCCACCCAGGTTCGATACAGAAATAGCAGTATCCAGAGTAAAGCCGCGCTCACCGATATTGGAAGCGATCTGGATACCCGTGTGATAATCAACACGAGTGCCGTCGCTCGCCTGGATGTCAGTGTTGACCTCCCGACCGGTAATGTTATTTACGTATTTAGCCGTGCCGTACAGCCCTACATAATCAGATCCGCCGAAATACGCACCACGCAGATCAGAGGGACTCGTCCCGCCATCTCCCGAATTAGTCAGCACTTGACCTTGTACGCCAACATAATTTCGGTCTCCGTTGTTTTGATCTGTGGCCCCCTCAGTACCGAATCCTTGTAGCAACACCCCGTCAATAGCATGTCGCCCCCCGCGCGTCGAAGGACCACCAAAACCCATTGTCACGTTCAGGCCGTCCACTTTCGAACCGGTGGCACCGTTCAGACCATTTTGTTGCACGACGCGGTCGTTGGGAATGTACAACGAGGCGTAGTTAAACTTATTTCCGTTGCCGTTGATGTTTTCTCCAGGGGTATACCACCCGACTATCCAGCCGTTATCGTTGAACGACGTTCCCGGTTTTCCAACTTCAGCTCGAGTGGGCCCGGACGTTTTATCCAGTTTCCAGCGGCTACCGTCAGCTGCGACCAATAGACCCGCATCGAGATTTTCGGGAGAAACTGTGTCCAGGGGGTCTCGCCTCCAAAATCCGCCCCCTGCATGAGTAAACGCGTAATTTGCGCCTCCGCTTGCGGCTCGCAGGTCTGTCAGACTTTCCAGGTAGTACGCATTGGTATCAGGCATAGATTAGTTTCTCAAGTTAGATTTTAAGTGGATGCAACGCTCATATCTCCGCTCGGTTTCTCGGGGAGCTGAATGGCGTGAAATAAGCTGGCCGACAGATGAGCTCCTCACCGGCAGCACACGGGCAATCATTATTGCCAGAGTGCCATTTCGTCAGCTAATCCAGATAGGAGCCACCCGAATACTGTATATAAATACAGTACTAATGGTAATAAGCTTTGTCAACATCGTCCGAGACAGATCGCATCTGTCACTGAGAAACCACGGATACCAACGCGAACGCCGCCAAATCATCCGACGCAGACAGTTCTTTGCTCTGGCCGGATCCACCGCGTGGATGCCAGCGCCTACGCATCGCAAATCACGCAGTAACCCCTTCCATTTTTAATCGCAGCGCCCCTGTGACGGTATGGCGTGGGGTCAACCATGCCTGCATTAATGAAACAAATTGATCATTCGCCTGCCGCTTCAGAAGAAATGCTCGTTCAGACGTCGAGCGGCAGCCGCTACCTACCGAATCGACTGAATAAAAAGCATGGCATTGAGTTCATGCAATACGACCCCGGCCAAATCTAAAGCGGTCAGCGATAGATCCGGTAGCCGATGCGCGCAACATGTGTCACATCAATCAATTTCGAGATGAGGGATCTGGCGCAGGCAAGTAGTCAGGGTCATGGGTATATGGGTGTCAGCCACATCGCCTGATTGCAAGATACGAAAAGGTGGTCGGCGAGCGCATCACGGCCTAACCCGAGCCTCGCCTATTACGCTGAATGCTACGAACCGTGAGGTCAGGACGCTTTGAAAACCTTCAGATCCATCTTGGCTTTAACCATGAGATCTGGAGTCATAGGCCTCCCCTGATTATCTAAAAGCACTGGGGTGCATGCACAGCGACAGCGCACACGGTTATCCCCCTCTGCCCACCAATCAAGCATCTCCTGCCCTGTGAAGAGCTCACCATGCCTTTCAACATGATGTTCTCTGCTGGTGGGTGTCAGAGCCGACAGGTGCATGAATTTCACGGGTATGCCGAGACGCTCTGAATCAGAGATGTCGTTCTGTAGCTTGCGAATCCGCATTTCATGGAGTTCTGAATCAGAAATTCTACCGACCAAGATTGCACTCCTCGTTAAGACCCTCATCAAGTTAATAGACCACTTAATCAACTCACGCCACCTTTATGAATTCGATATGAGCCAGCGCCACCAAATACGGATAGGCGACTGCATCGACATAATGCTCACGCTGCCAGATGAAAGCGTGCATACGTGCGTGACCAGCCTGTGTGCCAAGGTCTGCGTGATTATGGCGTAGAAGGCCAGATTGCTCGGCCGAGTTAATGGCTCGGCTGGTCGATGTGTTTCGCGAAGTGCGCCAAGTGCTTCGCGCTGACGGAGCGTGATCGTTGCACGAAGGCTCACTAGTTTTTGTACGAAAAGTCGGCTGGGGTAGAATTGCCGCCATGATTGGCTGGAGGCCCGCATGGCAAAGCGCTACGAACTCTCTGACGCATCGTGGGAATTGATCAAGGATCTGGTTTCTCCCGAGCAGAAAATGGGTCGCCCACGTAGCGATGATCGTCTGGTACTCCACGGTCCTTTGGGTTTTGTGCTCGGGTGCTGCCTGGCGAGATCTGCCGGAACGCTTTGGGCCCTGGTCGACGGTGTATCAGCGTTTTCGTGACTGGCGCGATAACGGTACGTTCGACCGTATACTGGAACGCTTGCACATTCGACTCAACCAGGAAGGACTGATCGATCTGGACACCTGGATAATCGACTCCACGGCGGTACGTGCAACCCGAGCCTCTTCAGGCGCCGGAAAAAAGGGGGGCCTGAAGAAGCGCTAAACCATGCTCTGGGGCGCAGTCGAGGCGGCCTGACAACCAAGATTCATATGGTTTGCGACGCTAATGGCGTGCCATTGCGCTTCATGCTGTCACCGGGACAAGCCAGCGATATAGCCCACGCCCAGCCGTTGCTGGATCAGGTGCGCATTCCCGGTAAGCCGGGGCGACCACGCAAACGCAGTAGATGGTTACTGGCTGACAAAGGCTATGACGCAGAATACCTGCGTTACTAATGCGACCGTTACCGAATACAGCCTGTGATCCCGCTACGCGCCATGCCACGCAAACCCCGGCCTGGCTTGCCCCGACTTTTTGATCGTCCAAAGTAGCGGCAGCGCAACATCATTGAGCGGATGTTTGGCTGGCTAAAAGAGAACCGCCGAATCGGCACTCGCTACGACAAGTTGGCCAAGAGCTACGCAGCCATGGTCACGCTGGCCTGCAGCCTACGTTGTATGCAGCAATACTTTTCGTACAAAACCTAAAATTAACCCAAGTATGCGGGCTTGCTTTTAGCTCCTATCTACTATTGATTCTTTAGTAAATCTCAAAAAACTTTGCGGGAGGATTACTTGTTATGTGTTGATCGTGTAAAGTCGAGCCACGACGATTCCTCGCTAAGCCAGGACGTCCTAGGGGGGTGACTCTTCCGACTGCAGCTCAGTCAAGCTGCTTAAGGTGAAAGTGAATGAGCCCGTTCCCGGCTGTGCCGATCGGATACCTCAGACATTTAAGCTACTGCTTGCGGCCATTCGCGGTAAGCCAAAAGCAAGCGCCCGGCATGGCGCTTTACAAATAACCAACCCTTAAAAGTTGGCAGCGCTGTCAGCACCTAGCAGGGCTATTGCCATGTTCAAGTTGCGGACAAAAGCGGTACAGGTAGAAATCAGTCTCTGGGCGTTGGCGTTTCTTGCCAGCGGTATCATAGACAAGTTTTTTCCTTAGGCTGACGGAGGGCGGGGATACCTGCCCTCCTGATCCTAAAACATACAGATTAATACCGGGCACGGAGGCGTCTAATCAACAAATCAGACGAAGATCGCCTTAGCAAAAATCTAATGCCACGTAAAACTCACGCACATGAAAAAGCCCAACCTTCTCAGATTGGGCTAAGTCATTGAAAAATATGGTCGGGACGGAGTGATTCGAACACTCGACCCCTAGCACAAAATCATTAGACCACTACAGTTCACTACACCCCACCTATTACCCTGGAGGACGCTGGCACAGGGCTGTGCCTCTTCTAAAAAGCGACAAGTCTTTTATGTGCAAGCAAGCAGCGCAAGGGGGTTTCAGCCACTACAAGCAGAACTGGCAAGATCAACAACCCTAGATGCTCAACCCCGACGCCGGGTTAAGGGATACGTTTATCGGGGGCAAGGCCACCTCTCGATCAGCCCTGAAATCAACAGTATTGGACATGGCCAAGCGTACGTAATCGGCATACTGAGCGACTCATTATTGAGTCTCTAATTAACTAAGAAAAACTGTATATTGCAGACATGCACATCAAAGCCTGTTTATTTTTTTATGGAACAACTTAATACAAAAAAAAGAAATAATAATAAAACACAGCACAACTATAAACCTAGCCACAAGAACACTAAGATCAAAAAAATAATTAAGGAGAAGCAATATCCATACTGAATGAAAAGCAGCGCACGCAATCGCGAAAAAATAAACTCTTGCGTGTGAAAAAAATCGTCCAGCTTTTTGTCGGTTCACTGCTTTTGCATTCCGTCTACTGTGATGGTGTCGGCGGCTCTATCTATGACCAATACAGGTACTGACGTGTTTCGATATGCACGAACATAATCAGTTCTAATATATCTAAATAGCCGCCAGGAATCCGGCTTTAAAACCAGCTTCGTGACCCCATATACAGACATCGCAAGGTCGGCTGACCCGTAGACCATATTTCCTTCTCGTGCTCCGTAACCAACTGCTTTCGCTGCTGCTTGGTATCCCTTTCTTACTGGGCCCTCTGTATCACTACGCCCCTCCCAAAGGTTGCGCCCGTTTTCATAAACGTTATTTGCACCATGAGCCATAATTGGTACACCTGCAACGAGGCACAGCGTACCTAAAGAGCCATAGCAAATGCCCGCACCAGCTCCGAATTGCATTGCTCCGGCGACTACTCCAACGCCTTTTTTGGCAATCTCCCATGACTGGGCAAACAAGCTATCTTGTTCATCTTTTATTTCTTTTAGCCCCTGCTCAGGACTTTTTTTACCTTCAGAAACATCATTAACAATACTTTTTGCGTAATAGGAGACTTCACGATTGAATTGCAATCGCAGAACGGCATTATCAATATGCTTAATACCTAATGTACAGGCTTGCTCTCCTAGCTTTTCAGCGGCGGCACTAATCATCAAATAGCTTGTGCGATTTTCGTCTGTTGGTTTCATTCTTCACCCCTCCAAATGACGTATGTGCCGCTAGTCATACATCTACCCCTGAGATTAAATCTTCCACTTTATCTGTTGACATTGAATCCATTCGCCTACGCAAATGGCTTATTCGCAGTCCTGTCCCAGCCACCAGAAACGATACCGGCACTACCACCATCAGCGCGGCGTTGCTGTGAATATTCAAATTTAATGCGGCCATAATTCAGGTTTACTACTTCTATAGGGAAGCCTGACTGGTCGGCACCTTGACCGCTTACTAATGAGATCAGGACTTCTTCAAGTACGATATCCAAATACTTGAATTTTTCAGTTCCTGCACGATGGATTCGAATGGTCACATTTTTGATATGCGAACCCCTACAGCAAAGCTCAAATAGCTTAGGGGTGGCTCTATCCACATATTTACTGATCTGGAAATCGCCAAGGGAAACCCTCCAGCAGTAGCCCCTCCATTCGAGCTGGCAGTCTGACTGATGGACTGCATGGCGTTGTAGTGGTAGGAAAGCAATTCGACCCAACCTTTGTGCCCATCGTCAAGAGACTCGCCCTCAACACCATCAACCTTCATAAACGCATCAAAAGACATAGAACTCCCTGTTCTTCGAAAAAATGGAAAAATCAGTCACACTTTAGTACTGCTGCAGAATCATTACCACTTTAAAATTCTACAACCACCTTCCTTGCCCTATCCGTCCCTCAGCGGAGCATCCCACAGCGAAGCGCAGGACCAATGCTCAGATCCTGGATACATGACCTAGGCTGCAAACATGGTGTCAGAAAATGATCACACGGGCCGTTTGTGACAATTTGGAAAAGGTGATAACCATCGAGAGACAGCAGGTCACTCAAAACTCACGCACATGAAAAAGCCCAACCTTCTCAGGTTGGGCTAAGTCACTGAATAATATGGTCGGGACGGAGTGATTCGAACACTCGACCCCTAGCACCCCATGCTAGTGCGCTACCGGACTGCGCTACGCCCCGACTAGGCGTGTATCTGTTTTTCAACCTGCGAAAACGTTGAGAAATATACCCTAAGCGTTTGAATTTTGGAAGTATCCTGGATGCTCAATTACGCTTTGAGCATAACCAGTACGTCTTCCAGCTCGGCAATCATCTGCCGGATCATCTGCTTGTACTGCTGGGTATCGTCCTTCGGTTCCCCGGTGGTAAGACGAAGTCGGGCACCACCAATGGTGAAGCCCTGATCGTAGAGCAAGCCGCGGATCTGACGGATCATCAGCACATCCTGGCGCTGATAATACCGGCGGTTTCCGCGTCGCTTGACGGGGTTGAGTTGAGGAAACTCCTGCTCCCAATAACGCAAAACGTGCGGTTTTACCGCGCAGAGCTCGCTGACCTCACCGATGGTGAAGTAGCGTTTGCCGGGGATCGGCGGTAGCTCATCGTTATGACTTGGTTCCAGCATATGCCTCAACTCGGGCCTTCAGCTTCTGCCCTGGACGAAAGGTGACCACACGGCGCGCCGTAATCGGAATTTCTTCACCGGTCTTGGGATTTCTCCCAGGCCGCTGGCGCTTGTCTCGAAGGTCGAAGTTGCCAAAACCTGACAACTTCACCTGCTCGTTATCTTCCAGAGCGTGCCTGATTTCTTCAAAAAACAGTTCAACCAGTTCCTTGGCTTCCCGTTTATTCAGGCCCAGCTCTTCGTACAGACGTTCGGCCATCTCAGCTTTCGTCAGAGCCCCCATACGCTACTTCCTTAACGTGGCGTTTAACCTCTCCTCAAGCGAGGTGAGGATAGCAAGTGTCGTTGCGTTTACCTCATCGTCATTAAGAGTGCGCGATGGATGCTGCCAGGTCAAGCCGACTGCAAGGCTTTTTCTATGTGGATCAATGCCTTTACCCTGGTAAACATCAAATAACCTGAGGTCTGTGAGCCACTCGCCTGCATTTTCACGAATAACGTCCAGAACCGCACTGGCCGAAACGTCGCGATCAGCCAGCAAGGCCAGGTCGCGACGCACTTCCGGGAAGCGCGAAAGCTCGTGGAATTTCGGCAGACGGCCTGTCGATACTTCAGCCAGAACCAGCTCGAAAACAAAGACCGGACGATCCAGGCCCAGGGTTTTCGACAGTTCCGGGTGAATGGCGCCCAGGAAACCGACTTCACGACCATCGCGCTCGATGCGAGCTGTCTGGCCTGGGTGCAAGGCGGGATGCTGGCCCGGTTTGAAGGTGAACTCACCCAGCGCACCGGCAAACCCCAGAACCGCTTCGACGTCAGCCTTGACGTCGAAGAAATCGACCGCATCACGGCCTTGCGCCCAACCTTCCGGCAGACGGCTGCCGCATACCACACCCGCCAGCATCGGCTCTTGCTTCAAGCCGTCAAGCTGACCGACGAAGCGCAGGCCGCTTTCGAACATGCGTACGCGGTCCTGCTGGCGGTTAAGGTTGTGCTGCAGCGCTTTGACCAGACCCGGCCACAACGAGGCGCGCATGGCGGCCATGTCATTGGAAATCGGGTTGGCCAGCAACAGTGGCTTGGCGCCCGGCGAGAACAGTTCGAACCATTTCGGGTCGATGAAGCTGTAGGTAATCGCCTCCTGATAACCGCGGGCAACCAGCAGGCGGCGCAGCTCGGGCAGATCGCCCTTGGCTTCGGCCTTGGCCTGAGGAGCAAGACGGGCTTCCGGGTAGCGGACCGGCAGACGGTTGTAACCGTACAGACGTGCCAGCTCTTCGATCAGATCGACTTCAAGGCTGATGTCGAAGCGATGACTTGGCACTTCTACACGCCACTGGCCGTCGGCTTCGGCAGCCACAGCAAGGCCCAGGCCTGTCAGCAGACGCTCGATTTCGGCGTTTTCAATGACCAGACCGAGCATCTGCTCGACGCGACTGGCGCGCAACGTAACCGGAGCAATCGATGGCAAATGCTGTTCGCTGACCACTTCTGTTATCGGACCAGCCTCACCACCGGTAATTTCCAGCAGCAGGCCAGTCGCACGCTCCATGGCTTCACGGGCCAGTTGCCAGTCAACACCACGCTCGTAACGGTGCGAGGCATCGGTGTGCAGACCGTAGGAACGCGCCTTGCCAGCCACCGAGATGGTGTCGAAGAAAGCACTTTCCAGGAAGATATCGCGAGTACCGGCAGTTACGCCGCTGTGCTCGCCACCCATGACACCGGCAATTGCCAGAGCACGCTGGTGGTCGGCAATGACCAGGGTGTCGGCACGCAGGCTGACTTCCTGACCATCGAGCAGAACGAGCTTCTCGCCCTCCTCCGCCATGCGCACACGAATGCCACCGTTGATTTCGGCCAGATCGAAAGCATGCAGAGGCTGCCCCAGCTCGAGCATCACGTAGTTGGTGATGTCGACAGCCGCATCGATGCTGCGCACGTCGGAACGACGCAGGCGCTCGACCATCCACAACGGAGTAGGACGCGACAAGTCAACGTTGCGGATGACGCGGCCCAGGTAACGTGGGCAAGCTGCTGGAGCCAGAACTTCAACCGGGCGCACTTCATCGTGCACGGCAGCGACAGCAGCGATCTGCGGACGCGTCACGTCAGCGGCGTACAACGCGCCGACTTCACGCGCCAGACCGGCCACCGACAGGCAGTCGCCACGGTTCGGGGTCAGGTCGACCTCGATGCTGGCGTCGTCCAGGTTCAGGTAGACGCGAATGTCCTCACCGACCGGCGCATCGGCGGCCAGCTCCATCAGGCCATCATTGCCCTCGCCAGCCTGCAACTCGGCAGCCGAACACAGCATGCCGTTGGACTCGACGCCACGCAGCTTGGCTTTCTTGATCTTGAAATCGCCCGGCAGCTCGGCACCGATCATGGCGAACGGAATTTTCAAACCGGGGCGCACGTTTGGCGCGCCACACACAACCTGAAAGGTTTCGCTGCCATTGCTGACCTGGCACACGCGCAGCTTGTCGGCATCGGGGTGTTGTTCGGTGCTCAGCACCTCGCCCACGACCACTCCACTGAAAGCGCCGGCGGCCAGCGTGACGCTGTCAACCTCAAGACCGGCCATCGACAGACGAGCAACCAGCTCGTCGCGGGAAACCTGCGGGCTTACCCAGCCACGCAGCCATTGTTCACTGAATTTCATCCTGCTCTCCTGAAAGGTTCGTTACGACTTAGCGAAATTGCGCGAGGAACCGCAAATCGTTGTCGAAGAACAGGCGCAAATCATTGACGCCGTAACGCAGCATGGCCAGACGCTCTACGCCCATGCCGAACGCGAAGCCCTGAAACTCTTCAGGGTCGATACCCGACATGCGCAGCACGTTCGGGTGGACCATGCCGCAGCCCATGACTTCTAGCCAGCCAGTCTGCTTGCAGACACGGCAGCCCTTGCCACTGCACATCACGCATTCCATATCCACTTCTGCCGACGGCTCGGTGAACGGAAAATACGAAGGACGAAAGCGCACGGCCAGTTCTTTCTCGAAGAACACCCGCAGGAATTCTTCGATGGTGCCTTTCAGGTCGGCAAAATTGATGTCGCGATCAACCAGCAGACCTTCGATCTGGTGGAACATCGGCGAGTGGGTGATATCGGAGTCGCTACGGTACACACGGCCTGGGCAGACAATGCGGATCGGCGGCTGTTGCGATTCCATGGTGCGGACCTGTACCGGTGAGGTATGGGTGCGCAGCAGCATGTTCGCATTGAAATAGAAGGTGTCATGCATCGACCGGGCCGGGTGATGGCCTGGGATATTGAGCGCCTCGAAGTTGTGATAATCGTCTTCGACTTCAGGGCCTTCGGCGATGCCGTAGCCAATGTGCGTGAAGAATTGTTCGATACGTTCCAGAGTACGGGTAATCGGGTGCAGACCACCTGAGGTCTGGCCGCGGCCCGGCAGGGTCACATCGATGCATTCGGCAGCGAGCCTGGCAGTCAGCTCTGCCTGCTCGAACGATGCCTTGCGTGCATTGAGAACCTCTGTGACACGCTCCTTGGCAACGTTGATCAGCGCGCCGACTTGCGGACGCTCTTCAGCTGGCAGGTTACCCAGGGTCTTCATCACCTGAGTCAACTCGCCTTTCTTGCCAAGGTAGTGAACCCGGATTTGCTCCAGGGCATTGATATCTTCGGCGCTTTGCACAGCCTCAAGAGCTTGAGAGACCAGCGCGTCCAGGTTTTCCATGTACAGACTCCAGATACAAAATAGGGGAAGAGCTGAAGGCTCTTCCCCTATTTATGACGTTTAACACCGACCCCGGAGAACCGGGGCCAGTGATTGTCGGGGACTTAGGCCAAGGTGGCTTTAGCTTTCTCGACAATCGCAGCAAACGCCGCTTTTTCGTTCACTGCCAGATCAGCCAGAACCTTACGGTCGATCTCGATGGACGCTTTTTTCAGGCCGGCAATGAAACGGCTGTAGGACAGACCGTTAACACGAGCACCAGCGTTGATACGAGCGATCCACAGAGCGCGGAACTGACGTTTTTTCTGACGACGGTCACGGTAGGCGTATTGGCCTGCCTTGATTACCGCTTGCTTGGCAACACGGAATACGCGTGAACGCGCGCCGTAGTAGCCTTTTGCAAGTTTCAGAATTTTTTTGTGACGCTTACGGGCAATGACGCCACGCTTTACACGAGCCATGAGTTACTTCCTCTATATCTTGATCAAAATTAACGAAGGCGCAGCATGCGCTCGACTTTTGCCACGTCAGACGGATGCAGCAAGCTGCTACCGCGCAGTTGACGCTTACGCTTTGTCGACATTTTGGTCAGGATGTGGCTCTTGAAAGCGTGCTTGTGCTTGATGCCGTTGGCGGTTTTCAAAAACCGCTTAGCTGCACCACTTTTAGTCTTCATCTTTGGCATGTTCGGATACTCCGCATTCAGTTGATAAATATAACCGCAAGGCCTGCCGTGCCCTGGTGGTTATTTCTTCTTTTTCGGGGCGATGACCATGATCAGCTGGCGTCCTTCCATCTTAGGATGCTGTTCGACGGAACCGTATTCGAGCAGGTCACCTTCAACCCGCTTCAACAGCTCCATACCCAGCTCCTGGTGGGCCATCTCACGACCGCGGAATCTCAACGATACCTTGGCCCTGTCCCCGTCACTCAGGAAACGTACCAGGTTGCGTAGTTTTACCTGGTAATCCCCTTCCTCCGTCCCTGGACGAAACTTGATTTCTTTAACCTGGATCTGCTTCTGGTTTTTCTTCGCTGCAGCAACCTGCTTCTTCTTCTCGAAGATCGATTTGCCGTAATCCATCACACGGCAGACCGGAGGAAGTGCGTCGGCAGAAATCTCTACCAGATCCAGCTTAGCCTCTTCGGCAATACGAAGCGCTTCATCAATCGAGACGATGCCAATCTGCTCGCCGTCAGCGCCAATTAAACGAACCTCGCGGGCCGAGATATTTTCATTGATCGGGGCCTTGGGTGCAGCTCGTTTATCTTGTCTCATTTCACGCTTAATAATAATTACTCCGTATCTTGGCGACCACGCCGGGAAACCGCTTGTGCGAGGAATTCAGCGAATTGGGCAACCGGCATCGAGCCAAGGTCAGCGCCTTCACGTGTACGCACAGCGACAGTTTGCATTTCAACCTCCCGATCTCCAATCACGAGGAGATAAGGAACCTTGAGCAAAGTATGCTCGCGGATTTTAAAGCCGATCTTTTCATTTCTCAAGTCGGACTTGGCACGAAACCCGCTTTCAGCCAGAGTTTTTTCCACTTCAAGGGCAAAATCGGCCTGTTTGTCAGTGATATTCATGATCACTGCCTGGGTAGGCGCCAGCCAGGCTGGAAACGCGCCTTCGTAATGCTCGATCAGAATTCCGATGAAACGCTCGAAAGACCCAAGAATCGCACGGTGCAACATGACCGGATTCTTGCGACTGTTGTCTTCCGAAACGTACTCGGCGCTCAAACGGATCGGCAAGTTGAAGTCCAGCTGCAAGGTGCCGCACTGCCAGACCCGGCCGAGGCAGTCCTTGAGGGAAAACTCGATTTTCGGACCGTAGAACGCGCCTTCGCCCGGCTGCAGATCATAGGGCAGACCAGCACTGTCGAGCGCAGAGGCAAGCGCCGTCTCGGCACGGTCCCAAAGCTCGTCGGAGCCTACACGCTTTTCAGGGCGAGTGGACAATTTGAGTTCGATGTCCTTGAAACCGAAATCGGCGTAGACATCCAGCGTCAGCTTGATGAATGCGGCAGATTCGGCCTGCATCTGATCTTCGGTACAGAAGATATGAGCGTCGTCCTGAGTGAAGCCACGCACACGCATGATGCCGTGCAAGGCCCCCGACGGTTCGTTACGGTGGCAGGCACCGAACTCGGCCAGACGCATCGGCAGCTCGCGGTAGCTCTTCAGGCCCTGATTGAACACCTGCACGTGGCAAGGGCAGTTCATCGGCTTGATCGCGTAGTCGCGACTCTCGGACTCGGTAGTGAACATGTTGTCAGCGTAGTTGGCCCAGTGCCCGGATTTCTCCCAGAGCGAGCGATCGACCACTTGCGGGGTCTTGATCTCGAGGTAGCCATTCTCACGCTGCACTTTGCGCATGTACTGCTCAAGCACCTGATACAGGGTCCAGCCCTGCGGATGCCAGAACACCATACCCGGCGCTTCTTCCTGGGTATGGAACAGGCCGAGGCGCTTGCCGATCTTGCGATGATCGCGCTTTTCGGCTTCTTCGATGCGCTGAATGTAGGCAGCCAACTGCTTCTTGTCAGCCCAGGCAGTGCCGTAGACACGCTGCAATTGCTCGTTCTTGGCGTCACCGCGCCAGTAGGCACCGGACAGCTTGGTCAACTTGAACGATTTCAGGAAACGCGTATTCGGCACGTGCGGACCACGGCACATGTCGACGTATTCTTCGTGGTAATACAGGCCCATGGCCTGCTCGTTCGGCATGTCTTCGACCAGGCGCAGCTTGTAGTCTTCGTGACGGGCGGTGAACACCTCGATCACTTCAGCGCGCGGGGTGACTTTCTTGATGACGTCGTAATCTTTTTCGATCAGCTGCTGCATGCGCTGCTCGATCGCCGCCATGTCGTCAGGCGTGAACGGGCGCTCGTAGGCGATATCGTAATAGAAGCCGTCGTCGATCACCGGGCCGATGACCATTTTTGCAGTCGGATACAACTGCTTGACCGCATGCCCGACCAGGTGAGCGCAAGAGTGACGGATTATTTCCAGCCCTTCCTGATCCTTGGGGGTGATGATCTGCAGGCTGGCATCGTTTTCGATCAGGTCGCAGGCGTCAACGAGCTTGCCGTCAACCTTGCCGGCCACGGTGGCCTTGGCCAGCCCGGCGCCGATTGAAAGCGCGACATCGGCTACGGAAACCGCATGATCGAATGAACGTTGACTGCCGTCGGGAAGAGTAATAGTTGGCATGGCGCCTCCTCTCCTAGTGGTGACCCCTACCAAAGGTCACGTGGGTTGGGATGAGCCAGTACGTGATCCGGTGGTATGCCTGCCTCACAGTGGCAGGAGCCTTGGGGCCAACCTTGAACCGGACCAGATGACTGGAATGTACGAAAAACCTGCCTGCGTCGCGTCCAAAGCCATCAGCAATGGGGACACTTGAAAATAACAGGACGCGCATCCTAGCACAGCTCGGCCTACACCGGACGTCCATATGCGTAAATCACACCAAATAACACGTCACCTGAACTGGCAGGCGTGATGGGCGTCTTAACCAGTCAGGATCCTGTACGTTTCCTTGTTCACTAAAGTCAGCAAAAGGAGAACACCATGAAGCTTTCCCGTCTGTCCGCACTCCTCGCCTGCGCCGCCGTCCTGGCCCCTTGGGGCGCTCAGGCCGCCATGGAAAAAACCGTGCAAGACACGTTCACGCAGGAATGCATCGCCGCGGCGAATCAGCACAAGCAGGATGCCAAGGCCGCACAAGCTCATTGCGATTGCAGCGCCCGGGTAGTGAACAAGGAGTTTTCTCAGCAGGAAATCGAAGCATTGAGCAGTACCGATAGCGCTCCTGCCCCTGCATTGACGCAAAAACTGCAGAAACTGGTTGCCGAAAACTGCACCAAATCAAAATAAATCATTTTTTTTAACTCGGTAAAGCAGCCGCCTGAAATGCCGAGAGCTACGCCCCGCCGCTAACCTGAAAGCCTTGCAGAGCGGGGCTTTCAGCATATGCTGCACAGTCTTGATGCAAGGCAATCAGAGACATCATTTAGCCACTTTACGTGTATGACGCTTTGCATATGCAGGGGCCCAGGCTAAAGAGATAACCTTAGTAGCTGTCTTTTTGCGCATTTCGACTATGATAGGCCCGTGTGCCCAGTTGGCCTGAGCAGCACGTTATTGAAAATTATGTTTCTGGAGATACACCATGTCTAATCGCCAAACCGGCACCGTAAAATGGTTCAACGATGAAAAAGGCTTCGGCTTTATCACTCCACAGGGTGGCGGTGACGACCTGTTCGTACACTTCAAAGCAATCCAGAGCGACGGTTTCAAAAGCCTGAAAGAAGGCCAGACCGTTACTTTTGTTGCGGCTAAAGGCCAGAAAGGCATGCAAGCAGAAGAAGTTCAGGTAGCCTGATTCACCTGACATAAAAAAACCCCGTCACTGACGGGGTTTTTTATGCGCCACAGAAAAGTGCCGACTCAACCGCAGTTGATGCGCGTCACCTTTCCCGAAACGTCGGTATTGACGTTTACCCGCTCGGATCGGTATTCCAGCGTGACCATGTCGTCAGGCCCGAGAATGCGGGCATCCTGAGAACCGGTACGGGCGCGCACTTGTGACAGAAGGTCGATGGACGCTGGCTTGCCGATTGCGAACTGGCCAAGCCCTGCATCACAACGGCCAGGTATGGCGTTGGCGTTACTGGCGGATGCGGGAGCGTCTGCCTTGACGGACGCTTCAGCGTCCTTATCAGAGGACGTGCTGCTGCATCCTGCCAGCAACGACGCCACGACCACAAAACCCAATGTTGCGAACTTCCGGGGCATACACCCTCCTCTGCCAATAAAACATTCCAGACCTGTCCGACCGCGCTCAGACGCGTTGGTTGCACAACTCTAGTTGAGAAGCCATCGGCAACCTGTTGATCTGCCTGGGCCGAGAGTCTGCCTTGGGATCACACAGGGCGCGCGGTGAAATCGTCACAAAACGTTTACAACCTATGGCCATAGACTCTGACTATCGGTATGAGATGTAAGTAGAAGTGTCAAAATGTGCGCGGAATGGTTTACTGCGAGAGACGCAAGCGCCGGGAAGCGAACAGCGTAGTGCGTGACCCTTCACTGGAGATCAACAGACATGACAGCCATAACTCTGGATGCAGACATCAAGGCCAGATGGCCTCAGGGCCACTGCTCGCACAGCCCCGGAAACCCGGAAGAGCTGATGATCATTGCCGTCGACCTGCTGATCAAGGAACTGGGCACCGAGGGTGCCCGCGCCTTCATCAGCCAGGTACTGAGCCGTTATGCCACGGCAGGGCTGCCGGTCTGATGCACCTGTTGCAGCCCGCGTGATGGGTTACTTCAGTCGCGCCAGACGCTCGGTCAGCAGATCGAAGAAACCCTGAGCGTCGCCATTCTCGACCCAGAATACATTCTGCGGCTGCTTGAGCGTGCCGTACCAGTCAGCCACTGTCTGACCGAAACCAATGCCCTCGCGGGTGTCGACCGCAACGTTGATCTGCCGCCCGGAAAACAACTCGGGCTTGAGCAACCAGGCAATGACACTGGCGTCGTGAACCGGACCACCGGGCAAGCCGTAATGCTCCATGTCCAGTTTGACGTATTCATTGAGAATGCCGTCGACCAGCTTGCCGGCGTTATTGCCCAATGCGGCAATCTGCTTGAGGCGTTGTTCGCTGGTCAGGATCTTATGGGTCACGTCCAACGGTACGTAAGTAAGCTTCACACCACTGGCCAGAACGATCTGCGCAGCATGCGGGTCAGCAAACAGGTTGAATTCGGCAACCGGCGTAATGTTACCGCCGTTGAAATGCGCGCCCCCCATGACCACCACTTCCTTGATGCCCTGGGTGATTTCCGGTGCCTGCACGAGCGCCAGCGCCAGGTTGGTCTGCGGACCGAGCATGGCGATAGTGATGCTGTGCGGCTTGGCCTTGCTCAAGGTGCGGATCAGGTAATCGACTGCATTACCGTCGGCCAACCCCTTGGCTGGCTCATGCACGGGCACGCCGGGCAACCCTTCCTGACCGTGAACGTTTTCTGCGTAGATAGGTGTGCGCACCAACGGTTTGGGCGCACCGGCATACACCGGCACTTCTTCACGCCCGGCCCATTCACGCGCCAGCCTGGCATTGCGCGAGGTCTTGTCCAGACGGACATTGCCGGCCACGGTGGTGATCGCCATCACGTTCAATTCTTCGGGTGACGCCAGCGCCAGCAGCAGCGCAACGACGTCGTCCGCGCCGGGATCGGTATCGATGATCAGATCACGCTTTTCTGCCGCCTGAACGGCAGCGCTACTCAGTATGGACAAGAGCAATGCTCCACGAATGAACTGTCTGGAAAACTGCATCAACGTCATATGAAACTCCCTTTCTTGATAGCTAGAACACAACTCCGGAAACCAGCGCCACATTACTGTACGGCTGGCATTCTCCGGTACGGATGATTGCCTTGGCCTTGCGGCTCAATACTTTCAGGTCCTCATGGCTTATCCAGCGCTGCTGACCCAATTGATCATCGAGGTTCAGGCTTTCGATGACCTGCAATGCGGGCGGCTTGACCTCGGCCATTTCGTTGGCCAGCACATGGCTTTCGACCTGCATCTCACTCAGCACCACGTCCAGCACACTGACGAAATCAGGTACGCCGCGAGTCAGCGCCAGGTCGATCAGCTCGACGCCTGCCGGTACTGGCATTCCAGCGTCGACGATCATCAGGATGTCGCCATGCCCCAGCGACGCAATGACGCGAGACAGGGCAATGTTGAGTAGCGGGGTCTTTTTCATAGTGAATCGAATTCCTTTACTTCCTCGAACGTCGGGATGGACGGCTGGGCACCCGCGCGGGTCACGGATATGGCTGCCGCGGCCTGACCGAAGCGAATGGCCTGCGATTCACTCTGACCCGCCGCCAGTGCTGCGGCAAAACCACCGACAAAGGTATCACCTGCAGCGGTGGTGTCCACGGCCTGTACACGACGCGCAGGGATATGTTTCACGCCCGCAGCACTGGCGAACAGGGTTCCGCGCTCACCCAGGGTAATGATTACGTTGCGCGCCCCGGCAGCCAGCATGGCCGCTGCCGCCTCTTCAGCCGCCGCCGAGGAGTCGACAGTCACACCGGTCAGGGTCTGCGCCTCACTTTCATTGGGGATCAGATAGTCGATAAGGCCATACCAGTTTGCCGGCAAAGGCTCGCTGGCCGGGGCAGGATTGAGAATGACGGTCTTGCCCAGCGCGCGGGCGCGGGTCAGGGTGTGGAAAACTGTTTCAGTCGGCACTTCAAGCTGGCAGATGACGATCCCGGAACCCGCCAGCAATGCGTCGAAACGCTCGATCAATGCCGGAGTGAGCCGACCATTGCCTCCGGCAACGATGACAATTGCATTCTGACTGCTGGCGTCGACCACAATCGAAGCGATCCCGGTGGACACGCCTTCAACGACCGTCACGGCCTGACAGTCGATATGCTCGGCCAGCAGTGCTGCACGCAGTTGCTCCCCGTAGGCATCGGCACCCACACAGCCGATCATCGCCACACTGCCACCCAGGCGCGCTGCGGCAACTGCCTGGTTGGCGCCTTTACCACCAGGCACGGTGTCGAACGTCTCCCCGCTCAGCGTCTCGCCGGGGCGCGGCAGACGCTGGGCGCGGATGACCAGATCCATGTTCAGACTGCCCACTATCACTATTTTTGCTTGCATGGCTCATTAATCCGTTGCTGTGCGTGCGCGTCATTCATTGGACAAAGTGTTCGGCGCTGCCGTGGACTCGCGCACCAAGACGCAAGGCGTCACGAGTCTTTTTTCGACAGGACCTGTATGCGGTGCGGCGATTCGGTTTAACAACATTTCGGCGGCGGTTTCGCCCAGTTGCATGATCGATTGCCCCACAGTGGTGAGGGCCGGATAGACGTAGCGGCTCATCTGAATGTCATCAAAGCCGATGACCGACAGATCCTGAGGCACGCGAATCGAACGCTCGGCAGCTGCGCGCAGCACACCGATGGCGATGACATCGTTGCCGGCAAAAATCGCTGTCGGCGCATGCCTGGCCAGTAGCAGGCCCGCAGCTGCGTGGCCAGCCGAACTGGTAAATTCGCTGTGCACCGCCCAATCCGGGCCGACCTCGACAGATGCCTGCTGCATGGCCCGCCGATAACCCGCCAGGCGCATTTCGGCAACCATGCTGTCGCGCGGTCCGCCAATGCAGGCAATGTGACGATGCCCGAGATCCAGCAGATGTCGTGTTGCCAGCCAGGCGCCCTGCTCGTGATCGATGCGCACCATGTCAGCTTCGATGCCTTGCAGCTCGCGGTCGACGATTACCAGCGGCGTGCGCACCTCGGTGAGGCCACAGGCGACGCTGGCATCACCCGCCACAGACGAGACAATCAACCCGTCAACGCGCTTTTCCAGCAAAACACGCAGGTAACTGCGCTGCTTTTCCGGGTTGTCGTCGGAATTACAAAGGATCACGCAAAAACCGTTGCGCTCACAGTAGTCCTCGATGCCCCTCGCCAACTCGGCGAAATACGGATTCATACCGTTGGGAATCAACAGGCCGATGGTCGATGTGCTCCTGGCCTTCAGCGAACGCGCCACGGCGCTGGGCACATAATCGAGCTGCGCGATGGCCGCTTCGACCTTGAGCCTGACCGGCTCGCTCACCGGCCGGGTCTTGTTCAGCACATGGGAGACCGTGGTGTACGAGATCCCCGCCAGCGCCGCGACATCCTTGATAGTCGCCATATCAGCCCTGGCGCCGTGCCCGGTGACTGCGATAGGTGTCCAGCACTACTGCGATCACGATCACCGCACCAGTGATGATGCGCTTGGTCGGCTCGGTCGCACCGATCTGCGCCAGGCCTGCGGCCAATACCGAAATGATCAGCACGCCGAAAAAAGTACTGATGATCGAACCGCGCCCGCCCATCAGGCTGGTGCCACCGATCACGACGGCGGCAATCACTTGCAGCTCAAGACCTGCACCGGCATTCGGATCAGCCGCTTCCAGTCGCGATATCTGAAACAGCGCCGCCACACCGGCCAGTAGGCCCATCAGCGAGAACACCAGGATCTTGTAGGGTTTGGGATTGATACCGGCCAGACGCACCGCTTCTTCATTGGTGCCGATGCCGATCAGATAGCGACCAAAAACAGTGCGGGTCAGCACGGCCTGAGCAATGAAAATAACCAGCAATGCGATGATGAACGACGGCGCGATACCGAACGCGATCGGGTCAGATAGCCAGGCGAACGAATCACCGATATAAGCGGTGCGCGAATTGGTCATCTGGTAGGCCGCGCCACGAGCCATCTCCAGCACACCGAGGGAGACGATGAACGAAGGGATGCGCCAGGCAACGGTAATGGAGCCGGTAATCGTGCCTGCCAGGGTCGCGCAGGCGATGCCTAGCAAGGCGGCCGGGAACACACTCCAGCCCCAGCCCAGGATGGCCACACTCACAGCCGAAGCAGCCAGCGCCAGCACCGACCCAACGGACAGGTCGATACCGCCGATGATAAGGATCAGCGTCATGCCGACCGACAGCACCATCAGGTCAGGGATCTGGTTGGCCAGCATGCTGAATGTCTGATAGGACAGAAAGTGATCGCTGAGCAGGGAAAACAGCACGATCATCACCAGCAGCGCACCCGCCAGCCCGATGTAGGTGCCAAGACCAAAGTAATTGCCGCCGCGACGGGCCGGCACGGTCAGCGTCGGAGAAGGAGTATTTTTCATGAGTCGTTCCTGGGCGCGGCGTCATTGAGCAGCGCGTCACGTTTCTGATAACCGGCGAAGGCAGCGGCAAGCAATTGGTCCTGGGTCCAGCTGTCGCGCTCGAACGTGTCGATCAGGCGACCGGCAGACAGCACACCGATACGATCGCAGATCAACATCAGTTCGCGCAGATCACTGGAAACCACCACCAGCGCCCTGCCCTGACGGGTCAGTTCGGCCAGCAGCGCGTAGATATCGAATTTGGCACCGACGTCGATGCCTCGGGTCGGTTCGTCGAACAGCATCACCGGGCAATCACGTTCCAGCCAGCGACCGATCACGACCTTCTGCTGATTACCGCCTGATAGCTCGGAGACCAATTGGTCCGGACTGGAACTGCGAATACGCATGGCAGCCACCTGGCGCTGCGCCAGCTTCAGTTCGTCGTCGGCGTTAACCAGGCCTGCTCTGGAGATCGAATGCATATTACCCAGCGCAATGTTGGCGCTGATTGACTGCGACATCAGCAGCCCTTCGCTCTTGCGGTCTTCCGTGATCAGGGCAATACCGTGCTCCACGGCGTCCGAGGGTGAACGAATGGTGACGGCTTGCAGTGGCTGCCCAACTTCAATCGCACCACTGTCGGCAACATCTGCACCGTAGATCAGGCGCAGTAACTCGGTGCGTCCGGCACCGATCAGCCCGGAAATACCGAAGATTTCACCTCGCCGCACATCGAAGGAAACATCCTGAACCTTGCCGGCACGAGTGAGCCCCTTGACTGACAGCGCTACTTCGCCAATCTGCCGGGCGCCCATGTCCATGTGTTCGCCAAGTTCACGGCCGACCATCAACGTGACCAGTTGCTCGCTGTTGTAACGGGCAATCGGCTCGACGCACACCAGCTTGCCATCGCGCAGTACGGCTATGCGCTGAGACACCCTGGCAAGCTCCTCAAGCCGGTGGGAGATGTAGATGATCGAGACGCCACGAGCCTGCAATCGCGTGATCTGCTCGAACAGCATTTCCACCTCGCGGGAGGTGAGCATGGCAGTAGGCTCGTCGAGGATCAGCACATGGCAGTCGCCAACCAGGTTGCGAGCGATCTCGACCATCTGCTGATGACCGATCCCCAAATCGCCGACCAGCGTATCGGGATCAATAGCGTCCAGCCCCACTTGAGCCATAGCCTTGATCGCGTTTTCACGCAGACGCTTGCGGTCGATCCAGCCAGCACGACGCGGCAGGTCGTCAAGGAACAGGTTTTCGGCAACGGTCAGGGTCGGCAGCAGGTTGAGTTCCTGCATGACCATGCGAACCCCGAGCTTTTCGGCCTGGGTACGACTCGCAGGTTCATAAGGCTGCCCCTGAAACTCCATGCGCCCGGTAGTGGGTGTCACCAGGCCGCCAATGATTTTCGACAAGGTGCTTTTACCGGCACCGTTTTCCCCGGTCAGGGCCAGCACTTCGCCACGCATCAACGTCAGATCGACGTCACCGAGCACGGGTTGAGCGTAGGTTTTACCGATGCCACTGACCGAAAGAACAGCTGTCTGAACAGACGCTGACATACATTTCTCCCAGTGCCCGTCCTGCAAGGACGGGCACCTTTACGCGGCGTGGATCAAGGTTTGGTAACAAGTTCTACTGGCGTTTCGATGACGCCTTTTTCGTTGGTGTCGACCTTCTCGCCTTTGACCAGCTTCAACGCAGCTTCAATACCAAAGACCGCTTGTTTGGCTGCAAACTGGTCAGCAGTGGCCAACACTCGGCCGTCCTTGAGCATCGGTTTGATCGCGTTGATGTTGTCGTAACCCACGACCATGACCTTGCCAGCCTTGCCTGCTGCACGCACCGCAGAAACCGCCCCCAGCGCCATGCTGTCGTTACCGGCCAGCAGGGCCTTCAGGTTCGGGTATTCATTGAGCATCGCCGAAGCAACGGCGTTACCCTTGTCGATTTCCCAGTTGCCGGACTGCACAGACACGACCTTCATCTGCGCCTTGTCCATGGCATCCTTGAAACCGGCGGTACGTTGCTGAGCGTTGGTGGTGGTCGGCACGCCTTCGATAATGCCGACTTCGTCACCGCTCTTGAGCTGCTTGGCCAGGTAGTCGCCTACCAGCTCGGCACCTTTGCGGTTGTCCGGCCCCACGAACGGGATCATCAGGCTTTTGCTTTTGAGCACGTCGGGATCAAGCTGGTTGTCGATATTGACGACCTTGATACCGGCGTCTGTCGCTTTCTTGAGCACCGGCACCAACGCCTTGGAGTCGGCAGGCGCGATCACCAGGGCGTCGACTTTGGAGACAATCATCTGCTCGACGATACGAATCTGCGCAGAGGTGTCTGACTCGTCCTTGATCCCGTTGGAAATCAGGTCGAAATCGGTGGCGTGCTCTTTCTGATAAGCCTTGGCGCCGTCTTCCATGGTCAGGAAAAATTCATTGGCGAGCGACTTCATCACCAGTGCGACCTTGGGTTTTTCAGGCGTCTGAGCGTATGCAGCAGAGAGGGGCATGACTGCGGTAACAGCAGCGAACATGGCGACAGCGAGAAGGCGTCCAGCGAATGGCAGCTTCATGAGTTCATCTCCGATCTTGTGATTATTGTTCGGGCGAACGACGCAGGGTCGATGCAATGCATCAACACGCAAACGTTTGCGAGGGATGAACTATGAAAAAACCCGCAGGGTTTGTCAATCCGTCGAAAATGAAATCTGTTCGTACTGCTCGCCCCCAACGCGCAGGGAACGAGCATTAGTGCTCAGTCGGATTTCACTCCTCCGGTCTGACCGTAGCCACTTCGTCGGCCTTGATGCGGACTCTCTTGCCGGAGATGTCTTCAAACTCGTAGAAACCATCACGACTCTTGGTCTTGGGCATGTCCTTGGTGATGTATTGTGTGCCGTTCTGAAGCGTGACGACCGAAGGCGTGGAGCAGCCTGCCAGCAGTACAGCAGTTGCGGCCAGTAACGGAAATGCCAGTGACTTGATATTCATGCGCGACTCCGGGAGCGTTGGTTTTTCAAGACAATAGTGTGCCATTTCAAGCGCTTTATCTTACATAGATGTTGCGAAAGATCCGACACTGAAATACTGTATGCCCGTACAGCAAAAATCAGGAACCTTATCCGTGGCCAAACAAACCGCAGCGACCGCCTCCACTCCCGGCCCTTACGAGCGCATGGGCATGCGGGTACAGAAGATCATCAACTCGCCTACCGCGCAGAAATCCAGGGCTGCCCTGCTTTTTCGTCAACCGGATGAGTCAGAGGACGACTGGGCGCAGCTTCTTGAAGAAATAGCCGAGAACGACAACGTCACCCTCGCCTGGCGCGACGATGGTGGCGTGCAAATATTCTGGACGTTGCCGAAGGAAGACTGACGGCATGATGTTTCGATTCTCGACACTGCTTTGCACCACCCTGCTCATCACCGCTTCATTCAGCGCTCAGGCCGAAGCTCCGCGTACTTTCAGCGAAGCCAAGAAAGTCGCCTGGGGGTTATACGCACCACAATCGACCGAATTTTACTGCGGCTGCAAATACACCGGCAACCGGGTCGATCTTGCGGGCTGCGGCTATGTCCCGCGCAAGAGCGCCAAGCGCGCCAGTCGTATTGAATGGGAACACATCGTTCCGGCCTGGCAGATCGGCCATCTGCGCCAATGCTGGCAGAACGGCGGGCGCAAAAACTGCACAAAGACCGATGCCGTTTATAAACGCGCCGAGGCAGACCTGCATAACCTGGTGCCCAGCATCGGCGAAGTGAATGGCGACCGCAGCAACTTCAGCTTTGGCTGGATACCCGAGCAAAAAGGCCAGTACGGTTCATGCCTGACGCAAGTGGATTTCAAGGCGAAAAAGGTCATGCCTCGCCCTTCCATTCGCGGCATGATCGCCCGCACCTACTTCTACATGAGTAAACAATACAACTTGCGCCTGTCGCGCCAGGACCAGCAGCTTTATCAAGCCTGGGACAAGACTTATCCTCCCCAGGCCTGGGAGCGCCAGCGCAATCAGCAGGTCGCTTGCGTCATGGGACGGGGTAATGATTTTGTCGGCCCGGTAGACCTCAAGTCCTGTAAATGAGGCTTGCCTCAAAAAAGAAGATCTTCGTTTGGATGACCATTCGGTCATCCATTCATGCGTTTGAGTGAACCCAAAACCACTCATCGGACAACTGTTAACTACATCTCGAAACGACGCGATTTTCGCTCTACGATCTGAAGACAGCAGCGTGACCGGAGAAGGTTTCTCGCGCATGCCCCACTGGAATAATCACACTATTTTGATGGCATGCCGTCAGGCTCACGGGCAGGAAAGATGAATCATCAAACGGAATTTGAAATTCACTATCAGTTCAATGGCGAACCTCGTTGTTTCCTGCACAAGACCAGGCAACTGTGCCAGTGCGACGCATTGCACTGCGCAACGCTGCACGCCGGCGTTGGCACAGTGAGTGGCAATATGTCTGCAGGGCCGATAGGAATGGCGACCTTGCAGGCAGAGCGTTTTGGCGTAACAGAAGTACGCTGGAAAAGATCTTCGCCGCAATACTGAAACATCACCCTTGATCAAAAAAAATGGCCTCTCGGGAAGGCCATTTTTTATGCACTCAAATCACCGGACCACTCACGTCTAAATGGCAGGATAATGACCCGTACCTTCAGGCCAGGGCGTCAGCAGTTCAAAACCGGTAGAGGTGACTGCAACCATATGCTCCCATTGCGCAGACAATGAAAGATCGCTGGTCAGAACCGTCCAGCCATCCGGCAGAGTACGAGTACCGGCCCTGCCGGCATTGATCATCGGCTCGATGGTGAACACCATGCCCGGCTTCAGCCTGAGGCCTTTGCCCTGAGCGCCGTAGTGCAGAACCTGAGGCTCTTCGTGGTACTTGCGGCCAATGCCGTGCCCGCAATATTCACGCACTACACTAAAGCCTTCACGATGAGCGATGCTCTGAATGGCATAACCGATATCACCCAGCGTCGCCCCGGGGCGCACTGCATGAATACCGGCGCGGGTTGCCTCGTAGGTCGTCTCGACAAGACGTTTTGCCAGGGGGCTGACCTCACCGACCAGATACATACGGCTGGTATCGCCGTACCAGCCATCCTTGATGACCGCGACATCGATATTGACGATATCGCCATCTTTCAGAATATCGGTGGCAGAAGGTATGCCATGACAGACCACTGCATTGGGAGAGATACAGGTGGTCTTGGTAAAACCGTGATAGCCCACATTCGCGGGAATCACTTTCAGCTCTTTGACGATGTATTCGTTGCAGATATCGTCAAGCGCTTCGGTGCTGACGCCAGCCTTGACGTGAGGCGTGATCATTGCGAGCACATCGGCAGCCAGCATTCCGGCTATGCGCAACTGCACAAGGTCCTGTTCGGTCTTGATACCGATGGCGCTGCTCATGAGGCCGCCTTGGAAAGGCTGGACGCAGAAAGCTCTGCAACGTTGAAGTTCGAAGCAGTCAGCACCGTGCCGCCTGCGTTCTCGATACGGATCAACATCTGGCAGATCTCGCTGTAATCCAGTGCCGGGTGCAATTCGGCAAGCATGCCGATGCGCATCCAGTGCTCAGCCTGCGCATTGATGGAGCGACTGAGCGCAACACTGGCAGAGCGCAGGTTGGCGTGCATGTTTTCGGAAATCTTTACCAGACCCATGATTCACCTCAAATTGAATATATGAAGCATATACGTTACATATACTTACAATCAACCCGAGACGCGTCATGACCGCTATCGGCCGCACTATTCCATCGCGCTTGCCTGACGGTATTCACCACTCGCGCGGGCTGCCGCAATGGCTATCGATACATCCTGCTCGTAGCCATTGAACTGCCGCAGCCCCGCCGCCAGCCGGAGGAAATCCTCACGCTGCATTTCATTGACGGTAGAGAGAGTACGATGCTGCTGAGCAACAGGGCTTTGTACTGACGTTTGCACTGACTTAAGGGACATGACAGACCTCATTCGTTCTTTACTGTTCATGCATACAGTATTTAGAACCGAGCGCCGACACAAGACTGACTGCGACGAATGGTCAGCGAATTTGTAAGCGGCTCAACCGCCCGTCAGCCCCTGCAAGCGCTCCAGATCAGCCTCAGCGATGTCGATACCGTGCGCCATCGACCGCGCACGCTCGCTGTAGCGTCGGTCCCCCGGCAGGCGTTCCTGCCCTGCCCCGTGGAGCTGCCTTACCAGTTCCTCGCTACGCTGTGCAAAATGCTGACCGCTGCCTTTGTCCGGATCGATGACGATCAGCAACTGGCCGGTCCAGGGTGTCTGCGCGCCGGGATGCTTCGACCAGTCGAACTCGAAAGAGAAATTACCACCTGTCAGCCCTGCCGCCAGCAGCTCGACCATCATCGACAGTGCAGAACCCTTGTGACCGCCAAAGGGCAATAGTGCCCCGCCATCGAGAATGGCGCGGGGGTCTTCAGTGGGCCGGCCGTCGCGATCCACGCCCATACCCGCCGGCAGCAGTCGCCCTTCACGCGCTGCGATCTGAACGTCACCATGGGCAATGGCGCTGGTCGCCAGGTCGAAAACAATAGGCCCGCTCCCGGCACGCGGTGCAGCGAAGGCAATGGGGTTGGTGCCGAACAAGGGCTGACGCGCACCATGTGGCACTACGCAGGTCATGCTGTTGACCATGCTCAGGGCGACCAGCCCTTCTTCGGCGAAAGGTTCGACATCCGGCCACAGCGCGGCAAAGTGATGAGAGTTGCGTATCGCCAGAATCGCAATCCCGGCACTGCGCGCCTTGTCGATCAGCAATGATCTGGCTGCCGCCAGCGCAGGCTGGGCAAAGCCGTTACCGGCGTCGACCCTGACAAACGCGGCACCGACATCCTCGATCAACGGCACTGCCTTGCCGTCCACCCAGCCGCTGCTCAGCGATGAGATGTAGCCAGGCATGCGAAAGATGCCATGACTGTGCGAGCCGTCGCGCTGGGCGCTGGCGCAGTTCTCGGCAAGCACATCGGCAACTTCCGGGGAGGTGCCGTGTGCAAGGAAGATCCGCCGCAACAGATCTGTCAGTTGCTGATATGAAACGGTCCGGACCGGCTGATCGTTAGGGGTGGCGCGCATCTGAGGCTCCTGTTCATGTCATGGCAAGGTACCGGGAACAACCGCACGAAATACCAGCAACGAGAGTAGCGCTGCAGGCTCTGCAAAAACACTCCCTGCGCACTACGGTGTGCTCGATTGTCGCGAACAGGTTTCAATGAGAGCTGCTTGCATTCACAAGGAATTACGCTGTGCGTTGACGGGTAATTCCTGCAAATGTTCTCTCTCCCTGATATCCAAGGGTAGAATGCGCCAACGGTATAGGCCGGAGCGCCCATGAGCGACCCTCTTTTCAGCAAGGCAGAACACGACGCGATCACCAATGCCGCTGCGCATTGGTGCATGCGCCTGCATGCCGAAGACTGCACGGCCGCAGAACGAAAAGCGTTCGAGCAATGGCTGAAGGCCCATCCTCTGCATGCGGTGGAGTATGAGGCGATGCGGGAAGTCTGGGACATTACCGGACAAATCGAACCGCTCAATCCAGCCCCTGCACTTCCGATTCAGGCTACCCAGAACAACCAGCCCGTACTTCGTCGCAAGCGCCGCCTGGCACCACTCGCGGCTGCCGCTGCGGTCATTGCTCTGGCTGTCCCGGTCACCGGCTATGTGGGCTGGAATCAGGGCTGGCTGCCTGACGCCTATGAGTCCTACAACGCCGATACCGCGACGCGTCTTGTGGTATTGGCAGATGGCAGCCGTGCCGAACTGAACCTCGGCACCGAGCTGACCTACGCCAACTACAAGGATCGACGCAGCGTTACGCTGAAAAAGGGTGAGGCGTTCTTTGAGGTCAGCCACGACAACACACACCCCTTTGTAGTCGATGCCGGCAAGGGCAGCATCAAGGTCACGGGCACACGCTTCAATGTGTGGATGTATCAGGACCAGGTACGTGTAACGCTGGTCGAGGGCTCGGTTCAGGTCAGCAGTGATCGCGCGCATCCGTCATCAAGCCATCATCTTGACCCTGGCATGCAGGCCAGCTACAAGGCAGGCGACGACGCGCCCCTGATCAGCCAGACCGACACAAAGGATTCGAGCCTGGCGTGGCGTAATGGCAAGCTGATCTTCAATGATCTGCCTCTCAGCCAGGCGCTGCCACTTATCAATCGCTACCTGCAAACGCCTATTCTGCTGGCGGATACCGCAACCGGTGCGATGCGCCTGGGCGGCAGTTTCAACACGCGCGACCTGTCCAGCCTGCTGGCCTCTCTGCCCAAGGTGCTGCCGGTTTATGTCACGCAGAACCAGAACGGCAACCCGGTGCTCAACCGCCGGATACCCGACGCGCCAAAAGGCTGAGCGCTCTCGCGTACCTGACTGACGCAGAGCGATTTTGTATCCGCCGATAGCCGGATCAACCGTCCCCCCGCGACTGCCCGATCTTCATCTACCCTGAAACGCACAGCGCTGCGGCCACCCCGTGCGTGTTGGCGTTTTTATTTTTTTCCATTGATAACTGAGGTTTTGCTGCGCTCGTTCGTCTTAGTAACTGAGATTGTTTAAAAAAGCCTGAAAAGGAGTTTGTGGATGTTCAATCGCCAAGGAATCACGACTCGCACCCTGCTGCGCCAAACAGCACTGGCTGCGCAGGCACAGTCGCCCTCTCTGGAGACAGAGCGGCCCGGAAACGAGCACATCCGACTGCTCCTGAAAAGCTTTGGTCTGCGTACCAGCCTGGTCAGGCTCAAGGTGCTTGATGCGCTTCTGGTATCGAGCGAGGAAGGCCAGCCATTGGGAGTACGGGGCGTGCACAGCCAGCTGCTCAGGCTTGATGTACCGCTGTCGTTTCTAAGTGTGCGCGAAGTGCTCAAGCGCCTGTGCGATGAAGGCGTGATTCATCTCAATGACGACAAGACCTACAGCCTGCACCCTCGTGCCCGACAATGGCTGGGTGATGCGAGCAAGGATGGTGCCCAGTAAAACGGGCCTCGTCATCCTTGCCACTTGCCGCGCTTACCGCTTGACCTTGCGGCGCATGATCCCGTTAAGAATCACGACCAGTACGGCCACGCTGATTGCGATGTACTGAAAGGTTTTTTCGGTGATGACACCGCTGTTTTGCAGGTGCGACAAGCCCAGCATGATCGCCAGAACGCCGAGGGCGATCAGAATCGAGTAAATCAAACGCTGCTTGTTGGTCATAACGGTTTCCTGAATGCTCGTGAGCGGGCAGTTGGCACTGCCTGTTTGCGCGCATAGCTTACGCCGATGCGCGACGAATGGCATCGTCAGCCTGCCCTGCTCCCCTCCTTCGCATCCTTCACGCGCGCTCTATCAACCGCGTTGATTATTGTCATGCCGCGATGAACGTTGCCGTGTAAAACTCCCATGCTTTAATACCGCCCTGCTCAAACAGTGTGTTCAATTATTACCAAGGAGTTTTACATGCCCCATGAAGGCAGCCTGTTGCAGGCCGCAGTAGTGTTTCTACTCGCCGCCGTGCTGACAGTACCGCTGGCCAAGCGCCTGAAGCTGGGCGCGGTGATCGGCTATTTGTTCGCGGGAGTGATCATCGGCCCTTCGGTGCTGGCCTTGATAGGCGACACGGAGAGCGTCAGCCACATTTCAGAGCTGGGCGTGGTCTTGCTGCTGTTCATCATTGGTCTTGAGCTGTCGCCAAAGCGTTTATGGGTCATGCGCAAATCGGTGTTCGGCGTCGGCATGGCGCAGGTGTTGCTGACAGGCCTGGTCATTGGCGGGATCGCGTTGTTTGCCTTCGGCCAGTCGCTGAACACTGCGGTCATTCTGGGTCTTGGCCTGGCGCTGTCATCCACGGCCTTCGGCTTGCAGAGTCTGGCCGAGCGCAAGCAGTTGAACAGCCCGCATGGCCGGATGGCGTTCGCTATCCTGCTGTTTCAGGACATTGCAGCAATTCCTTTGATTGCCATGGTGCCATTCCTCGCCGGGGCCGATCACGCAATGGACACCGGCGAAAGCATCAACCACGGCCTGCGCGTGCTGGGCAGCATTGCCATCGTGGTGATCGGCGGACGCTATTTGCTGCGTCCGGTATTTCGCATCGTTGCCAAGACCAAAATCCAGGAAGTCTCGACCGCCACTGCCTTGCTGGTAGTGATTGGTACGGCGTGGCTGATGGAACTGGTGGGCGTGTCCATGGCACTGGGCGCATTTCTCGCCGGTCTGCTATTGGCAGACTCCGAATACCGTCACGAATTGGAAGCACAGATCGAACCGTTCAAGGGGTTGTTGCTGGGGCTGTTCTTCATCAGTGTCGGCATGGGTGCCAACGTCGGCCTGTTGCTCAGTTCGCCCCTCGCGGTGCTGGGCCTGACGCTGCTGTTGATCGGAATCAAGCTGCCGATGCTGTTCCTGATCGGTCGTACCGCTGGCGGCCTCAATAACCGCAGCGCGCTGCAACTGGGCCTGGTGCTGGCCGCCGGTGGCGAATTTGCCTTCGTGGTGTTCAAGATCGGCAGCGCTCAAGGGCTGTTCGAGGCAGGGCTTTACGACATGCTGGTGTTGACCATCACGCTGTCGATGGCGATCACGCCGCTGTTGTTCATTGCTCTGGCGCGCTGGATCAAACCCAAGGCCAAGGCCGTCAACGTGCCGGACGAATACCGCGATATCCAGACTGACAAACCACGCGTGGTCATCGCAGGCATGGGCCGTATGGGGCAGATCGTAGCGCGGATCCTGCGGGCGCAGAAAATCCCTTTCATCGCTCTGGATACCGCCGTGGAATCGATCGAGTTTTCGCGCAGCTTCGGTAATGTGCCGGTGTTTTATGGCGACCCGCTGCGTCCGGAAATACTGCGTGCAGCCAAGGTTGATGAAGCGGAATACTTTGTCATTGCGACGGATGATCCGGACACCAACATCAAGACCGCCGAGTTGATCCGCAAGCTGTATCCACACATGAAGATCATTGCCCGCGCACGTAACCGCCAGCACGTTCACCGGTTGATGGACATTGGCGCTCATGCCGTACGTGAGACGTTCTATTCAAGCCTGGAGATGAGCCGTCAGACCTTGATGGGGCTGGGCCTGACCGAAGCACAGGCCGACGCGCGCATCAGTCGCTTCAAGCGCCACGACGAACAAGTGCTGGCCGCACAGCATGAAGTGTATGACGACGACGCCAAGGTTCTGCAGACCGCCCGCGAAGCCAGGGCCGACCTCGCGCAACTGTTCGAGGCAGACCGTCTGGACGAAGAAGCCGCGAAAAGCTGATGTGCCAGACGCCGGGCGCTCAGCGTCCGGCGCAGGGTTCGCTCAGGCGTAAGGGCTGTCCCAGTAGCGCTTGTACATCCCGAGCTTTTTTTTCACACCGCGGGGCAGGCGCTTTTCCTGCTTGCTCAGCTTGTAGGCCAGCAGCTTCAGCGCATTACGCACGAACGACATGGGCCACCAGAGAATTCGCCGGGGTCCGAGGAATTTAAGCTCGGACTTGACGTAACGCATGCCCTCGCCGCCGATGCCACCAAAGGTTTCGTAGATCCAGGCTTCTCGGGACTGGAACACACCGATATCGAAGTAACGGCAAAACTCCTCGCGCAGGCTGTAGTTGTGCGAATGACGGCATACGGCCGAACCTTCATAAGCTGCTTTCCAGCCAGCGATCAGCATTTTGGCAGTGACGTACATGTCTTCGGAAAGAATCACATGCCGGGGAAAGCCGCCGATCTCCCGCAACGCTTCACCGCGATAGGCCGCGAACGAGTTGGACATGAATGGCGTCTTGATGCCCAGCGTGCGGGCATCGGCCAAGGTTTTGATCTGCGACGTCGGAGGGTAATTGAACAACCGTGCATGCTGAGCCAACAGGTTGGCATTCTTGTGCGGCAGTTGACGCCCGCAGACCGCGCCGACCTTGGGGTCGGCGAAAGGCAACAGAATGTTGGCAATGGCATTGATATCTTCAACGTAGGCGTCCTGGGTCAGGTAGACATAGACGTCATAGTCGGGATGCAGATCGACCATCATCTGCCGGGTGCCGCCGTGGTTGAAGTCCTCGCTGTCGATGCGCAATACGTTGGCACAACGGGCTTGCGCCAGCTCCAGCGTGCCATCTGAAGAACTGGAGTCGACGATCAGTGTATCGAAGCTCGCAGTCTGCGTAGCCAGCGAGTCCAGTAGACGTTCCAGATCCTTGCGTCCGTTGTAGGTCGGGATCACACAAGCCACTCTCAATGGCGCCATAACAATACTCCAGGGCGAAGTCCGGTTGCCCAACTTGTCAGCGATGTTGAGAGTAGCTCATGCGTGCCCGCCCAACCATTAATCCACTCAGCCCAGCACTTCACTCAACGGGATGAAGTTGACCCAGTCCCCTTCGGCCACGGTTGAACCTTCACGCACTTCAATCAGGCCGTCAGCCCAGGCAGCACTGCGCAATACACCCGAGCTCTGGTTGCGATAGGCCACGGCCCTGCCCTGTTCCAGACGCCCGCGCAGGTATTCGCGACGATTGCCCGGACGCGTCCAGACAAAACCTGCGGGCACCGGAAACTGCAACGGTGCTACGTCAATCACACCTTGGCGGCGCAGCAGGTAAGCGCGCGCCAGCAAAGCGAAGGTGACCAGCGTGGAGGCGGGATTGCCGGGCAGGCCAATCACCGGTACGCCACGAAAATGCCCGAAGGTCAGCGGTTTGCCGGGTTTGATGGCCAGCTTCCAGAGCGTCAGCTCGCCTTCTTCGCGCAATGCGTGACCCAGGAAATCCGCTTCGCCCACCGAGACGCCGCCCGTGGAGAGGATGAGGTCGACATCGTGCAGATTCGCCAGCGCAGCACGAGTCTTCGCCAGATCGTCCGGCAGGATGCCTGCATCCACCACCTCGCATTCGAGCCGCTTCAGCCAACTGCACAGCAACACCCGGTTGCTGTTGTAGATCTGCCCCGGCCCCAATGGCTGACCTGGTTCAATCAACTCGTCGCCGGTGGACAGCACCGCGACACGCACCCGCCGGATCACCTCAAGCTCGGCGAGGCCCAGCGAAGCGGCCAGGCCCAATTCAATAGGACCAAGCCGCGTTCCGGCCGCCAGCACGGTATCGCCAACGCGGGTTTCCTGCCCCTGTGGACGAATGTTCTGCCCGACGCTCAGCGGCTCGCTGAAGCACACGCGCTGATCCGCCAGCACCTCGGCGTTTTCCTGCATCTCGACGCAATCGGCACCTTCAGGCATCGGCGCGCCGGTGAAGATTCGTGCACAGGTGCCAGGGGCCAGCGGCTCGGGTGCCTGACCGGCGAAGATGCGCTGGCTGACCGTCAACGGCTCGCCGCTCCAGTCCGCCGTGCGCAAGGCATAACCGTCCATGGCGCTGTTCGGCCAGGGCGGCAGATCCAGCGTGGAGACCAGATCTACCGCCAGTACGCGGCCTTCGGCATCGGCCAGCGGAACACGCTGGCGATCAGTGATCGGCGTGGCCTCGGCCATCGCCAGCAGCCGCGCGATAGCCTCTTCGACAGGCAGCAAGGTTTTCGGCTCGTTGTTCATCAGCACTCAACCACGAGTCGCACAGGGCTCGGCCTGCTTTAGGTGCGGCACGAAGTTGCAGGGCCGGAAGCGCGAATCCAGTTGCTGGGCGAGAATACCGTCCCACGCCGTACGCACCGCATTGGTGGAGCCCGGCAGGCAGCACACCAGGGTGCCATTGGACAGGCCCGCCAATGCACGAGACTGAATGGTCGAGGTGCCGATATCCGGCACCGAAATCTGCCGGAACAGCTCACCAAAACCATCAACCTGCTTGTCCAGCAAGCAAGCCACGGCTTCCGGCGTACTGTCACGGCCGGTAAAGCCGGTGCCACCGGTGATCAGCACGACCTGCACCTGATCGTCAGCGATCCAGGTCGCTACCTGAGCGCGGATTTTGTACAGGTCATCCTTGAGCAGCACACGCTCGATCAGGCCATGACCGGCGTCGGTCAGGCGGTCGACGAACATCTGGCCCGAGGTATCGGTTTCACGGGTGCGGGTATCGCTGACGGTCAGCACGGCGATATTCAGGGGTACGAAAGGTGTGTCAGCCTTGGCTTTCATGGCCTCATCCAGTTGTTAAGGAAACAGGCCGGTGTTATATCACAGCACTCCTTTTGACTGCCCGCCGAGTGTTTGATGAATGTCCTTGCCGCACTGCCGCCCTGCTCTATCCTGCTGCTGGCCGGAGGTCGCGGGCAGCGCATGGGCGGGCGCGACAAGGGCCTGATCGAGTGGCAGGGCAAGACGCTGATCGAGCATCTGCACCGGCTGACCCGGCCGCTGACCGACGACCTGATTATTTCCTGCAACCGCAACATCGAGCGCTATGCGCAGTACGCCGATCAACTGGTGCAGGACGATGATGCCGATTTCAACGGCCCTCTGGCCGGAATTCGCGCCGCCCTGCCACTCGCCCGGCATCCGTGGTTGCTGGTTTTGCCCTGCGATGTACCTTTGGTCGATGAACCGTTGCTGAAAGCGTTGCGCGAGAAGGCTGTTGAATGCCCGGAGCGACCAATAATGGTGCGTGAAGGCCAGCACTGGCAGCCGCTTTTATGTATGATCCCCATCGCTCACGCCGCAACGCTGGAAGCCGCATGGCAGGCCGGCGAACGCAGCCCGAGACGGGCCCTGGAACCGCTGCAACCAGTCGCCCTGCAACTGGAAGCCGGTGATTCACGCCTGGCCAACCTGAACACCCCCTGTCTATTGACCGGGATCAGCGAGAAACCGTAGCAAGTGGCTGGCTATTGAACTTGCTGACGGTGTATACGGAACTTTGCCGACGGTGTATCCGTCTGAGAGTTCAGTAAATCAAGAATCCATCTGGAGACACAGTAATGAAACAACGGACCCTTCCCGCTGCCTTCCTGCTTGCATTGAGCATTGCCTCCCTCGCCGGCTGCGCATCGCCCACTGTGATCACCTTGAACGATGGTCGTGAAATCCAGGCTGTCGACACGCCAAAGTACGATGAAGAATCGGGCTTCTACGAGTTCAAGCAACTCGACGGCAAGCAGACCCGCATCAACAAGGATCAGGTACGTACCGTCAAGGATCTGTGATCCGGGCGTCGCGTGACTGATTTGGAAAAACCCGCCGAGTGCGGGTTTTTTTTGGCCGTCAGCCCGGCTTTAGCGCTTACCAGTCGAGTTCAAGCAGGCTCTCGAACTGACGCTGTTCACCGCTGAGCGGGTCGATGAAGCGCAAGCCCTTGGCCAGCAGCTTCAGAGGGTTTTGATAATCGTCGACAGGGTCTTTTACCACGTCCGGGTAGAAAGGATCGTTGCAGATCCCCGCGCCCAGCGCTGCCATGTGCACGCGTAGTTGATGTTTCTTGCCGGTCACCGGATAAAGCCCGTACCGCCACAATTGATCCTGCCGCTCGAGCACCTCGATCTGCGTCCGGGTATTGCTCGCCCCTGCTCCTTCCTGCATGCGAAAGAACGGTTCGCCTTCAACCAGACGGCTTTCGTGCAAACGTGGAAACTCCAGGCCCGGCAGCGCTGGCGCAATGGCTTGGTAGAACTTGTCGATCTGCCGGGTGGGAAACAGTGCCTGATAAGCCGAGCGCGTCTGTCGGTTGGCGGAAAACAGCACCAGCCCCGCGGTGTGCCGGTCGATACGGTGCAGCGGTACCAGATCGGGGTTGCCCAGGCGATGGATCAAACGGCGCAGCAACGTCTGCTCGACGTACTCGCCTGCGGGTGTCACGGGCAAAAAGTGCGGTTTGTCCGCCACCACCAGATGCTCGTCGGCGTACAGAATCGTCTCGAGCACCGGGATCGGCGTTTCATTGGGCACCTCACGGAAATAGTGAATGCGCAGGCCCTCCCGGTACGCAAGGTCAGGCGCGATGGCCTTGCCGTTTTCGTCCAGTACCCGCCCGCGGGCAATACGGTCCAGCCATTGTTCGCGGCTGATGGCGGTGAATTTCGCGCACAGGCAATCAAGCACTGTGGCCCACGCGCCCGGTGGCAGGTACAACGTGCTGGCTTGTTGCTGTGCGGCGCTGAAAACGGAATCGGGCATGTGCGGCGTGAACTCTGGCTGATCTGAAGCGGCTGGCCGTGGATTATCACTGATTAGGGCGATCACCGCACAACATCGCTGCGTAGTAATCGCCTGCCACCTGCGGCACTATTAACCATCTGGTACATTCCGCTCAACACCTGCTCTGGACCGGGCAGTGGCACAAAAACAAGAGACGTATTCTATGACCCATGCTGAAAAAACATCCGTTCTCGCCGGCCTGATCGGCTCGGGTATCCAGGCCTCGCGAACGCCCGCCATGCACGAGCACGAAGGCGATGCACAGAACCTGCGCTACTTGTATCGGCTGATTGATATCGACGCCCTGCAACTGGACATCAGCGCCCTGCCCCGGCTTATCGAAAGCGCGCAAAACTGCGGCTTCACCGGCCTGAACATCACCTTTCCGTGCAAGCAGGCAGTTATCCCCTTACTCGACGAGCTGTCCGCCGAAGCCCGCGGTATCGGCGCAGTGAATACCGTGGTGTTCAAGGACGGCAAGCGCATCGGTCACAACACTGACTGCCTGGGCTTTGCCGAAGGCTTCCAACGCGGCCTGGACAAGGCTCCACGTCAGCAGGTGGTGCAAATGGGCGCAGGTGGCGCAGGCGCTGCCGTGGCTCATGCGTTATTGAGCGCTGGCGTCGAATGCCTGACGGTATTCGAAGTCGAGCCGCAACGCGCGCAAGGCCTGGTGGACAACCTCAACGCGCATTTCGGTGCCGGACGGGCGCAGGTGGGTGTCGATTTGCCTGCCGCGATGGCCAAAGCCGATGGCCTGGTCAATACCACGCCGGTCGGCATGACCAAACTGCCAGGTACGCCGCTGCCGGTCGAGTTGCTGCGCCCTGAGCTGTGGGTCGCGGAAATCATCTACTTCCCGCTGGAAACCGAACTGCTCAAGCATGCCCGTGCACTGGGCTGCCGCACGCTGGATGGCAGCACCATGGCGGTGTTTCAGGCGGTCAAGGCGTTCGAATTGTTCAGTGGCCAGTCAGCCGATGCAGAACGGATGATGGCGCACTTCCATACGCTGTAAACCTCAGCGCTTGAGATAACGCAGCACAGCGTCGCAAATCATCGCCTTGTGACGCTGTTTGACCTCCTCGCTCCACAGCTCGATCTGGAAAATTTCGCTGAAGGTATGGCGGTTGGAGATCCGGTAAAAGCAGAACGAACTGATCATCAGGTGCAGGTCCACGGGATGAACGCCATCGCGGAACAAGCCACTGGCCTCGCCGCGACGCAGGATGCCGTCGAGCGCCCTGATGATGTTCTGGCTTTTGGCCTGGATCGAATCGGACTGTTTGACGTTCTCGCCGTAATGTATGTTTTCGATGCACACGATGCGGACGAAATCGACGTTGCTGTCGTGGTGATCGAAAGTGAACTCCACCACGCGATGAATAGCCTCGACAGGCTCCAACTCACTCAGGTTCAGCTCGCTCTCGGTGTTGCGAATCGCACCGTAGAGTTTTTCCAGCACTTCGACATACAGCTGCTCCTTGCTGCCGAAGTAGTAATAGATCATCCGTTTCGAGGTTTTAGTGCGCTCGGCGATGGCATCGACGCGCGCTCCTGTAAGACCGTGGGCAACGAATTCGGCGACAGCAGCCTGAAGAATGTCTTCGCGGGTTTTTTCCGGATTGTTCTTGCGGCCCTTGGGCACGGTAGCGGCAGGTTCAACGGCAACGGCGGAGTCGATTTTTTTCATTGTTGGCTCATGACCACGGGTAATGCGCGAAGTATGAAGCTGACCGCAGGCAGAGGGAAGCTGCGAGGAATTCGAACCCTCGCAGCAGCTCTACTTTCGGTCTCGCGTTACAGCCGCGCCTGACGCGCTGCCACATTGCGCGCCTTGGCCATCGCCGCCAGACGCACCGGCACGTTGGCCGCGCCATAGCCCACGTAGCCATTCTTGCGTTGCAGGATCTCGAAGAAGAAGCGCCCGTCGAAGGCATCTGTGTAGACGTGGAACAGCTCGCCGCCCTGCGCATCGCGGTCATAAAGCACGTTGTAATACGCCAGTTCGCTGAGAAACTCTTCATCGAAATCGAAGCGGGCTGCCAGGTCGTCGTAGTAATTGAGCGGGATGTCCAGCAACGGCACCCCCGCCTCCTTGGCGCGGCTGACCTCGGCAAAGATGTCTTCACAGGAGAACGCAATGTGATGCACCCCAGAGCCGCGATAGCTCGACAGCGCGTGGGAAATGGCCGTGTTGCGATTCTCGGAAATGTTCAGCGGCAGGCGCACGGTACTGCAACGACTGCGCAGGGCACGACTTTTCACCAGACCATAGGGGTCGGGCAAGACCACTTCGTCATCGGCCTCGAAGTCCAGAATGCTTTTGTAGAACAGTACCCAGCTGTCCAGGCTGTCAGCGGGCAGCGCCATGGCCATGTGGTCGATACGCTGTAAACCACCCTTGGCAACCGCTTGCGGGTCGACGACAAAATCGCTGTCGTAAATCGATTCTCCGGGCGCAGCGTTATCAACCAGATAGATCAGGCTACCGTCGGGCGCGCGGACCGAAGGAATCTCCCGCTCATTGGGGCCGACCAGCCCGCGATACGGCTGGCCTTTGAAGGCCCGAGCACGCTCCAGCGACTGATGGCCGTCATCGACGCGCAAGGCAGTGGCGCACAGCGACGGCCCGTGGGCCTCGAAAAAGCTGTGGGCAAAAGAATAGGGTTCGGCATTGAGCACGATCTTGATATCACCCTGCCCCAGCAGACTGACCGCCTTGGAGCGATGCTGACCCAGCTTGGCAAAGCCCAGCCGTTGCAGCCAGCCTGACAGGCGCGCGCCGTGGCTCTCGTCGACCGCGAACTCCAGAAACTCGACGCCGTTGTAAGTGCTGGCAGCGGGCGGGTTGAAGAGTATTTCAGGCGCAGCGGCTGGCTCGTCACGCGCCATCAACTGGCGGGTTTTTTCCTCCAGATAAAGCAGCGAACGCAAACCGTCCGCCGCATTGGCGCGAGTCGGGGCGGCACGGAAACCGTCGTTGAACACTTCCAGCGACAACGGACCGGTGTAGCCACTGCGCAGAATCGGCGCGAGGAAACCCGCAAGATCAAACTCGCCTTGACCGGGGAAGCAGCGGAAATGGCGGCTCCACTCCAGCACATCCATGGCCAGAATCGGCGCGTCGGCCATTTGCACAAAGAAGATCTTGTCACCCGGGATTTGCGCAATCGCGCTCGGGTCGCCCTTGAGTGACAAGGTATGGAAGCTGTCGAGCAGCACACCGAGTGCCGGATGATCAACCTGACGCACCAGGTTCCAGACCTGTTGCCAGGTGTTCACATGCTTGCCCCAGGCCAGCGCCTCATAACCGACACGCAGGTTACGGGCTCCGGCACGCTCGGCCAGCAGGCTCAGGTCATCCAGCAGAATGTTCTCGTCGCCCACCGAATCGGCAGACGCATTGCTGCAGACCAGCACCAGATCGGTGCCCAGTTCCTGCATCAGATCGAATTTGCGTTCGGCACGGTCGACATTGCGCTGCAGGCGATCACGGCGGCAGCCTTCAAAATCCCGGAACGGCTGGAACAGGGTAATGGCAATGCCCAGATCAGCACATATCTGCCTGACGTTGCGTGGGCTACCGTCGTAATACAACAAGTCGTTTTCGAAAATCTCGACGCCGTCAAAGCCGGCTGCGGCGATGGCTTCGAGCTTTTCGGGCAGAGTACCGCTCAAGGATACGGTAGCAATTGAACGCTGCATGCTTTTCAGCTCCTGGATGAACGCGACCTGTTTCGGTCGCGACTGGACAGCACCGCATTCCTGGCCTTTCCCGGCCTTATTCAGAGGTGCGAGTAAAGTATTTGCCTGTCAAAATACTACAGCAACATAAAGTGTACGAACCGGTTAGTTTTACGTTCGATTATCGAACAAAAGCCGTTTTACTCAATTGACGCTGTACCACGCAATGCTCAACATCAGCATCACATTGCAGGGTAGACCCGCAGTCAAACGTTTTGATCTTTTGCTTCATCAGCAGCAACCCATAACAATTCAAAAAACAGGAACATTGCTCATGTGCACCCTTCTCGCTTTGCTCGCCCGCTCGCCCGTCCGTCTCACCAGACGTCAGGTTCAACGAACTCGTCCGGCCAAAAGCCCCGCGCGGATCTGCGTCGCCTGAAACATTCCAACACACTTGCGCGGCCCAACCTGTAAATTGTCGGCCCGACGGATCGTCTCGATGAAAGCCTGAGTCAACAGGCCAGTCGAATCACGGTTCTACGACTTCACTTTACCTGCACAACGCCTGCATCGAGTGGACTTCTCAGTCCGACTGTTGCCAGCAGCACAGTCCTGGAACGGATGGTTAGAACATCATGCTTAACACCCAGACCAACCCTGTCGCCCAGGCCGCCCGTGCCGGGATGGGCGAAAAGATTCGCGGCGCACTCGCCGTGGGCAAGACGCGCTGGGGCATGCTCGCCCTAGTGTTCTTCGCCACCACGCTGAACTACATCGACCGAGCGGCGCTTGGCGTCATGCAGCCCATCCTCGCCAAGGAAATGAGCTGGACGGCGATGGACTACGCCAACATCAACTTCTGGTTTCAGGTCGGTTACGCGGTGGGCTTCGTGCTGCAAGGCCGCTTTATCGACAAGGTCGGCGTCAAGCGCGCGTTCTTCCTCGCGGTGCTGCTGTGGAGCCTGGCGACCGGCGCTCATGGCCTTGCGACTTCCGCTGTGGGCTTCATGGTCTGCCGGTTCATTCTGGGCCTGACCGAGGCTGCCAACTACCCGGCCTGTGTAAAGACCACACGTCTGTGGTTCCCGGCGGGTGAACGTGCCGTGGCGACTGGCATTTTCAACGCTGGCACCAACGTCGGCGCAATGCTGACGCCGGCGCTGCTGCCGCTGATCCTTACCGTCTGGGGCTGGCAGGCCGCCTTTATAGCGATGGGTTCGCTGGGGCTGATCTGGGTCACCATGTGGCGCCTGAAGTACTACAACCCCGAAGAGCATCCGACCGTCAGCAAGGCCGAGCTGGATTATATTAATCAGGAAGTCGAACCTGCGCCGGTCAAGGTGCCCTTCACCGGCATTCTGAAGATGCGCGGCACGTGGGCGTTCGCGCTGGCTTACGCCATTACTGCGCCGGTGTTCTGGTTCTACCTGTACTGGTTGCCGCCGTTTCTCAATCAGCAATACAACCTGGGTATCAGCGTGACGCAGATGGGCATCCCGCTGATCCTGATCTGGCTGACCGCTGACTTCGGCAGCGTGGGTGGCGGCATCCTGTCCTCCTGGCTGATCGGGCGCGGCATGCGTGCGACCACTGCGCGTCTGCTGTCGATGCTGATCTTTGCCGTCACTATCTGCAGCGTGGTATTCGCCGCCAACGCCAGCGGCCTGTGGGTGGCGGTACTGGCCATCTCGCTTGCGGTGGGTGCGCATCAGGCCTGGACCGCGAATATCTGGAGCCTGGTGATGGACTACACGCCCAAGCACATGATGAGTACCGTGTTCGGCTTCGGCGGCATGTGTGCGGCCATTGGTGGTATGTTCATGACCCAGATTGTCGGTGCCGTGTTGACCGCCACCAACAACAATTACAACGTGCTGTTCACCATGATCCCGGCGATGTACTTCATCGCGTTGATCTGGCTGTACTTCATGGCCCCGCGCAAGGTGCCGACGCTCAGCGAGTAATCGTCTGACACCGTCATAAAGGCCCGGCTCACTCAGTGACCGGGCCTTTTTGCTATTGTCCCCACGCTTTGCGCAGAGTGACGAAAAGTGCTCTCCCGGACGCCTCTCGTGGGTCTGCGACCTCAGGTGGATTGAGGTTCGACTCAGGTCACCTTTGTTATCCCAGACGCCGCTCGTTCCTCACGCTCCGCATGGGAATGCAGTTCGTGACGCTCCGCGTCACACGGCGATTCTGTGGTTTCAGGTGGATTAGGGTTCGACTCAGGTCACCTTTGTTATCCCAGACGCCGCTCGTTCCTCACGCTCCGCGTGGGAATGCAGTTCGTGACGCTCCGCGTCACAAAGCGGTTCTGTGGTTTCAGGTGGATTGGGGGTCGAATCAGGTCACCTTTTCGCCCCTCGGCGACCTACTTTGATGGGGCCAAAGTAGG